>JAICSH010000038.1 GCA_025936995.1 Thermoleophilia bacterium | reverse complement strand
GACTCGGCCGAGACGCCCTGAAAGCCTGCGACGAGGACGATCCGGTCGGCGTCGAGCGCGTCGTGGATCCGCGCGGCGCGCACCTCGGCGATCTTCGCCTTCCCGTGGACGGTGTCCGTGACGATCCCCGCCTGCGAGCCGGTGAGCGAGATCGCCTCGTGGCCGAGGTCGTGGACGGCCATCGCGCAGAGCGCGTTCGAGATCCGCTCGCCGACCGAGATGAGCATGTCGTACTCGCGCGGATGCGGGCGCGGCGAGATCCCGTGGGCGAGCCGGATCAGTTCGTCGGTCGTGTCGCCCATCGCGGAGAGGACGCCGACGACGCGGCGGCCCGCCTCGCGGGCGCGCACGAGCCGGCGCGCGACCTCCTTGATCTTCTCGGTGTCGGAGACCGAGGAGCCGCCGAACTTCATCACGACGAGGTCGGGGCCGCGGGACGTCTCGTCCGCTGCGACCTCCGGCACCGATTCGTAATGCGTCGTCGCCACGCTCACATCTCCCGGCGGCCGGAGAGCGCACGGCCGAGCGTCACCTCGTCGGCGTACTCGAGGTCCCCGCCGACGGGGAGCCCGCTCGCGAGACGCGTGACGCGGACGCGATCGCGCAGCCGGCCCGCGAGGTACGAGGCCGTCGCCTCGCCGGTCGCGTTCGGATTCGTGGCGAGGACGACCTCGACCACGCCGTCGCTCTGTACGCGGTGCATGAGCTCGTCGATCCGCAGGTGCTCGGGCTCGACGCCGTCGAGCGGCGAGAGCGCGCCGCCGAGGACGTGGTAGAGGCCGCGGTACTCCGCCGTCCGCTCGAGCGAGACGACGTCCACGGGTTGTTCCACGACGCAGATCGTGGTGCGGTCGCGCCTCGCGTCGAGGCAGATCCCGCACAGCTCTTCCTCGGTGAGGTTCCCGCATTCGCGGCAGAAGCGGACGCGCTCCTTCACCTCCTCGATCGCCCCGGCAAGCGCGAGTGCCTCCTCCTTCTGCGTCTGGAGGAGGTGGAACGCGAGCCGCTGCGCCGTGCGGCTGCCGATCCCGGGCAGTCGGGTCAGCTGCGCGACGAGGTTCTCGACGGAGGGGCTGAACATGCGCCCTGAGGGTACTCGCCCGCTCCGGACAGGCCTTTCCTTGTAACAACTTGTCACTAGCGCGAAGAAATGCCCGCTCGAGTGGGCTGCACCCGTCCCCACCGGACGCGTCTTTCCTTGTAACAACTTGTTACTTGGGATCTAGCGCGGGCTGAAGTCGAAGGCCCAGCCCCAGATCACGACACCGATCAGGGCCAGGACGAGGAGCGCCCACAGCCAGTTCGAGAAGAGGTACCGGCCACGTACGCTCCGCCGCGGCGGAGGCGTGCTCACCCGCCGAGCCCGGGCAGGCCCATCCCGCCGAGGCCCATGTCGCCGAGCATCTGCTGCGCCTTCGCCTCGACGCCGGCCCGGGCCGAGCGGAGAGCCTCGTTCACTCCTGCGAGGACGAGGTCGGCGAGCGCCTCCGGATCCTCGGGATCGATCGCGTCGGGCGAGATCTCGATCGCGACCACCTCGCCGGCGCCGTTCGCGGTCACCTTGACGAGTCCGCCGCCCACCGACGATTGCGCGGTCTCCTGCGCCGCCTCGTCCTGCATGCGCTGCATCTGCTCCTGCATCTGGGCGGCCTGTTGCATGAGCTTGTCCATGTCGAATCCAGACATGGCTCTAGCTTTCCCGTTCTCGCGCGTCGAATGTCTCCTTCAGGAGTTCCAGAATCCGCTCCTCTCCCGCCGGCTCCTCGTCGGCCGCCGCGGGCGCCTCGCGCGCCTCGCCGAGCCCGAAGACGAGCTCGAGCCGCCGGCCGGTGACGTCGTAGAGCGCGTCGGCGAGCAGACCGGCGTTCTTGGGATCGCGAGCGAGGTCGAGGTGGAACTGCGCCGACGGCGGGAACTCGAGCGTGAGCGTGTCGCCGCTCAGCTCCGCGGGATGCGCCTCGCGGAGGAGCGATGCCGTCGGGATGCCGCCGCGCTCCTCGACCGCCGGCAGGACGGTGCGCGCCCACGCCTCCTGGAGCTGCGAGATCTCGAGGGCGGGTGCGCCGACGGTCACGGGGACGGGCGCGGGCTCCGGAGCGGGCTCCGGCTCGGCAGCCGCCTCGGGCTCCGGCTCGGCAGGCGGCTCGGGCACGCGCGCGGGAGGAGCCGGTGCGGGGACAGCGGGCGGCGCTCCCTGCTCGAGCCGCTCGAGCCGGAACGCGACCGACTCCCGCGAGAGGTCGCTGGCGGGCCTGGTCACCTTGACGAGCGCGAGCTCCAGCGGCAGGCGAGGGTCGCCGCCCTGGCGCATGTCGTCCACCGCCACGGCGAGCAGGTCGACGAGGCGCAGCACCGTCGCCTCACCGAGCTGGTTCGCCTGTGCCCGGAGCCGTTCCCGCGCCTCCTCGCTCGTCGCGGCAGCCTCCGGCGCTTCGCCGAGATGCTGCGCGAGCATGAGCTGGCGGAGGTGCTCGATCAGGTCGAGGACGAGCCGGCCGAGATCCTGCCCGCGGTCGGACAGCTCCTCGACGTACGTGAGTGCACCCGCGGTGTCCCGGTCGATCACGAGGTCGCAGATCCGGAACAGCGCCTCCTCCTCGACCGCCCCCAGGAGCTCCAGGACGGCCGGAACCGTGACCTTGCTACCGGTCGCGGACGCCAGCTGGTCGAGGGTCGACACCGCGTCGCGATACGCCCCGCGGCCGCTGCGCGCGACGAGGGCGAGCGCCTGGTCGGGAACCTCGATCTTCTCCGCGTCGGCGATCTGGCGCAGGACCGTGACGAGCTCCTGCAGCCGCGGGCGCTGGAAGACGAACGTCTGGCAGCGGGAGCGGACGGTCGGGAGCACCTTCGAGAGGTCGGTGGTGCAGAAGACGAAGACGAGGTGCGGCGGCGGTTCCTCGATCAGCTTCAGGAGCGCGTTCCAGGCGGCATCCGTGAGCTGGTGCGCCTCGTCGAGGATGTAGACCTTGTACTGCCCCTCGACCGGCTGCAGGACGACGCGGTCGCGGATCTCCCGGATGTCGTCGATCCCGCGCTGCGAGGCGGCGTCCATCTCGATCACGTCGAGGGAGGTGCCGGCGGCGATCGCGAGGCAGGCGTGGCACGTGCCGTCGGGCGTGGTGGTCGGCCCCTGCGCGCAGTTGAGGCACTTGGCGAGGATGCGCGCCATCGAGGTCTTGCCGGTCCCGCGCGGGCCGGCGAAGAGGTAGGCCTGGCGCACCGCGTCGGTCCCGATCGCGTTGCTCAGCGTCCGGACGACCGCCTCCTGTCCGACGACCTCGGCGAAGCTCTGCGGTCGGTGCTTCCGGTAAAGCGCGGCCACCCGACGATTCAAGCAGAGGGCCAGGCACACCGCACACCTGAGAGGAACTACTTAGCGCTGCTTCCTCCCGGATCTGACGCGGTTCGCAGGCTCCCACTGCACGGGGCCTGGCCCGACCCGAGTGTAGCCTCGGGGAAATGAGGTCACGGGGACAGGTTCGAGACTTTCGCGGAAGGTAGTCGATGGACGACACGACAGGAACCTGCCCCCGTGGCGATATTCACGATGCTCGCCGCGCTCTCCTGACGAGGTTCTTCGACCACGCGCCCACGTTCCCGCCCGCGAGCCTGTCGCCGGTCGAGGCGCTCGACGAGGACCGGCGCGCCCGGCAGAGCGAGCACGCCTGGCTGCTCGGGCGCCTCGTCTGGCCCGCTGCGAATCTCGCCGAGCTGCCGCAGGACGAGGCACGAGCGCTCGCGGTAGTCGATTCCGACGGCGAGCGCCAGGACGAGGCGGTCTATCTCGAAGGCGTGCCGCTGGACGAGGTCGCGGCGCGCGGGCTGAGGGCGAAGATCCGCTGTGGCGGCCGGCGTGTCCCGGCGGTCGAGGAGCTCGCGGACTTCATCCGCGGCTGCCGTTCGCGCGGGCTCGTCTTCAAGGCGACGGCCGGTCTTCACCATGCGTACCCGACCGACGTAGGTGAGCACGGCTTCCTCAACCTCCTCGCGGCTGCGGTCTTCGGCGACGAGGAGGAGGCGCTGCGCGAAAGGCCGCCCGCGTTCGCGCTCGACGCCAAGTCGTTCCGCTGGCGCGACCGGGAGGCGCCGCCCTCGCGGCTGGCCGACGTGCGCGCGTCGCTCGTCCACTCGGTAGGCACGTGCTCGTTCTTCGAGCCGGTGGAGGAGCTGGAGCGGCTGGGGGTCCTCGCGTGACGGGCTTCGGCGCGCTCGAGTCGGGCGGACTCGCCTGGTGCGAGGACGGCGAGGTGGTCGACCTCTCCGGCCTTGGCGACATGTTCGCCCGACCCACGCTGAACGAGCTGCTCGCCGCCGGGCCGGCCGGGTGGAAGGACGCGATCGCTGCCGCGCGCGCGCACGACGGACGCCGCACGCCCGAGCGGGAGGCGCGCGCCCGTCTCCCGTTCGAGGTGGCGGACTACGTCGACTTCTACTCATCGCTCGAGCACGCCACGAACCTCGGGCGGATGTTCCGGCCCGATCAGGAGCCGCTCCTGCCGAACTGGCGATGGCTCCCCGTCGCGTATCACGGCCGGGCGGGCAGCGTCGTCGCCAGCGGCACGGACGTCGTTCGCCCGCGCGGACAGCGGAAGGCGCCGGACGACGACGCGCCGACGTTCGGCCCGAGCCGGCGGCTCGACTTCGAGCTCGAGCTCGGTTTCGTCGTCGGCGTCCCGACGAAGCTCGGGGACGCCCTCCCGGTCGAGGCGTTCGCCGACCACGTCTTCGGCGTCGTGCTCGTGAACGACTGGAGCGCGCGCGACATCCAGGCGTGGGAGTACGTCCCGCTCGGCCCCAACCTCGGCAAGTCGTTCCAGACCTCGATCTCGGCATGGGTGACGCCACTTGCCCTCCTCGAGGGCGCGCGGGTCGAGGCGCCGCTGCAGGAGCCGCCGCCGCTGCCGTATCTCGCCGGCGGGCGCGACTGGGGGCTCGACGTCGCGCTCGAGGTGGAGCTGAACGGCGAGACGCTGTCGCGCGGCAACGCGCGGACGCTCTACTGGACGCTCCCGCAGCAGCTCGCGCACGCCACGTCGAACGGGGCGCCGCTCCGAACCGGAGACCTGATGGCGTCGGGGACGATCTCCGGCTCCGAGCCGGGCTCCGAGGGCTCGATGATCGAGCGCTTCCGTGGAGAGCGCTTCCTCGAGGACGGCGACGAAGTCGTGCTCCGCGGCCGCGCGGCGAACGGCGTCGAGCTCGGCGAGGTGCGCGGCAGAGTCCTGCCGGTGTGCGGTTAGACGCTCAGCACTGAGCCGGGGTCGCCGTCGTGGTCGTGCTGAGCGTCTGTGCGGTGGAGGGACTCTGCGAAACGGGCGTTGCGGAGATCGTGACGTCGGGCGTGAGCTCGGTGAGACCCGGGTCGATCGCGGTGAGCGGTGACCCGGGATGCACCTGCGAGCAGTTCCCGACTGCTCCGTTCCCGTCGGCCTGGACGGCGAGCAGCTCGTCGTGGCCGTTGCCGTAGTTCTCCGTGGGACCGACGGCGAGCGGTCCGACGGGGTTGAGCGCCGAGGCGGCGAAGTACTGGCTGAGCGCTCCACCGCTGGTCGTGACCTGGTAGTCCTGCTCCTGCCAGACGATTGCACCGCTGCCGTCGACCTTCGCCAGCCATGGAACGAGTCCGGGCTCGCCGGCCTGAATCAGATCCGCGTCGCCTGCGAGGACGAAGCCGCCGTCGGCGGTCTGGTGCAGCGAGTTCACCGCACCCCCGAGCTGTGTGCACGTTTCGGTGTCGAGGCAGTACAGGCCGCCGCTGTACGCAGTCTGGGACTGGATCGAGCCGTTCGCGGTGAGCCGGAGCAACAGCGCGCCGCTCGGATTCAGCGATGTCGGCGTACCCCAGTTTCCCCCGACGGCGTAACCGCCGCCCGCCGTCTGCACGATCGAGAGCGCGTGGACAGTGGCGGTGACGCCGCCGCCCGAGCCGACGTTGTCGTAGGCATGCAGCCAGGAGACGTTCCCGTTCGCGTCGAGCTTGGCTACCAGGGCCGATTCCAGCGGCGCGCCGGTGCTCGTCGTCGAGCCGTCGTGCAGCTGCCCGGCGCTCACATAGCCGCCGTCCGAGGTCTGCCGGATGTCGTGGAGGTAGACCTGGTCGCTGCCCGTCGGCCCGATCTGGCGCTGCCATTGAACGTTCCCGGAGCCGTCGAGCTTGACGACGAGGCCACCGAGGTCGTGGCTCGTGTTCGTCGCGCTGCCCGCAGCGACGAACCCGCCGTCGCTCGTCGATGCGATCGCGTGGAACTCAGTGCCGTCTGCGCCGACGTCGTAGACCCGCGCCCACTCGGGTTGCCCGGAAGCGTCGATCCTCTCGATCAGGCCGCACTGGATCCCGCTGAACGCCGGGCAGTCGTCACCGGATCCGCAGCCGATGGTGCCGCCGGCTATGACGTAGCCGCCGTCGCTCGTGAGCTCCAGCGAGAGTTCGTCGGAGAAGGCGCCGGGCGGCGTGCTCAGGCAACCCACCTCCTCCTGCCACTGTGGCGCGCCCACGGCGTTCGTCTTCAGCAGCCAGCTGACCCCTGGGCCTGTACCGGCGCCGGTCGGCGAGGGAGCGGACGTCAGCGCAAGCGTTACCGCGCCGCCGTCCGGCGTCGGTTGGACGTCGACCGGAACCAGGTCGTGCTCCACGCCGTCGACGACGTTGGCGTAGTCCTTGACGTACGTGCTCGTCGTGGAAACCGTGCCGCCTCCGCTGCTGCCGCCTCCTCCTCCGCCCTTCGGGGGCCGCTTCGCAACAGCCGCCGCCGGGAGCAGGAGGATCGCGGCGAGGATGAGGGCGAGCGCTGCGACGTGTCGACCCTGCACGGGCAGGCACGCTATGCGGCGGAGCTTGCGCGTTCCTTAACGGACGGCTTCGATCCTCTTAAATCGTCACGGCCGGTGCGCGCGCGCTCCCGCGGCAACCCCCGTTCCCTCCTCTACCAAAAACCGGCCGTCTCCGGCGGTTTCTCTGAGTGGGCGCGGCTGGGATCGAACCAGCGACCCCTCGCGTGTGAAGCGAGTGCTCTCCCGCTGAGCTACGCGCCCGGGATCCGTTTACTGTAGCCGGGTGGCGTGCGACGCGCTGTAACGCTCGAGGCCGCTTCCGACAGATGGGGTCATGACATCCGACACCGATCGCCGTCCGGCCGAGGAGCGGTTCCGCGAGGTCTTCGCTCACCTCGGCGCGGTCACGGCCTACGCGCGGCGGCGCGGGTCGCGCGACGCTGACGGCATCGCGGCCGAGGCGATGAGCATCGCCTGGCGGCGGCTCGCCGACGTGCCCCGCGACGATCCGCTTCCGTGGCTCTACGCCACCGCTCGCAACCTCCTGCTCGCCGAGCGGCGCGCCGCGAGCCGCACTGCCGCGGCCGGCAGCGAGCCGTCCGTCCCCGCACCGGAGCTGCACGAGCTCGACCCGCAGCTCGACCGCGCGCTCCGGTCGCTCTATCCTGCCGACCGCGAGGCGCTGTTGCTCGTCGCCTGGGAGGACCTGGCGCCGACGCAGGCCGCCCGCGCGCTCGGGCTCAAGCCGACGGCCTTCCGCGTCCGCCTGCTGCGGGCGCGGCGGAGGCTTCGCGCGGCGCTCGACGAGGAGCGCCGACCGGCATCGCTCGTCCAGATCGACGTGGAGGGAACATGACCGACCTCACGCTGAACAGGCTTCGTGCCGCCAACCCGTTCCCGGCCGCGACCGCGGTGGACGAGGACGCGCTCTTCGACCGGATCGTGCTCGCACCGGCCGATCGCCGGCTCGCCCGCAAGCCGCGGAGCTACCGGCGCCCGGTGCTGGTCCTCGCCGCCGCGCTCGTCGTCGGCGGGGTGCTCGCCTCCGGCGCGGTCTCCGGCTGGTTCAGCCACATCATCGCCGGGCCGACCGTGAAGGCCGAGTACGCGGCTGCGCAGAACCTGCTCACGATGCCGCCCGGCTACAGCTGGCCGCCGCTCAACTGGCCGCGGAACTCGGTCACGAGCAGCGGCGCAGGCGGCGCGTTCGCCGTCTCCCTCGACCAGGACGCCTGGGAGTGCTACTGGGTCGACGCGATCCACTCCGGCGACCTCGACGCCGAGCAACGGGCTCAGGCGGCGCTGGACGACCTGATGGCGAATCACATCGTCATCGCTCCCGCCGGAGCGCCGGAGGACTACGCCCCGCCGCAGTCCGCGGGCACGCCGACGCTCGCGTTCGCCGACGACGGGGGCTACCAGTACAAGCAGCGCATGTACGCCCAGGCCGCCGCCGGCAAGCCGCAGCTGCTCGAGCAGAGCTGCCGCGCCAACGGCCCAGGCTCGCGCCGCTGACCTCGTCACGCCGCCGCGCCCGGGATTGGCAACCGGGTGCGGCGGCAACACGGGGTCCATGCCGACTGTCCCAGCGTTCCTCTCCGCCCGCGCGATGCGGTGGCTCAACGTGACGATCGCCATCTGGGCCGCGTTCTGGATCGCGATCGCGGCGTACACCGCGTACGAGGTCGCGGCGCTCCGGACGCTCAGCAACACCGTCGTCAAGGCCGGCGCGGCGACCGTCTCGACGGGTCACGCTCTCGCAGCGGTCGGGCATCTGCCCTTCGTGGGCGGGAGGATCTCGAGCCTCGCCGCACAGGCGATCGCCGCCGGAGCGACCGCTCGCGCGAGCGGTGCCTCGACCGCGACGACCATCGACCAGCTCGCTGTGCTCTTCGGCATCGCGATCGCGCTCATCCCGACCGTGCCGCTGCTCGCGCTCTATGTCCCGCTGCGCATCAGCTGGCGCCGCGACCGGAAGGCGGTGAGTCGTGCCGTCGCGCAGTGGGACGGGGAGCCCGGGCTCGAGGCGTTCCTCGCGCACCGGGCGCTCGCGCATCTGCCGTTCCACGAGCTGCGGGATCTCGGCTACGACGGGACGGAGGCGTCCCCTTCCGATGCCGATCTCGCGGCCGCGGAGCTGCGCCGGCTCGGTCTCGGCCGCCCGGCACGCCGAGTCCTCGCACAGCGACGCCCGCGCGAACCGGTGCATCGGTGATCGAGCAGAAACCGCGTCGCCCGCTCGGGCGGCGGCGAGGCGGCGAGGCGCGACCGCCCAAGCCGCCTCGGCATGGACGTCTCGCGCGTGCGTACGGCGCGATCGTCGTGTGGCTCGCGCCGCTCCTCGTCCTCGTCGTCGCCGCAGCGACGTACGGCGCGTACCGCTACCTGCCCTCGATCGCGTCGGCGCCGACCGCGACGAGCGACGCGCTCCTGCCGAAGCACCCGGCGGCCCTCGCCGTGGAGCGGGAGTCGGCGAAGCTGTTCGGAGCGCCCGTCGCCACGCCGTACGCCGTCGTTCAGCGCAATCCCGACGGTCTCTCCGCGCAGGTGCAGCGCGCGTCACTGGCGAAGGCGCTGAAAGCGGACAAGGGCAAGGCGCCGGGATTGCAGGGCATCGTCGCCGTCCCCGTGCTGAACACGCTCGGCATCGTGCCCGGCTCGCGCGAGCACGGGACGACGATCGTCACGTACCTCTACTTCCCGGGCGACACAGCGGGCGGGACCGCGTTCGCGGACGCCGGCCGGTACGCGCAATACCTCGGGCCGCGACTCGACGTCGTCGGGGCGACGGGCGCCGAGGGGGCGCGCATCGAGCAGTTCGACCTTCTCTCGAGCCGGCTGCACTGGACAGAGGGGGCGACGGTCCTGCTCATCGTGCTCATCGTCGGCATCGCGCTCCGCGCCGTGCTTGCCCCGATCCTGACGGTGCTGAGCGCCGGGCTCGCCTTCCTGATCTCGCAGCACGTCCTCGGCTGGATCGAGGCGCACTCGAACCTCACGATGCCGAACGAGCTGCAGGGCGTCGCGGTCGCCCTCATGCTCGGGATCGTCACCGACTACTCGGTCTTCTACTTCACGAGCGCGCGGGAGGCATTCCGGGAAGGGATGCCGACGCGCGAGGCGGTGCGCGGGTCGACCGTTCTCAACACGCCGATCGTGCTCACGGCCGGTGCCGTCGTCTCCTTCGGCGTCGCGTCGCTGATGCTCGGGACACTCGGCTTCTTCCGCTCCTTCGGGCCCGGGATGGCGATCACCGTGGCGACGGGACTCCTCGTCTCGGTGCTGCTCGTGCCGGCTCTGTTGCGGCTGCTCGGGCCGGCCGTCTTCTGGCCGGGACTCCGGAAGGGGCCGCCGCCGGTGCGCGAGTGGCGCGAGAAGGTCTCGCATCTGGCGACGAGGAAGCCGGTCGCGTTCGTGCTCGCGGCCGTCTCGGTGGCCGCCCTCGGCCTCGCCGCGTCGGGACTCCGCGGTGGGCTGCCGCTCGGGCTCCAGCTCGTGCAGGGGCTGCCGTCGAGCAACCCCGTCGCGGTGTCGGCGCGGGCGGCGGGGCAGGGCTTCGCGCCCGGTGTCATCGCGCCGACCGAGCTGCTGCTCCAGGAGCCGGGAATCGAGCACCGACGGGCCGCGCTCGACCGGCTCGAGGCCGCCCTCGAGCGCCAGCCGCACATCGCCGGCGTCGTCGGCGCCGGTGACCAGCCTGTGGGCCGGCGGTTCGGCGGCGCCTTCGCGCCGCGGGGAGGAGCGGCCCGCTACGCGATCATGTTCGACAGCGACCCGACCGAGTCGCCAGCGATCCGTCAACTCGAGCGGCTCCAGCGAGCGCTTCCGAGTCTGCTCCGTCGCTACGGGCTCGGTGAAGCGAGCATCGGCTGGGGCGGGGAGACGGCGCTCGGAGTCGAGACGGTGCACGCGACGGACACGTCGCTCTGGCGCGTCATCGCGGTCGCCTTCGCCGTCAACTTCGTCTTCCTGCTGCTCTTCCTGCGCTCGGTGCTCGCACCGGTCTATCTCCTGCTCGCGAGCGCGGCGGCTCTCGCCGCGACGTTCGGCCTCACGATCTACTTCTTCACGAACATCCTGCACGACTCGGGGCTCCCGTACTACATCCCGGTCGCGTTCTCGGTGCTCCTGCTCTCGCTGGGCTCCGACTACAACATCTTCGTCGTCGGCAGGGTCTGGAAAGAGGCCGACTGGCGACCGCTGCAGGAGGCCGTCGCGGCCGCGGCGCCGCGCGCCGGCCGCGCGATCACGGTCGCCGGCGTCGCCCTCGCGCTGAGCTTCGCGATGCTCGCGATCATCCCGATCACGCCGTTTGCAGTAATGGCGTTCGCGATGGGGGTCGGGATCCTGCTCGACACGTTCCTCGTCCGCTCGGTCCTCGTGCCTGCCCTCGTCGTCGTCTTCGGCGAGGCCGGCCGCTGGCCGCGGCGCACCCCGGGCGACGGCCGCATGGACGTATCCGCTCCCGCGGCTGAGTCGTTCCAGCGGCAAATCGACGGGAGGGGAAGATGAACACTGCTGCCCCCGAAACCACCAGGGTCGGCGGCCGCCCGGACGGCGCAACCACTCCACGACGTACCGGCCTCCGCCGGGAGATCGGCTTCATCGGCCTGCTCTGGGCCTCCGGCGGCTCGATCATCGGCTCGGGCTGGCTGTTCGGCGCCCAGGAGGCTCTCATCGCGGCAGGACCCGCGGCGATCATCTCGTGGGTGATCGGCGCGCTCGCGATCTTCCTGCTCGCGCTGACGCACGCCGAGCTCGGCGGCATGTGGCCGGTCGCGGGCGGAACGGCGCGCTTCCCGCACTACGCCTTCGGCGGCGGCGCCGGCGCGTCCTTCGGCTGGTTCTCGTGGCTGCAGGCCGCGACGGTCGCGCCGATCGAGGTGCTCGCGATGATCACGTACGGCCAGCACTACTCGTTCGCGAGCGGCTGGATGAAGACGAGCCACGGCACGAGCGTTCTCACCGGGCCCGGGATCGTCGCCGCAGTGATCCTGATGGCGATCTTCACGTCCATCAACTTCCTCGGCATCCGCAAGCTCGCCCACGCGAACAGCGCGGCGACGTGGTGGAAGGTCGGGATCCCCCTGCTGACGATCTTCGTCCTCGGGATCGTCAACTTCCACGGGAGCAACTTCACGGCCGCGGACGGCTTCAGCCCGTTCGGCGCGAAGGGCGTGCTGAGCGCGATCTCGACGAGCGGGATCATCTTCGCGCTGCTCGGCTTCGAGCAGGCCGACCAGCTCGCCGGCGAGAGCGCGCGGCCGAAGCGCGACATCCCTCGCGCGGTGATCTACTCGGTGATCATCGGCGCGATCGTCTACATCGCGCTCCAGGTCGTCTTCCTCGGCGCGCTGCCGCACTCGCAGATCGGCCACAGCTGGGCGCACGGCGCCTACACCGCGATGACGGGGCCGTTCGCGCAGCTCGCGACGCTCGTCGGCGTCGGATGGCTGGCGGCGATCCTCTACGCCGACGCGATCATCTCGCCGGGCGGCACCGGCCTGATCTACACGACCTCGACGTCGCGCGTCTCGTACGGGCTGAGCCGGAACGGCTACTTCCCTACCGTCTACGAGTCGACCGACCGGCGGAGTGTCCCATGGTTCGGCCTGCTGACCGCGTTCGTCGTCGGCTGCGTCTGCTTCCTGCCGTTCCCGAGCTGGACGTCGCTGGTCAGCCTGATCACCGCGGCCAGCGTGCTCATGTACGCGGGAGCGCCGCTCGCATTCGGTGTCTTCCGGCGGCGGCTTCCGCACGCCGAGCGCCCGTGGCGGGCCCCGCTCGGTTCCGTGCTCGCGCCGGTGTCGTTCGTCGTCGCGAACCTGCTCATCCTCTGGTCGGGGTGGGACACGGTCTGGCGGCTCGGCATCGCAATCGGCATCGGCTACGCGATCCTCGCAGCGACGCGGCTCTTCAACTGGAACTCGCGCTCGCCCGAGCTCGACTTCAGGGCGGCGAGCTGGCTGCCGGTCTATCTCGTCGGGATGGGCGCAATCGTCTACCTGAGCGACTTCGGGCCGATGACGAGCCCGGTCTTCCCGCTCTGGTGGGACATGGTCGCGGTCGCCGTCTTCGCCACGATCATCTACTTCTGGGCGATGGCCGTCGCGCTCCCGCGCGAGCGGATCGAGGAGATGATCGGCGACGTCGTGCTCCCGGAGGAGGAGGGTCTGGACGCTCCTGCGGCGACCGAGGACGAGCCGCTCACACGCGAGGTCTGATCAGTCGACGGCGACGGCGGTGGTGCGGTGCCTCACGCGCCGCACCCCCGCCAGCGCCGTTGCGCAGAGCGCCGCCGCGACGGCGAACGGCACGACGTCGCCGGACGCGTCGGCCACCGCTCCTCCCGCCGCCGGGCCGACCAGGGCACCCGCCGCCCAGGCCGCGTTCATCAGGCCGAAGGCCATCCCCTGCGGCAGCCCGCTCCGGTCGGCGCCCTCGGCGATCAACGCGAATGCCGGAGTGAAGAGGGCGCCGTAGGCTCCGCTCGCCGCGACGAGGATCGGCACGTAGACAAGCGGCCGCGGATCGAAGGCGAGGCCGACGGAGAGCACGGCGGCTGCTGCGAGCGACACCTGGATCGGGAGCGCGACGCCGCGCCGGTCGAGTGCCCGGCCGGCAAGCGGGGAGACGGCCGTCTCGAGTGCCGCGCCGACGAGCCAGACTGCGCCGATCGCCGCGGCTCCCCAGCCGGCGTCGGACAGCCTGAGCGGCGCGAGCGTCGAGAGGACGCCCCAGAGCAGCGCCGGCAGCGCCATCAGGCCGAGACCGGCGCCGAAGCGCGAGTCGCGGAGCGCGCGGCCGACGGCCGATACGGAGGGCGGCTCGGGTGGAATCGAGTCGAGTCGCAGCGTCCAGACCCCGAGCACGACGGAGAGACCGGCGAGCGCGGTGAAGACCGCTGCGCGGCCGAGCAGTGCCGCAACCGCCCCGACGACAGGCCCGAAGAGCGCGCCGAAGACGGCGGCGCCGAGAGCCGTCCCGATCAGCTCGCCGCGGCGCTCGCGCGGCGCGGCCGCGAGCAGCCAGGCGAACGAGCCGGCCCATGTGAAGCCACTCGCAGCTCCCTGCAGCAGCCGCGCGCCGATGAGCGGCCAGAAGCCGTGGGCGAAGGCGAAGCCGAGGCTCGCGAGGCCCATGAGCGTCAGCCCGAGGAGCACCGCGCGCCGCGCTCCGAGGTGTGCCGTGGCGACGCCGCCCGGCAGGCCGCCGACGAGCGCACCGGCCGCGTAGGCGCCGACGAGGACGCCGGCTCCAGCCTTGGAGAGATGGAGGTTGTGCGCGAAGTGGGGGAGGAGCGGGGTGAGCGCCGCGAACAGCATCGTGTCCACCCAGACGAGCGCGGAGACCAGGACGAGCAGGCGGCGCATTGGCGCCCAGCGTATGTGCGCCCTACGGTTCGGGTGTGACGATCCGGGGTGCCGGCGCCGTATGAGAGCTGTGAACGCGCTGCCGGCAGCCCTCCGTCCGCCCGGTCGCGTCGGGGCGCAGTCTTTCGCGGACGTCGTCGCGGAGCATCTCGATGCCGTCTACCGCTATCTCGTCTACCTCACCGGTGACCGCGCCGCAGCGGAGGATCTGGCGGCGGAGACGTTCGAGCGCGCCTTTCGGAGCTGGCGCCGCTTCGACCCGCGCCGCGGCGCGCCGCGCACCTGGCTCTGCCGCATCGCGCACTCGACCGCCGTCGACTGGTTCCGGGCCGAGGCTCGCAGGCAGCGGCGGGAGGAGACGTACACCCGCGACGAGGCGCTGCTCGAGGAATCGGTCTTCGCGGAGGGCCTCTCGCCGGAGCTCGACCGCGCCTTGCGGCGGCTGACACCGGCCGAGCGCGAGGTCGTGGCGCTCCGCGTGCTGCTCGAGCTCGACGGTCCGAGCGCGGCGCGCGTGCTCGGGATCAGCACCACGGCTTGCTCGACCCGGCTCAGCCGGGCGCTGAAGCGACTGGAAGAGGAGATGAGTCATGTCCGCAGCTGACGGTTTCGAGGGCTACGACGAGCTCGTCGCCGAGCTGCGGGCGAACCCGCCCGTCGCGCCCGAGTCGCTGCGGCAGCGGGTTCTCGAGGGAGCTCCCGGCGCTGGTCGCCGGGCGTCGGGCAAGCGGCGGCTGGTGCTCGTCGTCGTACCGGTCGCCGCTGCGCTCGCCGTCGGCGCCGCGCTCGTGCACGGTGTAGTCAGTTCGGGGTCGCACGGGGCCGCCGTGGTGGGAGAAGCGCTTGGTCCGGCGACCACCGTCGCGGCGCAGGGCAGCGCAAAGAGCGTGCACCGTACGCCGGCCAGACCTCGCCCCAACACGAACCTGTCCGATGCTGGAGTGAAGGCCTATCTCCCGACTCATCTCAACGCCGTCACGATCCCGAAAGACCGGATCGTCCACGCCGACGCCTCGCTCCAGGTGCAGGTATCGAGTCACTCGGCGCTTTCGAAGGCGACGAACGAGGCGACCCAGATCGTGTCGTCGCTCGGCGGCTACGCGCAGAGCGTCCAGTACCAGAGCTCGCGGAGCGGCGACGGGAACGCATTCCTCGCGCTCCGCGTGCCGGTCGGCAAGGCCGAGACGGCGATCGGGAGGCTCGGCGCCCTGGGGAGGCTCGTCTCGCAGCAGGTCTCGACGAAGGACCTCCAGCAGCAGCTCACCCACCGGACGAACGTGATCGGCTCGCTCCGGCGCGCGATCGCCGTCTACGAGCAGGCGCTCAAGAACGGGTCGCTGTCGGCGGCCGAACGCGTCGAGCTCCAGATCAAGCTCGCGAACGCGCGTCACTCGGTCACGGAGCAGCGGAAGGCCCGCAGCGCCACGGTCGCGTCGGGCGCCACGGCGGACATCTCGCTCACGCTGACGACGAACAAGAACGGCATCGTCGGCCCGACGCACCACGGGAGCGGCCGCTTCGACCGGCTGCTCGGCTCTGCGGCCGGCTTCCTCGCGCTCGAGGGGATCGTGGTCCTCTACGCGCTCGTCGTCCTCAGCCCGATCCTCGTGCTCGGAGGCCTCGGCTGGTGGCTCGTGCGCGAGCGGCGCAGGCGCGAGGAGACCCGGCTGCTCGCGAGCGCCTGAAACAGTCGGCGATTTTCCGTCATAAGTGGTAGGTGGCGGACGCTCGTGACCGGGAGAACCGCTTTCGCCGGATGTGCGACGCGCATACGGCGGCCGTGTTCGCCTATGCCCTGAGGCGCACCTCGCGGGAAGACGCGGCCGATGTGGTCGCCGAGACCTTCCTCGTCGCCTGGCGCCGGCTGGACGACGTCGACGAGCGTGGTGAGCTCCCGTGGCTCTACGCGGTCGCGCGCAGAACGCTCTTGAGCCAGCACCGGTCGGCGAGACGGCAGCGGGCCATTGCCGAGCGGGTCGCCGCCGCCGACACGCCGGGACGCGCCGAACGCCCGGCGGATTCCTTCGAGTCGCGACGCCTTCACGACGCCCTCGCCGGGCTGTCGGAGAGCGAGCGCGAGGTTCTGATGCTCACCGCCTGGGAGGAGCTGTCCGGCCCGGAGGCAGCGCGGGTTCTCGGCTGTTCGGCGACCGCCTATCGGATCCGGCTCCACCGCGCTCGCAGCCGGCTCCGCGAGCGGCTTGCGCTCCCTGAGCCTCAAAGCGCGGCACTGCGACCCGAGGAGAGAGCCTCATGCTGACCGCACCGGAGCTGGTCGAGCTTCGCGAGGCGAACCCGGTCTCGCGCGGCGACGCGCGCCGCCTCGCCGACGAGCTCGGCCTCGATTCGCGCGTGCACGAGCTCGGCGCCCTTCCGCTCACGGAAGCGCCGACGCGCCGCAGCCGGCGGCGCGTGCTCGTCGTCGCCCTCGCGACCGCCGCCGTCGTCGCGACGGTTCTGGCGGCGACTCCGGCCTGGGCGCTCGTCCGCGACGTCCTGTCGTTCTGGAACCAGCCGCCTGCTCCGCGATCGGTGCAGGTGCAGTTCTCGTCTCTGAACCGCGGGGCCCCTCCGGGCATGAACCCACGCGCGGTCAGCGGACAGACGCGCGAGGTCGGGAGGTTCACCTTCCGCGGCACGGTCTTCACGCTGTGGGTCGCGCCGGCGAAGAACGGCGGCTTCTGCTCGCTCTGGCTCCCGGCGGGCGGCGGAGGCTGCTCCACCGCCGGCCATCCCCTGAGCACGGGGGCCGTGCTCCGCTTCGGCATCCCGCTCTGGATCACGGGGGACGCCATCAGTCCGGCGGTCAGCGACGTCGTCATCCGGCTCAGCGACGGGAGCGCGGTCCACCCGCGCGTGATCTGGGTGTCCGCTCCGATCGGCGCGGGCTTCTTCGCGTACGCCGTTCCCGCTCGCGAGCAGACGGCCCGGCGGCACGTCACCGCGGTCGACGCCTACGATGCGCACGGCGCGCTCGTCGCGCACCAGACCTTCCGGTGACGTGGCGCGCTACCTGGTCCGCCGTCTCCTGTGGGCGTGCTTCCAGTTCTTCGTGGCGACGCTCGTCACGTTCCTCATCTTCTTCGTCATCCCGGGCAACCGCGCGGGACACAAGGCGACCTACGCCGCGCCGCCCGGCTTCGTCGAGCACCTCCGGCATTCGCTGGGTCTCGATCTGCCGCTCTACCAGCAGTACGGGCTCTTCGTCTGGAACATCATCCGGCATGCCTCGCTCGGCTACTCGTTCAACGACGGTGCGTCGGTTCGCTGGGTCATCGGACAGGACGCGCCGGTCACCGGCTCCCTGGTGCTCGGCGGAGCGATCCTCTGGCTGCTCGTCTCAATCCCGCTCGGCGTCGTCTCGGGCCTGTGGCCGCGTTCGCTCGTCGACCGGGCCGGGATGCTGTTCGCGCTGGTGGGCGTTTCGGCGCCGGCGGTCTGGACCGGCCTGATCCTCGCGTACGTCGTGGGCTTCCGGCTCGGCTGGACGCCGATCGCGAGCTACTGCAACTTCTTCCCGAGCCATCAGGCCGGCGCCTGCTCGGGGCCGGGCCGCTGGGCGTATCACCTCGTCCTGCCCTGGCTCACCTTCATGCTCGTTTTCGCCGCGCTCTATGTCCGCCTGATCCGAGCGAGCGTGCTCGCGACGATGAGCGAGGACTACGTCCGGACGGCGCGGGCGAAGGGAGCCTCCACCCGTCGCATCGTCGTCCACCACGTCCTGCGCAACAGCCTGCTCCCGGTCGTGACGATCCTCGGCATGGATCTCGGCCTCGCGATCGGCAGCGCGATCTTCACCGAGAGCGTGTTCAACCTCCCCGGCCTCGGTCAGGAGCTCGTGACCGCGGCACTCAACGACGACCGCGCGCTCGTGGTAGGGATCGTCATCGTCACGACGGTCGCCGTGATCGTCTTCAACCTGGTCGTCGACATCGCCTACGCCTGGCTCGATCCTCGGATCCGGCTGGTGGAACCCCGCTCCGGCGAGGCTGCTTGAATACGGCTCGTGCTCGGGTCAGAGATCTCGACCGGCCACGAGGTCGGGCTCATCGTCGTCGCGGTCGTCTTCATAGTCTTCGCGCTCGCAGCGTCGTTCCTCGTGCCGCGCTACAAGCCGGACTTTCCCGGCCCGGCGGGGCTGAGCGTGTTCGCGATCGCGTCGATCGTCCTCTTCGGGCTGATGGTCGCCGCCGTGAATTTCTTCGGCTAGCACTCCGCTAACCTGTCCGGACTTCGGAGAAGTGGCCGAGTGGCTGAAGGCGGCGCCCTGCTAAGGCGTTATGGGGCTGAATGGCTCCATCGAGGGTTCGAATCCCTCCTTCTCCGCTAGCGCAGCGCCCGCCGCGGCTCTGCGCCCACCCGCGGAGGGGTGGCAGAGCGGTCGAATGCGGCGGTCTCGAAAACCGTTATCCGT
>JAICSH010000049.1 GCA_025936995.1 Thermoleophilia bacterium | reverse complement strand
GGCCGACCGCGTCGATCTCGTCCATGAAGACGATGCACGGCGCCGCCTGCTTCGCCTGCTCGAACAGGTCGCGCACGCGTGACGCGCCGACGCCGACGAACATCTCGACGAAGTCCGAACCCGAGATGGAGAAGAACGGGACGCCCGCCTCGCCTGCGACTGCGCGCGCGAGCAGCGTCTTACCGGTGCCGGGAGGCCCGTAGAGGAGGACGCCCTTCGGGATCCGCGCGCCGAGCGCCTGAAACTTCTTCGGGTTCTCCAGGAACTCCTTGATCTCCTGGAGCTCCTCGACGGCCTCGTCCACGCCGGCCACGTCCTTGAAGCCGATCTTCGGCGCGTCCGGAGTCATCCGCTTCGCGCGCGACTTGCCGAAGCTCATCACCTTCGAGCCGCCGCCCTGCACCTGGTTCATGAGGAAGATCCAGAAGCCGAACAGCAGGACGAACGGCAGCAGGCCGGTGAGAATCGACCACCACGGGGACGAGCCGACGCCCTTCGAGTTGAAGGGCACGTTGCTGTTGATCATCGTCTTCTCGAGCTGCGCCTCGGCCTCCGGCGACGCGTAGTGGACGCCGTACTTCTTGCCGTCCCTCGTGGTGAGCGTCAGCGACTGCTTGTTCGGGTCGACGACGACCGGCTCGGAGGGGGAGACGTTGTTGGCGCGGATGAATCCGTAGACCTCCGACGTGGTCGCCGCGTTGGTCTTCGGAGTGTGTCCCCCGAGCGTCTGGAGCGCGAGCCAGACGAGGGCCGCGATGATGACGAGCGGGAAGAGAGCGCTACGGAAGAAGCGATTCACAGGGTCTCCCGCCTGAGGGTACCAGCGACATGCCCCTGTAACGCCTCCGCGGACTTGCCGGCTACGCGCCTCCGAGCACGAGCGACTCGTCCAGGACGCCGACGTACGGGAGATTCCGGTAGCGCTCGGCGAAGTCGAGCCCGTAGCCGATCACGAAGCGGTTCGGGATCTCGAAGCCCGTGTAGCGCACCGGAACGTCGATCTCGCGGCGCTCCGGCTTCGTCAGGAGCGCACACACCTCGAGCGACGCCGGCTCGCGCGCCTCGAGATTCCGGACCAGATACGAGAGCGTCAGGCCGGAGTCGATGATGTCCTCGACGACGAGGACGTCGCGCCCCTCGATGTTGATGTCGAGATCCTTGAGGATGCGGACGACGCCCGAAGAGTCGGTCGAGGCGCCGTAGCTCGAGATCGCCATGAAGTCGATCTCGCACGGCACCGTCAGGTGGCGCATCAGGTCGGCGAGGAAGAAGACGGCGCCCTTGAGGACGCCGACGAGGAGCAGGTCACGGCCCTCGTAGTCGGAGGAGATCTCGGCGCCGAGCTCCCCGATGCGGCGCTGGAGCTCCTCCTCCTCGATCAGGACCTCTGTCACCGCCCGTTCGAGCTCAGTTGCGGACAATCTATTGCGCCTCCGCCGCCGGCAAAGCCGGCGGCTCCGGGTCACGTGCTCCGTCGAGCCTACGCACGTACACCTCCGGGTGCTCGACGATGCCCGGCACGGCGACAACCTCGTCGCCCCGCACGACGAGCGGCCACGCCTCGCGCTCCGAGCGGGGCACCTTCGCGTCGACGAACACGTCCTGGATCTTGCGCCTCCTACCTGCCAGCCGGTCGCCGGGCCTCCATCCGCGCACTCTAAGCCCTTGCAGCTCCGAGCGAATAGTCCACTCGCCCCAACGAATCTCGCCGGCGAGCTCGACCGGCCCGCGCTCGAGCCAGAGGCGCTCGTGCTCGCGCACGGCCTGGACGCCACCGCCGAGGTCGACGCGCTTCGAGCCGACCGGCGCGGCGAGCAGATCGGCGAGCTCCGGCGTCAGCGTGGCCCGGGTATCGAGCGCGCGCAGGAGGTTCTCGTCCGCGGCCGGGTGGAGGCGGCGAAGCAGCGGCAGGATCTCGTCGCGGATGAGCCCGCGCTTCGTCCCGGCGTTCGAGGCGTCGACGCGGAACTCGAGCCCGGCGTCGCGGCAGTAGGCCTCCGTCTCCTCGCGCCAGAGCGGCAGGACTGGATGGACGATCCCGTCGCCGCTCCGGGGCGCGATCCCGGTCGGTGCGCCGCGCGACACTAGCCGGTAGAGGATCGTCTCGACCTGGTCCGAGGCGGTGTGGCCGGTGGCGCGCAGCCGCTCGCGGCCGACCGAGCGTCGCTGGTCGCGCAGCGCCGCCTCGGAGAGCCCGCGCCCGTCGAGCTCCACGACTTCGGCGCCGAGCACCCCGGCGCAGAAGCGCGCGTCCTCGTCGGAGTCGGCGCCGCGGAGCCTGTGGTTCACGTGGAGCGCCGAGACGCGATAGCCGAGCAAGCCGAGGAGGTGCCAGAGGCAGGTCGAGTCGGCGCCGCCCGACACGAGGCAGGTGACCTCTCCGCCGGGAGGGATCAGCTCGTGCTCGCGGACGAAGCGCTCGACCCGGGTGCGCAGCTCGTCCATCCGCTCAGAAGACTAGAGACCGATATGTCAGCTCACGCGTCATTCCGATCGAGTCGTAGAGGGCGAGCGCGGGTGTGTTCTCGGGACGGACGAAGAGGCAGACCGCGGGGACCTGCTGGAGCAGAAGCCGGCAGAGGTCGCAGAGCGCCCGCCCGGCATGGCCGCGTCGCCGCGCCTGCGGGTCGACCCAGACCTGCTGCAGCTGCACCGCCGACGGCGTCCACGCCGACGCCTCGGCCTTGAAGAGGATCACCCCGTCCTCGATCCAGAGCCACGAGCGGCCCTCCTCGATCTGCTGCCGCGTCCGCCAGCGGAACCCCTCGGCGTCGCGCTTGAGCGGATCGATCCCGATCTCCTCGCGGTGCGCCTCCGCGCACGCCGGCACGAGGACGTCGAGGTCTGGCGGGCCTGCCGGCCGGAGCCCCGTTTCCCCCGGCGGCGGAGGCTCGCGCAGCGCGTAGACCGGCTGCCCGGGGCGGTCGTCGCGCGGCCGGGGCATCCGCCGCTCCGCCGCCTCCCACAACTCGCCGACCGCGCGCTCCTCGCCGATCACCATGCGCGCGCCGCTGTGCGCGGCCACGTCGGCGAACGTCGCGCAGCCGCTCCCCGAGGGGACGACGTTCGCGCCGACGTGACAGAGCGCCTTGAGGCGTCCGGCCGTCCCGGCGACCGCCGTGAAACGGCCGAGCCCGCGCCGAGCGATGTCCTCGAGGAAGACACGCTCGACCGGATCCTCGGCGCAGAACTGGAGCACCTGGTCGAGCGTCGGCGAGACGGTTGGCGCCACGGCCGAATTGTTCCACCCGGTTAGAGTCGCGCCCATGCCGATTCACCTCAGAGCCGAGCCCGGCGACTACGCCGACGCCGTCCTTCTCCCCGGCGACCCGCTGCGCGCGAAGTACATCGCCGACACGTATCTCGAGGACGTGAAGCAGGTCAACGAGGAGCGCGGGCTCCTCGGCTACACCGGAACGTGGGAGGGCAAGCCGGTGTCCGTGCAGGGCACGGGGATGGGCTGTCCCGGCGCGACGATCGTCTTCGAGGAGCTGATCCAGCTCGGCTGCACGCGCCTGATGCGCGTCGGAACGTGCGGCGGGCTCCAGCCGCACCACGCGCTCGGCGACCTGGTGGTGGCGCTCTCGGCCGTCCCGGCGGACGCGACCGCGCGGCATCTCGTCAACGACGAGCCGCATTGCCCGACCGCGTCGTGGGAGCTCATCCACGGAGCGGTCCACGCCGCGAAGGAGCTCCAGCAGCCGATGCACGTCGGCCCGATCGTCTCGAGCGACGTCTTCTACAACCCGAACGAGGGTCAGTACGAGCGCTGGTCGAGCCGCGGCGTGCTCGCGGTCGAGATGGAGGCGGCAGCCCTCTTCACCGTCGCGGCGCTCGGCGGGATCGGCAAGGTCCAGGGGATCCACGGCGGCTGCCTCCTCACCGTCTCGGACATCGTCGTCGAGGGCGTCTTCACCCGGATCACCGACGAGGAGCTCCGCGCCGCCGTCGATCGCATGACGCGCGTCGCGCTCATGACCGTCACCGCCGATT
Source organism: Thermoleophilia bacterium (assembly GCA_025936995.1). GTDB lineage: Bacteria > Actinomycetota > Thermoleophilia > Gaiellales > Gaiellaceae > Palsa-739. The sequence goes on along the minus strand of JAICSH010000049.1, from coordinate 6,591 downwards.
AGCGTCCTCTTCCTCGTCAACCCGGCCTCCGGGAACGGCGCGACCGGGAAACGGTGGCCGGAGCTGCAGCGGCGGGCGGCCGAGCTCGGGCTCGCCGGCGAGGAGGTCCTCTCCGAGTTCCCCGGACACCTCGGGCAGGCGGCGCGCGAGGCGCAGGGCGCGCTGCTCGTCGTGGTGGGCGGCGACGGCACGGTGAACGAGGTCGCGAACGGCGTCGCGGGGACGGACACCGAGATCGCGGTGCTCCCCTGCGGGACGGGCCAGGACTTCGGCCGCACGCACGGCGTCCCGAGCCGCTTCGACGACGCAGTCCGCGTCGCGCTCGCCGGCGAGGCGCGGACTATCGACCTCGGCCGGGTGGAGTGCGCCGGCAGCCCGAGCCGCTACTTCGCCAACGTCGGCTCCGCCGGGATGAGCGGCGCCGTCGCGCGGCGGGCGAACTCGATGACCAAGGCGCTCGGCGGCAGGGTGACGTTCTTCTACGCCCTCACCCGCGAGTTCGTCGCGTGGCAGAACACGCGCGTCGTCGTCGAGCTGGCCGACGGCGCGCGGCGCGAGGGCGCCATGCACGACGTGATCGTCGCGAACGGCCGCTATCACGCCGGTGGCATGAAGCTCGCGCCCGACGCGCGGCAGGACGACGGCCTCTTCGACGTCGTCGTCATCGGAGACGTCACGAAGCTCGACTTCCTCACGACGTCGCCGAAGTTGTACAGCGGCCGGTACCTCTCGCATCCGAAGATCGAGCTGCTGCGATCGTCGGCGGTGTCGATCGACGCCGCCGAGCCGCTGCCGCTCGAGGTGGACGGCGAGCCTGCCGGGACGACGCCCGCACGCTTCGAGGTCGTCCCGTCGGCGCTCCGGCTCCGGGTGCCTGCTGCGTAGCGTCGCCCTAGCCGCGACCGCGGCGTTCGGCGCGCTCGCCGGGCTCGTTGCCTCGGGCGCCGCCAGGAGCCTCGACCAGTGGGCGTGCTCGCACGCGATGCCCTTCGCCGGGAAGCCCGGGCCGGCGCCGACGTTCGTCTCCTCGCTCGTCCCGCTCTACCACGCCTCGTTCCACGGGATCGGGGCTACGGTCGCCGAGATCGTGACCCTGCCGGGGCAGGTGCTCGTCTCGTGCGGGCTGGTCGCGATCGCAGCCGCCACGCTTTGGACTCGAGGACGCCCGGCCGCCGCAGTGACGTGGCCGGCCGCCTGGGCGGCCGCGATGGTGGTCGAGGTGGCGTTCCGGGAGACGCTGACGCGCCCGGCCCTCTTCCGGCACGGCCTGCACCTCGTCGCGTTCGACACGTCCTGGCCGAGCGGGCACGCGCTCCGTAGCGGCATCGTCGCCGCCGCCCTCGCCGCCGCGTGGCCGCGCCTCCGTCCGCTGCTCGCGATCTGGCTCGCGGCGGTGGCCGTGCTGCTCGAGCTCGCAGGCTTCCACACGCCGACGGACGTCCTCGGCGGCGTGCTCCTCGCGACGGTCGCCGTGGCCGGCGCCCTCGCGCTGGAGAGGTCAGGGCTTCGTGACCGGCGGCGTGCTCTTCGCGGCGCGCGCCCGGGTACCTGACCGGGCTCCGCCCGACGGCTTGGACAGCCCGTCCACCCTCTTCTCGAGCGTGCTCAGCCGCTTCTCGAGCTCCTCGAAGCCCTTCGTGCGCCGCTGAAGCTCGTCGACCCGGTCTCCGAGCCCCTTGAGAGCCTGGAGGGCGCGGTCGGCGCCGGGCGCGTCGGCGAGCCGCTGGATCGCCTCCTCGCTGATGTCGGCCAGCCGGCCCAGCAGATCCTGTCTCCGTTCAGCCATTGCTCCTCCTCGGTGGGTCGGCCTCGACGATATCGAGTGCATCCGCGAGCGCGCGCAGCGTCGCCCCCGCGGCCGCCTCGATCACGAGCTGGGCGCGGGAGTCCCACGGCGTCCCGCCCCGGTTGACGATCGCGAGTGCGCCACCTGACGCGAGCGTCTCGCCCGGCAGCGCCGCAACAGGATGCACCTCGAGCGACGAGCCGACGACGAGGAGGAGCCGGGCCTCCGCCGCCAGCCGCTGCGCGCGCTCGATCGCCGCCGCAGGCAGCAGCTCGCCGAACATCACGACGCCCGGCTTCAGGATCTCGCCGCACTCCGGGCACGGCGGCAGCGGCAGCGCCGCGACCGCATCGTCCATAGGGACACACACACCGCAGTGGATGCACTCCGCTTCACGCAACGAGCCGTGCACCTCGACGACCTCGCGTGAGCCGGCGCGCTGGTGCAGGCCGTCGACGTTCTGGGTCACGACCCCGCGAATCCAGCCGCGCTCCTCGAGCCCGGCGAGCGCGCGGTGCCCGTCGTTGGGCTCCGCGTCGGCGAGCGCCGCGAGCCGGAGCACGTAGAACTCCCAGACGCGGGCGGGATCACGCCGAAGCGCCTCGACGTGCGCGAGCTCCAGCGGGTCGAACCTCTCCCAGAGGCCGCCCGCGGAGCGGAAGTCCGGGATCCCCGATTCGGTGCTGATGCCGGCCCCGGTGAGGACGACGCACGGCTGCCGCTCCCGGATCAGCGACGCGAGCTGCGCGCCGGCGTCGCTCAACGGCCGGCCGACCTCCTGCGAGCTCCGGATGGGTTCCGCCGTGACACGATCATGATGAGCCTGCACGCAGCAGAAAGGACACCACACCATCATGGCCGGTCTCGACATGCGGAAATCCGCCACCGGCGTGAGCCGGCAGATCGGGCATCTGGCCGTCTCCCTGGAGGGCTCCTCGCCGATGGCCGGCTACCTCGAGAGCGAGTTGTCCCACCTCCCGGAAGCGACGGGAGCCGAGCGCGGCGAACTGCGCGTCGTGCTCGGCGGCGTACCTGACCTCGTAGGGGCCGCTCATCTCGAAGAGCACGTCGTCGGGGACGACGGCTTCGTGGTCGAGCGCAGCCTGATCCGCGTCGGGCTGAGCGCAAAGGACGCGTCCCTGATCCGAGTCTCGGCCAGGGAAGCGCCGCGCGCAGCTCTTCGCGATCTCGTCAGCCGTCTCCGCGACATCAACTATCTGCAGGCGGTGGACCGGGCCGCCAAAGACGTGGTGTACGGAGCGCTGATCCCGGCGGTCCAGCTCAGGCAGTTGCCGCTCCGCCAGACCTGGCTGCACGCGAGTGCCGTCGCGCGTGACGGGCGCGCCGTCGTCCTCGCCGCCTGGGGTGGAATCGGGAAGACGTCGTTGATGCTCCAGCTCGCTCACCGCGGGGGATGGCAGTTCCTCGCGGACGATCTGGCGGTGCTGGACGACTCGGGCACGGTCTACCGCTCGCCGTGGCGCATCCAGGTCTACGCGTACAGCCTCGAGGGAGAGGGCGAGCTGCGCCGTCGGGTTCTCGCCGGGAGGGGCCCGGTCGACAGGTTCCAGTGGTACGCGCTGCTGTGGCGGCGAGGCCCGATGCAGGTTCGCCGGAGGATGCACGGCTCGGAGCTGTTCGGAGACTCCGGCGTCGCCGACGCAGCCAGGCTCGGGCAGGCTCTCTTCCTCCGGCGTGTCGGACGGGGCGCATTCGCGGTTCGCACCCTCGAGCCGGACCGCGCCGCTGCCGCTGCCGCCGCGACCCTGGCGTTCGACCTCGACATCCTGCACCGCTGGCAGCTGGCCGCAGGCGCCTCACTGTCGCCCACCTGGCTGCCGAAGCCGGCGGAGACGGCCGAGCAAAGCGAGGAAGTCATCCGTTCGGCACTGGTCGAGTCCGGGGCGGAGTGTCTGCTGGTCGACATCCCGGTGGGAGCCGGGCCGCGCGAGCTCTCGGACTACGTCTCGGCGCTGCTCGGCTGACGAGCGGCGCCAGGCTCCGCCCGGAGATACTGAGCGAAGATGGACGGCTTCACGTTCTCTGTCCCGATCCGCGTCCGCTTCGCCGACACCGACGCCCAGGGCATCGCGCACAACTCCGCCTTCCTCGTGTGGTTCGAGGTTGCGCGCGTCGAGTACCTGCGCGAGTTCGCCGGCGGCTACCAGGCGCTGCGCGACCACGGCGTCGAGGCGATCGTCCTCGAATCGTTCTGCCGTTACCGGTTGCCCGTGCGGTTCGACGACGAGCTCGTCGTCCACACGCGCTGCGACGGGCTGCGTGGAGCGCGCTTCCGGTACGAGTACGCGATCGTCCGCGGAGACGAGACCGTCGCGGACGGCCGGACCGAGCACGCCTGTGTGGACGCGGTCACGCTGCGTCCCACGCGGGTGCCCGGGTGGCTCGCTGACGCGATCCGCGAGGCCGAGAGCGCCTAGCCGCGCGGCGCGAAGATCTCGCGGGCGATCACGAGCCGCTGGATCTGCGACGTCCCCTCGTAGATCTGGAACAGCTTCGCGTCGCGCATGAGCTTCTCGACCGGGTACTCCTTGATGTAGCCGTAGCCGCCCAGCACCTGGACGGCGTCGGTCGTGACCTTCATCGCCGTATCCGCCGCGAACCGCTTGGCGAACGAGGAGTAGAGCGTGGCCTCGCGGCCCATCCCGTTGTCGAGCATCCAGGCCGCCTGCCAGCCGAGGAGCCGCGACGCCTGGATCTCCGTCGCCATGTCGGCGATCATGAAGCCGACCGCCTGGTGCATCGCGATCGGGAGGTCGAAGGTCACGCGCTCCTTCGCGTACTCGAGCGCGTGCTCGTACGCCGCCTGCGCCACGCCGACCGCGCCGATCGCCGTGCCCGGCCGCGTGAAGTCGAGCGTCGCCATCGCGATCTTGAAGCCGTCGCCCTCCTCAGCGAGCCGGTTCTCGGCCGGCACGCGGACGTTCTGGAGCGCGAACGCGGACGTGTCGGTGGCGCGCTGGCCCATCTTCTCCAGGTGCTTCTCGATCGTGACGCCGGGCGAGCTCATCTCGACGACGAAGGCCGAGATCCCGCGCCGTCCGCCGGCCGGATCCGTCTTCGCGAACACGACCGTCCACTCCGCATGGCCCGCGTTCGTGATGAACGTCTTCGAGCCGTTGAGGACGTAGTCGTCGCCCTCGCGCGCGGCGGTCGTCCGCAGCGCCGCGACGTCGGACCCCGCTCCGGGCTCGGAAAGAGCGAACGAGCAGAGGATCGGCTCCTCGACGAGCGGCGGCAGCCATCGCGCCTTCTGCTCGGCGGAGCCGAAGAGGATGACGGGGCCGGCACCGAGGCCGTTCGCCGTGATCGAGGTGCCGATGCCGGAGCAGCCCCGGTAGAGCTCCTCGCCCACCAGCAGGCCGTCGAACGCCGAGAGGCCGACGCCGCCGTGCTCGGGCGGGACGTGGAGGTTCATCAGGCCGAGCTCGTGCGCCTGCGCGATCAGCTCGGCGGGATGCCGCATGTCGGCGTCGCACTCGGCCTCGCGCGGCCGGATCTCGCGCTCGGCGAAGGCGCGTGCGAGGGCGCGCAGCTCCTTCTGCTCCTCGGTCAAGGCGAAGGAGACACCCGCCGCCGTGCTCTCGTCGATCGCGACCATCGAGTCCTCCAGGCACCTGATTGACTGGTCAGTCAACGATACTCGCCGAACCGCGAACCGCATAGACCCGTACGATTGACTCGTGGCCACGACTGCGAAGAAGACCGACCTCGACCCACGCGACTTCCTCGCACTCGACGCCCTCCTCTCAGACGAGGAGCGCGCGATCCGCGACACGGTGCGCCAGTTCGTCGCGGAGCAGGTCAAGCCGTACGTCGGCGAATGGTTCGAGCGCGGCGAGCTTCCGGGCGAGCTCTTCCCCGAGCTCGCACGGCTCGGCCTGTTCGGGATGCACCTCGAGGGCTACGGGCTGCCCGAGGCGAGCTCCGTGATGTATGGGCTCGTCTGCCAGGAGCTCGAAGCCGGCGATGCCGGGATCCGCAGCCTCGTCTCGGTCCAGGGGTCGCTCTCGATGTACGCGATCTGGAAATGGGGCTCCGAGGAGCAGAAGCAGCGGTGGCTCCCGGCGATGCACACCGGCGAGAAGATCGGCTGCTTCGGGCTGACCGAGCCCGACGCCGGCTCCGATCCCGGCTCCATGCGGACGACCGCGAGGCGCGACGGCTCGGACTGGATCCTCAACGGCTCGAAGATGTGGATCACGAACGGCACGATCGCCGACGTCGCCGTCGTCTGGGCGCGCACCGAGGACGGCGACATCAACGGCTTCCTCGTCGAGAAGGACATGTCCGGATTCGAGGCGCCGCTCATGCACCACAAGCTCTCGCTCCGCGCGTCCGTCACCTCGGAGCTCGTCCTGCGCGACGTCCGCGTCCCCGAGGAGAACCGCTTCCCCGAGATCTCCTCCCTGCGCGGGCCGCTCTCGTGCCTCAACGAGGCGCGCTTCGGGATCGTCTTCGGCGTCGTCGGTTCGGCCCGCACGTGCCTCGAGACGGCGCTCGACTACGCGAAGGAGCGGATCGTCTTCGGCAAGCCGATCGCCGGCTACCAGCTGACGCAGCAGAAACTCGCCGAGATGGCCCTCGAGGTGAACCGCGGCGCGCTCGTCGCCCTCCACCTCGGCCGCATGAAGGACGAAGGCACGCTCCGGCCGGAACACGTCTCGATGGGGAAGATGGGCAACGTCCGCGGCGCGCTCGACGTCGCCCGCACGGCGCGCTCGATCCTCGGCGGAAACGGGATCACGCTCGAGTATCCGGTGATCCGGCACATGAACAACCTCGAG
>JAICSH010000064.1 GCA_025936995.1 Thermoleophilia bacterium | reverse complement strand
GGAGGCCGGTCGTCGGCTCGTCGAGGATGTAGAGCGTCCGCCCGGTCGCGACCTTGCAGAGCTCCGCTGCCAGCTTGACGCGCTGCGCCTCGCCGCCGGACAACGTCGTCGCCGGCTGGCCGAGCGTCATGTAGTCGAGCCCGACATCGTGCAGCGTCTGCAGTCGGCGACGCAGCTTGGGAATCTTGGCGAAGAACTGCAGCGCCTCCTCGACCGACATGTCGAGCACGTCCGCGATCGTCTTCCCCTTGAAGCGCACCTCGAGCGTCTCGCGGTTGTAGCGCGCGCCCTTGCACGTCTCGCACGCGACATACACGTCGGGCAGGAAGTGCATCTCGATCTTGATCTGGCCGTCGCCCTTGCACGTCTCGCAGCGCCCGCCGCGCACGTTGAAGGAGAAGCGCCCCGGCTTGTAGCCGCGCACCTTCGCCTCGGGCGTCAGCGAGTAGAGCTCGCGGATGTGCGTGAAGAGGTCGGTGTACGTCGCCGGGTTCGAGCGAGGCGTGCGCCCAATCGGCTTCTGGTCGATCTCGATCACCTTGTCGAAGACCTCGATCCCGTCGACGCCGGCGTGCGCGCCGGGCTTCACGCGCGCCCGGTTCAGCCGGTTCGCGAGCGCCTTGAAGACGATCTCGTTCACGAGCGTCGACTTGCCGGAGCCCGAGACGCCGGTGACGCAGATGAACTTGCCGACGGGGAACTCGACGTCGATGTCCTTGAGGTTGTGCTGCGCGGCCCCGCGCACGAGGAACGTGCCGCGATCCTCGTCCCGCCGCTCGGGCACCGCGATCGCGCGCTTGCCGGAGAGGAACTGGCCGGTGATCGACTTCGCCGTCCGCTCGACCTTCCGCGCCGGCCCCTCGGCGACGACCTCGCCCCCGTGCAGGCCGGCGCCCTGGCCCATGTCCACGAGCCAGTCGGAGCGGCGCATCATCTCCTCGTCGTGCTCGACGACGAGCACGGTGTTGCCGAGGTCGCGCAGCCGCTCGAGCGTGTCGATGAGCCGCGCGTTGTCGCGCTGGTGGAGTCCGATCGACGGCTCGTCGAGGATGTAGAGGACGCCGACGAGCTGCGAGCCGATCTGCGTCGCGAGCCGGAGCCGTTGCGCCTCGCCCCCGGACAGCGTCGCGGCGGCGCGGTCGAGCGTGAGGTAGCCGACGCCGACGTCGTCGAGGAACGTCAACCGCTCGCGGATCTCCTTCACGATCCGGTGCCCGATCAGCTCCTCGGTCGGCGTCAGCCGGAGCTCGTCGAGAAAGCCGAGCGCGCGCGTCACCGAGAGCTGTGTGAACTCGTGGATCGACCTGCCGCCGACCGTGACCGCGAGCACCTCCGGCTTCAGGCGGGCGCCCTTGCAGACCGGGCACGGCCGGAAGCTCATGTACTCCTCGATCCGCTCGCGCGCATGCGACGAGTCGGTCTCGCGGTAGCGGCGCTGGAGGCTCGCGACGATCCCGTCGAAGGCGAGCATGTACTGGCGCCGCCGCCCCATGCGGTTGCGGTACTGGACGTAGATCTTCTCGCCGTCCGTCCCGTTGAGGAACCGGTCCTGCTCCGCCGCGGTCAGCTCGGACCACGCCTTCGAGGTGTCGATCTCGTAGCGGTCGGCGATCGCCTGGATCACGGCCTCGTAGAAGCCGGAGGAGCCGCCGACCGACCACGGCACGAGCGCGCCGTCGTCGATCGAGAGCGACGGATCGGGCACGAGGAGGTCCGGGTCGATCTCCTGCTGCGAGCCGAGGCCCGTGCAGCGCGGGCACGCGCCGTGCGGCGCATTGAAGGAGAAGATCCGCGGCTGGAGCTCCGGTAGCGAGACGCCGTGTTCCGGGCAGGCGAAGTTCTCGGAGAAGAGGAGCTGCTCGCCGGTCTCGACGAGATCGACCGCGACGAGGCCCTCGGCGAGGCCGGCGGCGGTCTCGATCGACTGCGTGAGGCGCAGCCGCAGGTCGGCGCGCATCACGAGCCGGTCGACGACGACCTCGATCGTGTGCTTGAACTTCTTGTCGAGCTCGGGCGCGCCCTCCTCGAGGAGGTACTGCTCGCCGTCGACCTTGACGCGCGTGAAGCCCTCGCGCGTCAGATCCTCGAACACGTCCTTGTACTCGCCCTTGCGGTCGCGGACGACCGGCGCGTTGACCGTGAAGCGCGTCCCCTCCTCGAGCTTCAGCACCTGGTCGACGATCGCGTCGAGGCTCTGGCCGGCGATCGGCTTGCCGCAGATCGGACAGTGCGGCCGCCCGACGCGCGCATAGAGGAGGCGCAGATAGTCGTAGATCTCGGTCACGGTGCCGACCGTCGAGCGCGGGTTCCGCGACGTCGT
>JAICSH010000067.1 GCA_025936995.1 Thermoleophilia bacterium | reverse complement strand
CACGTGCCGGAACACGTACTGCGTTTCACCGCCGACAGCCGAGCGGCGCTCACGCCGCAAGATCCCCTTGCGATCGAGCGAATGCAGCGCGTCCTCGTCGGCGGCGACAGCTCCTGCCCAGAAGACCTTGCCGTAGATCGACGCGTCCTGGACGATCCGCTTCTCCTCCGGCGAGAGGCCATCGAGCCGCGCGGCGATCAACCCCTGCACCGTCTCGGGCAGCGGCAGGTCGTCGGCCGAGCCTCGCTCCGTGTACAGGCGCGCGAACTGCTCGGCGTACAGAGGATTCCCGCCGGCTCGTTCGAGCAGCGCCCGCTGCGTGTCGGCAGGCAGGGCGGCCTGGTCGAGGACGCCGTGGATGACCTGCGCAGACTCCTCGTCGCTCAGCGGCGTCAGCGCGATCGTCGAGACGTTCAGCTTGCCGCCGCCCCACGCCTGCCGGCGGTCGAGCAGCTCCGGCCGCGCCGTCGCAATCACGAGGATCGGAACCCCCGTCGCCCAGTCGACGAGATGGTCGATGAAGTCGAGTAGGCCGTCGTCGGCCCAGTGCATGTCCTCGAAGACCATGACGAGCGGACGCCGTTCGGCGAGGCTCTCGAAGAACGCCCGCCACGCAGGCGCGCTCTCGCCGCCGCCGCTCCGTTGCTCGACGCCGACGAGCGGAAGCAGATGATCGGTCACCCAGCCGCGCTCCGCGTCGTCCCCCACCAGCTGCTCGACGCTGGCGCGGAGTTTCCCGGCGCAGACCTCAGGCGGATCGTTCTCCGCGATCCCCGCTTGCGCCTTCACCATTTCCGCCACTGCCCAGAAGCTGACGCCGTCGCCGTAGGGCAGCGCACGGCCTTGCCGCCACCACACGAGATCCGGCGCTCCTTCGAGCTGGGAGAAGAACGCCCCGACGAGACGTGACTTGCCGATGCCGGGAACGCCGACGAGCGTCACGAGCTGCGGCTCGCGCTCGGACCTGGCGCGCTCGAACGCGTCCACGATCACCCCGAGCTCGCGTGTGCGACCGACGAGCGGCAACACCGGGCGCTCGACGTCCATCCCGAGACGAGAGCGCACCTGTACCGCCTCCCAGACCGGGATCGGATCGGACTTCCCCTTCGCCACCACCGGTTCGTGCTCCGCGTACTCGACGACGTCGCGGGTCGCGCGGTAGGTCGTCTCGCCGACGAGCACGCCGTTCACCGGCGCAGCGGTCTGCAGCCGTGCCGTCGTGTTGACGACGTCACCCGCCGCCATCCCCTCCCCTTCGCCGGGCCGGGCCCCGAGCATGACGAGCGCCTCGCCGGTGTTGACGGCGATGCGCACCTGCAGGTCGTCCTCCTCGCGTGCCCAGTCTCGGATCGCGAGGGCCGCGCCGACCGCCCGCAGCGGATCGTCGTCGTGCGCGACCGGCGCGCCGAAGAGCGCCATCACCGCGTCGCCGATGAACTTCTCCACCGTCCCGCCGCGTTTCTCCAGCTCGCTGCGCAACCGCTCCCAGTACGGCGCGAGCACGGCGCGGACGTCCTCCGGATCGAGCTGCTCCGCGCGCGAGGTGAAACCGACGAGGTCGGCGAATAGTACGGACACGACCTTGCGCTCCTCGCGCGGCGGCTCGCTCGTCAACGCAGCGCCGCACGCCTGGCAGAAGCGCGCGGTCTCCGTGTTGTCCTGGTTGCAGACCGGGCAGAGGAGCATCTGCGCGGAGTCTATGAGGCCTCAGTCGAGGCGTTCTACGGGATAGCCCCAGCCGCGCATCTGCTCGAGCAGT
>JAICSH010000062.1 GCA_025936995.1 Thermoleophilia bacterium | reverse complement strand
GGCGCCGAGCGCGGCGGCCTCGGTGAGCTTGTCGGGGTTGACGTCGACCGCGAGGACCGTCGCCGCGCCGGTGGCGGCCGCAGCAAGCACCGCCGACAGCCCGACGCCGCCGCAGCCGAACACGGCGACCCGGTCGCCGGGACGGACGCCGGCCGTCCGCCAGATCGCGCCGACGCCCGTCGTCACGGCGCACCCGACGAGCCCGGCGACACCGAACGGCACATCGTCGGGAATCGGCACGCACGAGCGCTCCGGCACGACGGCCGCGTCGGCGAAGGAGGAGATGAACGAGTAGTGATAGACCGGCTCCCCGTCGCGCGACAGGCGCGACGTGCCGTCGAGGAGTCCGCCCGCCCCCATCGCCGGCCACGCCTCCGAGCAGAGCTGCGGCAGCTCACGCAGGCACTCCGCGCACGCACCGCACGACGGCGCCCACGAGAGCGCCACGTGCTGCCCGACCGAAACGCGCGTGACGGCAGGCCCGATCGCCTCGACGACGCCCGCACCTTCGTGGCCGAGCACGACCGGGCAGCGCGCCTCGGCTGTGCCGTCGACGGCGTTCAGGTCGGAGTGGCAGACGCCGCTCGCGTGCAGCCGGACGAGCACCTCGCCGGCGCCGGGAGCCGCGAGCTCGACCTCGGCCACGTGCAGCGGGCCGCCGGTCCGCTCGAGCACCGCCGCGTCGATCTTCACGCCGGTTCGGCGGCCTGAAGGCGGCGCAGCTCGTCGACCGGGATGTGGCAGCGCATCGCGTGCTCGGGCTCGACCTCCTGCAGCGGCGGCTCCTGCGTCACGCAGATCTCGCCGAGGAACCGCGGGCAACGCGTGTGGAACACGCACCCTGACGGCGGGTTCGCCGCCGACGGGATCTCGCCTTGAAGCGCGATTCGCGTTCTCTGCTCGCCCTCGATCGTCGGCACCGCCGACAGGAGCGCTTCGGTGTACGGATGGTGTGGCGGGTCGAACACGGTTCCCGCCGGGCCGAGCTCCATCAGCCGGCCGAGGTACAGGACCGCGATCCGATCCGACAGGTAACGGACGACGCCGAGGTCGTGGCTGATGAACACGTAGCTCGTCCGATTCGATCCCTGCAGGTCGACGAGCAGGTTGAGTATCGCCGCCTGCACCGACACGTCGAGCGCCGACGTCGGCTCGTCGCATACGACGAGGCGCGGCTCGCCTGCGAAGGCGCGGGCGATCGCGACGCGCTGTTTCTGTCCGCCGGAGAGACCCATGGGCCGCGCCGAGAGCGCTCGCTCGGGGAGCCGCACCGCATCGACGAGATCCTGCGCCCGTTCGTCGGCCGCCTTGCCGTTCACATTCGCGAGCTTCGCCAGCGTCCGCTTCAGCATCCGCCGGACCGTGTGGCGCCGGTTGAGTGCCGAGTCGGGATTCTGGAAGACGATCTGCAGGGCTGCGACGTCGCTCGCCGTCCGGTCGCGGAGTCGCGCCGGGAGCAAGCGACCGTCGACCTTCACAGACCCCGCGGTCGACTCGACGATGCCGAGCAGCGTGCGCGCGAGCGTCGTCTTGCCGCTTCCCGACTCTCCGACGAGGCCGAGTGTCTCGCCGGGCCAGAGCACCGCGGAGACGCCTCCGAGCGCCTTGATGTCGTGACCCTCCTGGCGAAAGGTCTTCGTCAGGTCGTCCAGCTGGAGCAGCGGCTCGCCGCCCCGCTCGATCGCCGTCACGACAGGGGCGTCGGCCGTCGCCCGCGGCAGCTCCTGCGCGCGGGCGTGGAAGTGGCAGCGGCTCGAATGCTCGCGGCCGACGTCGTAGTCGGGTGGCTTCTTGTCGTGGCAAATCTGTTCGGCGAGCGCGCAGCGGTGGACGTAGACGCACCCGGGCAGGTCGGCGCCGATCGGCGGCAGGAAACCGGGGATCGTGTCGAGCCTGCCGCGATCCTTCCGCAGGCCGCCGCGCGGGATGCAGCGGAGGAGCCCGATCGTATACGGATGGCGCGGGTCGTTGAGGATCGTCTCGGTCGGTCCCTCCTCCACGAGCTCGCCGGCGTAGAGGACGCCGACGCGCTCGCACATCTTGCGGATGACGCCCAGGTTGTGGCTGATGAACAGGACCGAGGTCGAGTGCCGCTGCTGCAGCTCGCCGATCAGCTCGAGCACCTCAGCCTCGACGGTCGCGTCGAGCCCCGTCGTCGGCTCGTCGAGGATCAGCAGGCCGGGGTTCGTCGCGAGTGCCATCGCGATCACGACGCGTTGCTGCATGCCGCCTGAAAGCTGGTGCGGGTAGCGCCGCAGCACCGAGTCGGGATCCGCGATGTGTACCTCGCGGAGCGCCGCGGTCGACCGCTCACGCGCTTCCGTCCGGCTCGCCCCGCGCAGCCGGAACACCTCGGCCAGCTGGCGGCCGATGCGCAGCGAGGGGTTCATCGCGCTGCCCGGGTTCTGGTACACCATCGACACGTCGTCGCGCCGGTACCTGCGGAGCGCCTCGCCGCGCAGCGCGAGCACGTCGCGTCCGCCGACCTCGATCGAGCCTCCCGTGACCCGCCCGTTCCGCGGC
>JAICSH010000022.1 GCA_025936995.1 Thermoleophilia bacterium | reverse complement strand
GGGACGCCATGAGCGAGTGGATCTTCTTGCCGATCGCCTTGCGCAGGTCGTCGGCCTCGGCGGGCGAGAAGCCGGCGATCTGCTTCGCGATCTCCATGTACTGCTCCTGGTAGATGCAGATGCCGTACGTCGCCGCGGTGATCGCCTTCAGCCGGGCGTCGGGGTAGGTGACCTGCTCCTGGCGGTTCTTGCGGCGCGCGTAGTCCGGGATGTACCGCATCGGCCCCGGCCGGTAGAGCGCGACGAGGGCGATCAGATCCTCGAAGTTCGTCGGCTTCACCTGCCGCAACGCTTCGCGCATTCCCGACCCCTCGAACTGGAAGACGCCGATCGCCTCGCCACGCGCGAGCATCTCGTACGTCTTCCGGTCGTCGAGCGGGATCGAGCCGATTTCGGCGACGCCCGCGAGCTGACAGGCCTTGTCGATGACGTCGAGGTTGCGCAGCCCGAGGAAGTCGATCTTCAGCAGCCCGATCGTCTCGATCACCGTGCCGGAGAACTGCGTCACGACCTCCTGGTCGGCTCCCTTCTGCTGCACCGGGACGAGGTTCGTGAGCGGCTCGGCGCCGATCACGACGGCGGCGGCGTGGATCCCGTCCTGTCGGGTCAGACCCTCGAGCGGCCTCGCAAGGTCGACGATCTCCCTCGCGACGGGATCCGCGTCGTACGCCTGCTTCAGCTCCCCGCCCGGCTTCAGGCAGTCCGCGAGCATCTGGCCGGGACCTTCCGGAATGAGCTTGGCGATCCGGTCGACGACGCCGTAGGGATGCTCGAGCACGCGACCGGCGTCGCGGACGGCCGCCCGGGCGGCCATCGTCCCGAAGGTGATGATCTGGGCAACCCGGTCGCGCCCGTACTTCTCGCGGGCGTAGTTGATGACGCGCTCGCGGCCCTCCACGGCGAAGTCGAGATCCATGTCCGGCATCGACTTGCGCCCCGGATTGAGCATGCGCTCGAACAGCAGGCCGTACACGATCGGGTCGACGTCGGTGATCTCGAGGCAGTATGCGACGAGGCTGCCGGCGGACGAGCCGCGCCCGGGGCCGACGCTGACCCCGTTCCGCCGGGCGAAGGCGATGAGGTCGGCGACGATCAGGAAGTAGTCCGAGAAGCCCATCTCCTTAATCGTCTTCAGCTCGAACTGGAGACGCTCGCGCAGCTCCGGGGCCACGGTGCCGTAGCGCTTCGCGGCTCCGGTCTCGACGAGCTCGACGAGGTACTCGAAGGCGTCGCGGCCCTCGGGCGTGTCGAACTTCGGGAGCAGGATCCGGCCGAGCTCGATCTCGACGTTGCAGCGCTCGGCGACCTCGAGCGTGCGGCGCAGCGCCTCCTCGTGGCCCGGGAAGTCGCCGGCCATCTCCTCCGGCGTCTTGAAGTAGAAGTGGTCGGTCTCGAAGCGCCAGCGGTTCGGGTTCTTGAGCGAGTCCCCGGACTGGATGCAGAGCAGCGCCTCGTGGGCGCGCGCGTCCTCGTGCCGGAGGTAATGGACGTCGCCGGTGGCGACGAGCGGCAGCCCGCGCTTCTCGGCGAGCGCCGCGAGCTCGGGGTTGATCCGCTGCTGGACCTCGAGATGCGCGTTCTGGAGCTCGACGTAGATCTGGTCGCGTCCGAAGAGCTGCTCGAGCCGGTCGAGCTCGGCCTCGGCGTCGGTCGGCCGGTTCTCCTCGAGCGCCTTGCAGACGCGGCCCGAGAGGCAGCCCGAGAGCGCGATCAGGCCTCCGCGGTGGCGCTCGAGCAGCTCCCAGTCGACGCGCGGCTTGTAGTAGTAGCCCTCGAGGTAGCCGAGGGAGGAGAGCTTGATCAGGTTCCCGTAGCCCTCGTTCGTCTCGGCCAGCAGCGTCAGGTGGGCGTACCCCTTCTGCTGCACGTGCCGGTCGTCGGCGACGTAGACCTCGCAGCCGAGGACGGGCTTGACCCCCTCGTTCCGGGCCGCCTTGTAGAGGTCGACCGCGCCGGCGAGCGAGCCGTGATCGGTGAGCGAGACGGCGGGCATCTCGAGCTCGGCGGCGCGCTTCGCGAGGTCCGGGATCCGGCAGGCGCCGTCGAGGATCGAGTACTCGGAGTGGACGTGGAGGTGGACGAACGGCGCTTCGGGCACGGGAGGTCGAGCTTAGCGCCGGCCCGAGACGGCGCTCTCGAGCCCGATCGTTTAGTGTCCCGCGGCCGCACAACCCATGAGGGGGGAGATCATGACGCAGGTCAAGCGTCCGCCTTTGCGCGGACAGCTCTCTGTTGTCGTCCTCGCGATCTTGGCGTGCTTCGCGCTGGCGTTCCCGTCCGCCGGCCGCGCGGTCGTCGACATCGAGGGGCAGACACCGACGCCGCTCCCGAACTTCGATTCCCGCGCCTCCGTGGCGCCGTCCGCCGCGCAGCTCGCCGCCGCGCATGCGCTCGGCGCGAAGGTCGACTGGAACCGGTTCGGGGTCGCAGCGTCGATCAGCAACGAAGGCCGCTACGTCACGAAGGGCGTGCACGCACCCGACGCCGTTTCTGCCGCGCGCAAGTGGATCGAGTCGAACAGGGCGCTCTTCGGCCTCGACTCGACCTCGAGCCTCGTGGCCGTCACGGCGCAGCCCTTCGTCGGCACCACCAACGACTACGCGATCGTGTTCAAGCAGGTCGTGGACGGCGTGGCGTCCACCGACGGCGCGGTGACGGTCGCGCTCGTAGGCTCGAAGCGCGCGCACTGGAACATCGTGTACGCGTCGTCCAGCCTCGCCGGTGGATCCACGACGACGACCGGCTCCTTCGGCCTCGCTCCCGCCACCGCGTGGAGCGCGGCGGCGCACGAGGTCGGCGTGGACAAATCCGTCGTCAACGTGACGGCGCAGTCGACGAAGGCCGGTTCGACGATGCTCGGCGTGAGCGGGCTCTCGCAGGCGCAGAACGTCCGAAAGGCCGTCTTCGCGACTCCGTCGCACGGCGCCCGCGCCGCGTACGACGCGACCGTCACGACCGGCACCGGCGGAGACCTCCAGAGCTACGAGGTCGTCGTCGACGCGAGCACCGGCAGCCTCCTCTACCGCCAGAACCAGGTCGACTACCTCACCGACAACCCGACCTGGCTCGCGCCCCGGCATTCGATGCCGTACAACCCGATGAACGCCTTCCCGTGGAACTACCCGACCACGGACGGCCGCTCGCTCTTCTGCTGGACGGCGACGTCGGGCTGCGACGTCGTCGCGAGCGACGACCCGGGCACGACGGCCTATCCGGGCGGCGTCGCCTCGAAGTTCCCGTGGGACGTCCAGCTCGACGTCGCGGGCACCGACCTCGGGACGACGCAGACGACGGGCAACAACGTCGACGACGCCCAGGTCTGGACGGGAAGCCACGGTGCCTACGGCAACCCGGCGCTCGTCCGTGACACGAGCGCGACCCGCGACTACCAGCCGGCCTTCACGGACGCCTGGTACACGGCGGGCTGCAACCCGGCCAACGTCGACGGCACCAACCCGCTCGGCAACGACATCGAGGCGTCCACCGTCTCCCTGTTCGTCGGCCACAACGTCATGCACGACTGGGCGTACTACCTCGGCTTCGACGAGGGCCACTGGAACGCCCAGCAGTACAACAACGGCGTCACGTCGATCGATCCGTCGCCGACGCCCGGAGACCTGGCCGCGGCGCCGCTCGGCGACGACGGGCTGCTGGGCAACGCCCAGTCGGGAGCCGCTCCGCCCCGGAACTCGCGCGACAACGCGAACATGAGCACCGGCCGCGACGGCCTCCATCCCACGACGAACCAGTTCCTCTGGCAGCCGCTCGCCGCGTCGTTCTACGCGCCGTGCGTCGACGGTGCCTACGACTTCAGCGTGTTCGGGCACGAGTACGGACACCTGATCGAGAACCGCATGATCGGCAAGGGCGAGGGTTCCCGGCGGGGCTTCGCCGCCGGGGCGATGGGCGAGGCGTTCGGCGACTTCGACGCGCTCGCCGCCTTCAACGAGCTGCACCTCCCGCTCCCGACGGGATCCGACCACTACACGGTGGGCGCGTACGCCACGGGCAACCCGTACAACGGGATCCGGGACTTCCTCGCGGGGCGGCCGATGGGCGGAGCGTTCCCGAAGCCGGGCCGGAACCCCGACACCGATCCGCTGAATTACGGCGACTTCGGGTTCGACAACGTCGGCCCCGAGGTGCACGCGGACGGCGAGCTCTGGGTCGCGGTCCAGATGGACCTCCGCGACCTGCTGCTCACGCGCTTCCCGTCGCCCGGAGCCGCCACCGACGTCGCCTGCGCCCGCGGTCAGATCGCCCCGGACCAGTGCCCGGGCGATCGCCGGTGGATCCAGGACTACTACGACGCGATGGTGATGATGCCGCGGGAGCCGACGATGATCGATGCGCGCGACGCCATGCTCGCGGCCGATCTCGCCCGCTTCGGCGGCGCGGACGAGGACCTGCTCTGGCAGGGCTTTGCGATGCGCGGCTTCGGCGAGCACCAGAGCACGGTCGACAGCTCCGACACGGATCCGGTGCCCGACTTCTCCTCCCCGGTCGCGAACAACGCGACGGTCAACTTCTTCGCCACCACCGGCACGGGCGGCAGCGCCCAGCCGGTGAACGCGAAGATCTACGTCGGGGACTACGAGGCACGGGCGACGCAGGTCGCCGACACCGACCCCGCGACCGTGGCGACTCCGGATGACGACGCCACGGGGAACCTCGACAACACCGCGCAGCTCGCGCCGAACGGCCCGGGCTCGCTGATCCCGACGGGACCGGCGGGGCAGCGGTGGCAGGCGTACAACTTCGTCGCAGTCGCACCCGGCTACGGCTTCGTCCGGTTCAGCCTCAGGAACCTGACGCCGGGCCAGACGCACGACGTCACGATCCACTTCGAGCCGAACGAGGCGTCGGCGGCGCAGGGTGCGACAATCGCCGGCGACACGCTCGGCACGAATGCCGACCTCGGCAACCTGATCGACGACACCGAGGCGACGAACGACGGCCAGACCGGGGCGCCGGTCGCAGGCCGCTGGGTGGTCGTGGCGCTCGGCAAGCCGGTCTCGATCGGCACCGTCGGCGTGTCCACCCTCCTCGTGCCGGGCAACAGCCGGTTCACCGCGCTGCGCTCGTTCGAGGTGTACGCCTGCACCGCGGCGAAGAAGGCCAACCCGACCTGCGACGGCTCGATCGACGCGGGCTGGACGCGAATCGTCATGTCCCGGGCCGATGCGTTCCCGTCGGTGAACCCGCGGCCCGTGACCCCGGACATGACGCTCCGGTACTTCGACGCGGGGGCAGCGTCGCCGGCGACGCACGTGAAGCTCGTCGTCGACGCGAACCAGTGCACCGGCCAGCCGTCCTACGTCGGCGACCAGGACAGCGACCCGAACAACAACTCGGACTGCCTCGCGACCATCCGTGCGAACGAGGTGCACGTGTCCGAGCTCCAGGTGTTCGGCAAGCAGGGAACGGTCGACGACGCCGTGCTTCCCGGGAGCTGAGGACGACCGGAGGAATGGACTCGGAGGGCCGGTGCGAGCCGGCCCTCCGGGCGCCTACCATCGGACCATGAGCCGCATCCCGCCGCTCCTCGCCGCCGTCGCCTTCGTGGCCGTCACAGCCGTGGGTGCCTCGTCGGCTACGCCGCATCAGATCACCGAGTGCAGCGCCGGCAAGACGTTCCGGCTGGCGAAGGGCGACACCGCCACGCTGAGGCTCTCGAGCCGCTGGCAGTGGAGCGATCCTCGCGTGAGCACGAAGGTGGTGGAGCTGACGCCCGTCGAGTACTTCACCGACCCCGGCTTCCGCGAGTGGACGATCGACGCGCGAAGGCGCGGCCGGGCCACGATCCGCGCGACCGGGAGACCGACCTGCCCGGCGTGCACGACGCGGAGCTTCCGCGTCGTGATCGTCGTCAGGTAGCGCCGGCCTTCTTGCGGAAGAGCGCGCCCCGCCGCGGGTCGACGTAGAGCCCGCCGTCCATCCCGTACGCCCTGAACAGGGCCGTCAGCCCGAGGCCGGCCAAAACTCCCGCGAGCAGCGCGGTGAGCGTCGGCTCGAACGCAAGCGTGACGGCCGCGAGGGTCGCCACGCCGACCGTGCTCGGCAGGGACGCGTGCAGGACGTGGAGCCAGGCCGGCGCGACGGTTGCGTCCGGGGGAAGCTCCGCGAACTCGGGCGCGGTGCGCCGGAAGCGGGCCCGCGGGTCGTTCGGCACGAGGAAGGCGATCGCGAACGCTCCGGCCGCGAAGGCCAGGAACACCGGGCCGGACGAGCCTCCCACGGCACGAGCCGCTCCCAGCCAGGCGATGCCCAGCACCAGTCGCAGTGGCGCGACGAGCAGCAGCCTGAGCCGGATCGACTCGACTCTCACGGCGCCAAGCGTAGAAGGTCGGTCCTGCGAGACTTCCCTGCATCGTTCGGCGTCGTCTCGTCCCGCTCGCTCTCGTCGTCACCGCGCTGCTCGCGGTCGTCGCGATCGCCGCGCACGGGCGCCCGCTCGGCTCCGGGAGCGGCAGGAGCAGCGGCCTGCCGGTGTCGTTCTGGGACTACGCCTTCACGACCCTGGTCATCGTCGAGCTGCTCCTGGTGCTCGTCGCCTTCGTCGCGCTCTTCTTCTTCCGCCGCGATCCGGATCAGCGCCCGCCCCGCCGCAGCCAGACGCTCCGCGCCCTGCTCCTCCTGATCGGGATCGCGGCGCTGCTCGCCTTCGTCGGGCACAACGTCAACATCCTCGGCCTGCTGCATCCCCATCACGCCGCCCAGCCCCCGTCCGCGCCGGTCACCAAAATCCCCAAGGGAAAGCGGCAGCGGCAGCCGGCGACGTCCCAGCACGTCCACTTCCGCTGGGAGGAGCTCGTTGTCGTCCTCGCGGTACTGGCCGCGCTCGGCGTGGTAGCTGCGAGGACGCGCTCGCGGCAGGCCCCCGGGCTGTGGCGGCGGAGCGCGCCCGAGGTGCTCGCCGCCGCGCTCGACGAGTCCCTCGACGACCTGCGGAGCGACCCCGACCTGCGCCGGGCGATCATCGCCGCCTACGCGAGGATGGAGACGGCCCTCGCCGCTGCCGGGCTCCCGCGGGAGCCGGCCGAGGCGCCGCTCGAGTACGTCGAGCGCGCGCTGCTCACCCTCGACGCGAGCGCCGCCGCAGTCCGCAGGCTCACCGACCTCTTCGAATGGGCTAGGTTCAGCCAGCATGAGCCGGAGCCGTTGATGAGAGACGAGGCGGTGGACGCGCTGGTCGCGGTGCGCGACGAGCTGCGCGCCTCGGAGCCGGCCCTGGCATGAGCCCCGTTCGTCGGCTGGCGGTGCCCGTGCTCGTCTCCGCGGCTGCGCTCGCGGGTCTGCTGGCGATCCGGCCGCTCTCGACGTCGCGCGCCCTCGCGATCTGGGTCGTTCTCGTCGCGGCGATCGCGCTCGTCGTGCTCATCCGGCACTCCCGCGGGCCCGGGCAGCCGCGGGCCGGGCGGTTCGAGGCCGAGCTGCGCGGCCGTGCTCCGGCGAATCCGCCACCGGTCGAGCTCCTGCGCATGGAGCGCGACCTCGAGCTCGGCATTGCGAGCGCGGGCAGCGCGCATCACCGGCTCCTGCCGCTCCTGCGCGCAGCGGCATCGGCACGGCTGGCCTCGCGTCACGGGATCGAGCTCGACCGGCGGCCCGAGGGGGCCGAGTCGCTGCTCGGCGCAGATGCGTGGGAGCTGTTGCGCCCCGACCGGCCGGAGCCCGCCGACCGCTTTGCGCCGGGAGTGCCGCGCGAACGCGCCGCCGCGCTGATCGAGCGGATCGAGTCGCTGTGACCGCCCTTGCCGAGCTGCGGCGGCGCGCCGAGCAGGTGCTCGCCGAGGTGGAGAAGGCGATCGTCGGCAAGCGCGGGCCGCTCGAGCTCATCCTGCTCGCGCTCCTGAGCGACGGCCACGTGCTGCTCGAGGACTACCCGGGACTCGCGAAGACGCTGATCGCGCGCTCCTTCGCGCAGGCGACGTCCCTCCGCTTCGCGCGCATCCAGTTCACGCCGGATCTCATGCCTGGGGACGTCACCGGCTCGCAGATCTTCGACCAGCGGACGACCGAGTTCGTCTTCCGCCCGGGTCCCGTCTTCGCCAACCTCCTCCTCGCCGACGAGATCAACCGCGCCCCGCCGAAGACCCAGGCGGCGCTGCTCGAGGCGATGCAGGAGCGCCAGGTGACGATCGAGAACACGACGCACCGGCTCGAGCCGCCGTTCCTCGTGCTCGCGACGCAGAACCCGATCGAGTACGAGGGGACGTATCCGTTGCCCGAGGCGCAGCTCGACCGGTTCCTCGTGCGCATCGCGATCGGCTATCCGGAGCGCGAGGACGAGATCGAGATGCTCGAGCGCCGGCTCGAGCGTGGCGTCGACGAGGTCGAGCTCGAGCCGGTGATCGACGCGCCGACGCTCGTGGAGCTGCAGCGCGCGCTCGAGCAGGTGCACGTCTCGGAGGCGATCGAGGGCTACGTCGTCGACCTCGTTGCTGCGACCCGCGACTCGCAGCGGCTGGCGGTCGGCGCGAGCCCGCGCGGCAGCATCGCGCTGCTAAAGCTCTCACGTGCGAAGGCCGCGCTCGCGGGCCGCGACTTCGTCACGCCCGAGGACGTGAAGGCCGTGGCGGTGCCGGCGCTCGCGCACCGGCTGATGGTGCGGCCGGAGCTCTGGGTGCAGCGGCTTCGCGGAGAGGACGTCGTGCAGGAGGCGCTCGAGACGGTGCCGACCCCGCCGGCGGAGGACCTCTCGCGCGCCGCCGAGGCGTGACCGGCCTCACCTCGTCGCGCCTCACGGTCTACGCCTCGCTCGCCGCCGGCGGGCTCGTGGCCGGTCTCGCCTTCGGCCGGGTCGAGCCGGTCGCGCTGGCAGCTCCGTTCCTGCTCGCGCTCCTCGCGGCCGTCGTGGGACGCGAGCCGGAGGTCTCCGTCCGGCTGTCGCTCGACCGCGACCGCGCGCTCGAGGGGGACGAGGTGCAGGCGACGATCGAGCTCTCCTCGCCGCGCACCGTCGAGCGCTTCGAGCTGCTGCTCCCCCTCCCGCCGGAGCTGACCGCGGAGGGCGGGACGGCGCGGGCGCTCCTGCTGCGCGCCGGCCGCGAGCGGACGGTCGAGCTGAAGCTGCGGTGCGAGCGCTGGGGCGCGTTCTCGATCGGCCCGTTGCTCGTCCGCGGCCGCGACCTGTTGGGCGTCCGCTCGTGGGAGGGATCGGCCGGCGACGCGCACTCGCTGCGTGTCTACCCGAGGGAGGAGACGCTTCGGTCGCTCGTGGCGCCGCTCGAGACGCAGGTCTTCGCGGGGAACCAGGTCTCGCGGGTCCGCGGCGAGGGGATCGAGTTCGCCGACCTCCGCGAGTGGCAGCCCGGCGACCGCATCCGGCGCGTCAACTGGCGCGCGACCGCGCTGCGCGGCTCGCTGTGGGTGAACGAGCAGTACCCCGAGCGGAACACCGACGTCGTCCTCTTCCTCGACACGTTCGCCGAGGTTCGCTCCGAGGGACGCAGCACCAACGACCGCGCGGTGCGCGCCGCCGCGACCCTCGCGCACGGCTACCTCGAGCGGAAGGACCGCGTCGGCCTCGTCGGCTTCGGCGGCTTCCTCTCGTGGCTCGTGCCGGAGTCGGGCGCGCGGCAGCTGTACGCGATCGTGGACACGCTGCTGGCGAGCGACATCGTCCACAGCTATGCGCTGCGCGGCGTCGACGTGCTGCCGCCTCGGACGCTGCCGCCGAAGGCGCTCGTGCTCGCGATCACGCCGCTGCTCGACGAGCGCACTGCCGCCGCGCTGCTCGACCTGCGCGCCCGGGGCTATGACCTGATCGTAGTCGAGGTCTCCCCGCTCGAGCTCCTCGAGCCGGATCCCGAGTCGTCCACCCAGCTCGCCCACCGGCTCTGGAGGCTCTCGCGCGAGGCGTTGCGCTGGCGCTACGAGCAGGTCGGCGTGCCCGTCGTCACCTGGCGCGAGGGCGTCCCGCTCGCGGCCCCGCTCGAGGAGGTGAACGCATTCAGGCACCTCGCCCGGCCCGCGTAGCACCCGCAGTGGGAGCGGTCGCCGCATACGGCGGCGTGCTCGCCGACGCTCTCGCCCGCGCCGGATCGACGGCCCTGGTGCTCGCTCCTGTCGCCGGGGTGGGAGTCCTGCTCCTCGTCGTCGCCCTGGTCCACGGCGGCTGGGGGCTGGGCGCATCGCTCTGGCTCGGCGGCGCGACGTACGTCGCCTTCGTCGTCCACGTCGAGCACCGGGTGGAGGCGACGGCGCCGCTCGTCGCCGTCCTGCTCCTCCTCTGCGCCGAGCTTGCGGCGTGGTCGCTCGACGAGCGGTTGCCGATACGCGCGGACGCGGCGCTCGCATGGCGGCGTGGCGGTGCGATCGCCGCTCTCGCATTCGCGGGTCTCGTCGCCGCGGGCCTCGTCGTCGCCCTGTCGGCGGTGCCGCCGGACCACGGCCTCGCGTGGACGGTCGCGGGCGCCGCAGCGGCCGTTGGCGCCGCGGGCACGGGAATCTGGGTCGCGCGCCGCTAGCAAGGGATCAGGCGTGAGCACGCTGGCCCTCGCGAGCCTGCCTACACACCTGGAATGGCTAGGCGCGCCGGTGTCGATGCTCTAGCCTCGACTGATGACGATCAGCGCGCACCGGAAGGTCGTGACGGTGGTGTTCTGCGACGTGGTCGGCTCGACGGCGCTCGGCGAGTCGGTCGATCCGGAGGCGTTGCAGGAACTACTGGCCCGCTACTTCGAGCGCATGAAGGGGATCGTCGAGTCGCACGGTGGCTCGGTGGAGAAGTTCATCGGCGACGCGGTGATGGTGGTGTTCGGGGTGCCGGTCGCGCACGAGGATGATGCGCTCCGCGCGTGCCGGGCCGCGGTCGAGATGCGGGACGCGTTACCGGAGCTCGGGGTCGAGGGCCGGATCGGTGTCAACACGGGCGAGGTGCTGACCGGAACCGAGGAGCGGCTCGCGACGGGGGACGCGGTCAACGTTGCGGCGCGCTTGGAGCAGGCGGCGGAGCCCGGGGGAGATGCTGATCGGCGCGGAGACGCTCGCGCTCGTCGGGGATGCGGTCGAGGTCGGCGAGGAGCGGCTGCTGGAGCTGAAGGGGAAAAGCGAACCGGTCGCCGCCTACACGCTCCTTTCGGTCCGCGAAGTGGCCGAGCGGTCGCATGCGTCCCGGTTCGTCGGGCGAGAGCGGGAGCTCCGGCAGCTCGTCGAGGCGTGGGAGCGGGCGCTAGCCTGGCGGCAAGTACAGGCGCGCGTTCTCGCGCATCGCGGCGAGCACTCGGAGGCGGAACGTCTCGCCCGGGAGGCGGTGGCAAGGCTGGAGCAGACCGACAGTCTCGCGTGGCAAGGAGACGGGTGGTGGGATCTCGCCGAGGTGCTGGAGGCCGGCGGCCGCCGCGAGGATGCAATCACCGCGTGGCAGGAGGCGCTCGACCGTTACGAACGCAAGGGGATCGTCCCGCTCGCCCGCCGCGTCCGCGAACGGCTCGCCACCCTCCAAGAGACAGCGAGCTAACCGAGCCGCTCAGGGGTCATTCCGGAACACCGGCCCAGGCGGCGAGCGTCGCCTTTCCGGTCTAAGGCTCGACCCGACCGCGACCGATCAGTTGCACATCGAGGCTCGTAGGCATCCAGGACTGGGACTCGGCGTGGCGCTCGCGACACTTTGCCTGTCGTACGCCGCACTCTTTTGGGGCACTCTCGGCTGCAACGCGGAAAACACCACCCACACTCCCGCGACTTGCTCCCTGATCCCCCGTTATCCGAGCGTCTTCCCGTTCGTCCCGGCGTTTCTGAGTCTCGCGATCTTCCTCTTCAGCCTCACCCCCTTGCCTCCAAGGGTTCTCGTCGTACTCGGTGGGCTAGTCGCGACGTTCTACGTTGGCTGGCTGCTCTCTCTCATGGTGAGCTGAAGCGTCGAGTCCCAAAGCCCTCGGGGGTCAATCCGGAACACCGGCCCAATCAAAGATCTTGACCCTTTGGAGCGGAGCAGTACGCTCGGCAGGTGCGCGGCCTCCTGCGACTGGTTCGGGGACGGCGTCGGTTTGAGCGCGACACCCTGAAGGACTGGCCGGCTAACCAGCTGGCCTGCGGGTTGCTAGGGCTCGTCGTTTGGCTCGAGACGGGACAGTAGGCGCTCGCCGGTCTTGCCGGGTTCTCGCCCTCTACGCGCTTCGGATCCGCTGGCCTCCGCCTCGTAGACGACATCGTCCGCATAGAGCCTGGCCCACGCCTCGCGATCGCCGGCGTTCCAATGCTCGATCGCCTGTTCGAGCACTCGCTTCGCTTCGCCCATGACAGTCCTCCCCTGGCTCGACGACTGTTCTGGAGAACCTACGCCACTCGTCTCTCGAGAGATTCAGGCGGGGATGCTGACGACCTGCTGGATCATGCCGCCGTCGATGACGTAGCTCGAGCCCGTGACGTACGTGGCCTCGTCCGAGCAGAGCCAGGCGACGAGGGCGGCGACCTCCTCCGGCTTGCCGGGACGGCCGAGCGGCACCTCCGGGTCGAGGCGCTCCGCGTCCGCCTCGTTGCGGGGGGTCGCAATCACGCCCGGCGCGACGGAGTTGACGCGGATCCCGTGCTCGGCGAGCTCGAGCGCGAGGTTGCGGCTCAGCATCCCGAGCGCCGCCTTCGCCGCCGCGTACACGGAGAAGGCGGGACGCGGGATGTGCTCGTGGACGGACGTGATGTTCACGATCGACCCCCCGCCCTGCTCCTTCATCCGCCGCGCTGCCGCCTGCGCGGCGAGGAAGCTGCCGCGCACGTCGACGTCGAACGTGAGATCGAAGTCCTCGACCGTGAGCTCGAGGAACGGCTTCGCGGTCGAGAGGCCCGCGTTGTTGACGAGCGCGTCGAGCCGGCCGAGCTTCTCCACGGTCTCGGCCACGAGCCGCTCGGGGACGTCCGGGTCGGCGATGTTGCCCCAGATCCAGTGGATGCGCTCGTCGCCGTGCCGCTCCCGCAGCTCGACGAGCGGTCCCTCGTGCCGTTCTGCGTTGTCCTGGGTTGCGTAGCCGAGCCTCCAGCCGTCGGCGAGAAGCCGCTCGGCGATCGCGAGCCCGATGCCGGTGTTCGCGCCGGTGACGAGTGCGACCCGGTCAGCCACCCCGTCATTCTTCCGCACCGCCGTCGTCGCTGATCAGGTCTCTAGGATGCGGGGCGTGGACCGGGCCGAGCTGCAGGCACTGCAGGCACCCCTCAAGGAGCGCTACCGCGAGCAGCCTGCGGCCGCCGTCGTCACGCTGCGCGCGCAGGGCAAGCTCGACGAGGAGAAGATCGCCTGCAAGGTCGAGACCGGCCGCGCCCTCGTCGAGGCGGGCCTCCACCCCGCCACCGGCGGCAGCGGCGCGCTCGCCTGCTCGGGCGACATGCTGCTCGAGGCGCTCGTCGCCTGCGCCGGGGTCACGCTCCGCTCGGTTGCGACGTCGATGGAGGTCGACGTCTCGGGGAGCATCCACGCCGAGGGCGACCTGGACTTCCGGGGCACGCTCGGCGTCGACCGCGAGGCTCCCGTCGGGTTCGCGTCGATCCGGCTCCGCTTCGAGCTCGCCTCGGACGCGCCGGAAGAGCAGCTCGCGAAGCTCATGGAGCGGACGGAGCGCTACTGCGTCGTCTACCAGACGCTCGCCGGCGGCGTGCCGGTCGACCTGTCCTACTCGATCTCGTAGGCCATCAGGATCGCGTCGACGAACTCGCCGCCGCGGCGGTAGTGACGCTTGCGGAAGCCCTCACGCTCGAAGCCGAACGCCTCGTAGAGCGCGATCGCGGCTTCGTTCCACGGGAAGACGTGCAGCTCGAGCTTGTGGACGCCCGCCCCACGCGCCCAGTCCACTGCGGCTCGCATGAGCGCCGTCCCCACTCCCTGCCGGCGCGCGTCCTGCGCCACCATGAGACCGACGTCGGCGACGTGCGTGCTCGCGGGGTGCGGGTCGCGCCCGATCGAGAGCCGGCCGACGAGCGTCCCGTCGTCGCGCTCCGCGACGAAGACCGCCGCATGCGGGTAGCGGCGAAGGGCCTTGAGGAAGCGGCGCTCGTCCCCCGCGCTCCGCCACTCGCCCGCGACGCTGATCAGCCAGCCCTGCGGCTCCGCGCTGACCTCGTCGGCGAGCCTGGTCAGCTGCTCGGCGTCGGACGGGTCGGCGTGCCGGATCTCGAAGCCCATCAGGGAACAACTACCGAACCGCCGCCGCGGCGCGGATCTCCCGCCGCAGCGAGCGAGCCGTCTTCCCTGATCTCGACCGCCGACGCGCCGCCGAAGAAGAGATTCCGATCCTGCCAGCGGACGACCGGATAACCCGCAGCCTCGACCTCGTCCGCCACCGTCGGATCCTCACAGTGCACGACTCCCTCCTCGACGTGCATGCGCGGCGCCTCGACCGCCTCCTCCACCCCGAGCCCGCGGGCGGCGACGTTCGCCACCACCTGGAGGATCGCGCCGTGCAGCCGTCTGCTTCCCGCCGAGCCGATGACGAGCCGCGGCCCCCGGTCTCCCATCAGCAGCGACGGCGCCATGAGCGACAGAACCCGCTCGCCCGGCCGCTCCTCGCCTGCGAGGTGGGTCTCGCCCAGCATGTTGTTGAGCGCGAGGCCGGTGCCGGGGACGACGACGCCGCTGGCGGAGCCGAGCGAGCACGACAGCGAAGCTGCGCTCCCCTCGCCGTCGACGACGCTGATGTGCGTCGTGCCGCCCGCACCGGCCGCGTTCTTCGCGGTTTCCTGCGCCTCCATCGCCCGCACCACAGCGAGCGGGGTCGCGTCCGCGTCGCCGAGTGCCTCGAGCCCGACGACGAGCAGCGACCCGCCGCGCGACGGCGGCGGGTTGGTGCGGAGGAAGCCGCCGCGGTAGCGCACCTCGAGCGGCTCGCGCTCGATCACCCGGTAGCGGGCGAGATCCTCGAGCGTGACCGGGACATGAGCGGCGATCCGCTGCGCGAGCTCTCCGGTGTAGAGACAGCCCGGGCCCTCCGCGGCAAGCTGCTCCAGCGTGTCAGCGAGCTCCGGCGCGGCGAAGCGCTCTCCGACCTCGAGGGCGCGGCCCGGCCCGTAGAGCGCATCCCCCTCCGGCGAGTGGCGGAGCAACGGGTCGAGGATCCGGTGGAGATACGCCCGCGGCTCGTCGAGGACGACACCGTCGCGCGCGAGGCGCGCCGCAGGCGCGAGCAGCTCCACCCACGGCAGCGACCCCCAGCGGGCGTGCGCCTCCCAGAGCCCGAGGCTCACACCGGGCACCGCGACCGACGCCGAGCCGGAGTAGAAGATCTGCTGGTAGTCGCCGAAGTCCACGACGAGCTCCAGGAGATCCGACGCCGGCTCCGGCTGGAGCGGCACGGCGACGAAGAAGTCGAGCAGGTGCGTCCGGGCCTCGCCTGCCGGGTGCACGAGAAGGAAGCCGCCCCCACCGGGGCCGGTGAGCGGGCTCTCGCAGACCCAGGAGACGGCGGCCGCGGCGATGCAGGCGTCCACGGCGTTCCCGCCCGTGCGCAGAACCTCGGCGCCGGCCTCTGCCGTGAGCGGATGACCGGCCGCCAACGCACCCTTCATGGGGTCGAGCGTACGCTTGCCGAATGACCGACGTCTCGTTCGCCGCCGCGGGGCGGGTGGCGTGGCGGCTCCGCCTGCCGGTCGTGCGCGAAGCGATGCTGTGCGCAGCGGTCGCCGCGCTTCTGGCCTCGCTCCTGGTCTGGCTCGCCCCGCCCGGGGGCGACCTCGCAGCGCACGAGTACCAGCGCTCGGTCTTCCTCGCCCACGGATTCACGCTCTGGGACAACTACTGGTACGCGGGTCGCTACGCGTTCATCGGCTACAGCGTCCTCTACTACCCGTTCGCCGCCGTGCTCGGGATCGGGCTGCTCGCGGTGCTGTCGGTCGCCCTCGCCG
This sequence comes from Thermoleophilia bacterium, assembly GCA_025936995.1. Lineage (GTDB taxonomy): Bacteria > Actinomycetota > Thermoleophilia > Gaiellales > Gaiellaceae > Palsa-739. Next base: position 16,273 of record JAICSH010000022.1, on the reverse strand, counting down.
CGGGCGCGTTCGCGCGGCTGCTCGAACGGGAGTGGGGCCGCGCCGCGATCTGGCCCAGCCGCTCCTTCGCGCTCGTCTGGCCGGGAGTGGTCCTCGCCGGCGAGTTCCCGCTCGCGCTCGGCGTCGCACTCGCGCTCGTCTGCCTGCTCGCGCTGCAGTCGGGGAGGCGCTGGCTCGGGACGGGCTTCATCGTGCTCGTCCTCGCCACGAGTCCGGTCGCGTTCGTCCTGCTCGCGGTCGTGCTCGCGGGAATGGCCGCCGGGCGCCGGCCCGGGCTGCGGCTTCGCAGCATCGCCGTCCCGGCGCTCGCGATCGCGCTCGCCACTCTTGCGGAGCTCGTCACGCTCCACCTCTTCCCCACGGGGACGCTCGGCTTCCCCGCAGGAGAGGCGGTTCAGGCGGTCGCGTTCTGCGTCGTCCTGCTCGGGATGACGTGGCGGCTCCAAGGCGCCCGGGGCCTGCATTTCTTCCTCGCCGTCTACCTGGTCGCCGTCATCGGGACATACGTGGTCCCCTCGGGACTCGGTCACGACATCGCGCGCATGCGGCTGCTCGCCCTGCCCGTAGCGCTGCTCGTCTCTGCATTGCGCCGCTGGCGCCCGCTGCCGATCGTCGTCGTGGCCGTCGGCCTCGCCGCTTCCTGGAACCTCTTCCCCCTCGCGAGCAGCTGGGCGAGCAGCTCGGCCGACCGCACCTCGAGCCCCACCCTGTGGACGAGCCCCGTGCGCTACCTGCACGAGCACCTGCGCACCGGCTACCGCGTCGAGGCCGTGGACACGACCGACCACTGGCCGGCTCTGTACCTCGCGCGGGCGCGGATTCCGCTGGTGCGCGGCTGGTTCCGCCAGGACGACCACCCCGTGGCCCGGTTCCTCTACCGGCCGTACACCGCGGCCGAGTACACAGCCTGGCTGCGCCGGCTCGGCGTCGCCTATGTCGTCCTCACGAACGCGCCGCCTGACCACAGCTCCCGCCGCGAGGCCGAGCTCGTACGGAGCGGGACGACCGGACTACGCCGGGTCTTCGTGTCGCCGCGCGTCTCGATCTACGCCGTTCCGGCTCCGTGGCCGATCGTCACCGGGCCCGGCCGGCCGGCGGTGCTCGACCTGCGCGAGTCGTGGCTCGTCGTCCGCCTCCCGAGCGCGGGGACGTACCGCGTCGCCGTCCGCTGGTCCCCCTACTGGCACGCGTCGAGCGGCTGCCTCACGCGCTCACCGCACGGGATGGTCCAGCTCCGCACGCCGGCGGCGGCGACGGTGCGCATCGCCTTCGACGTGGACGCGGGGAGCCTGTTCCACGCCTTCGCCGGCACACGGCCGGCGTGCGCCTCGCCGAAGCGTTAGCCGACTTCGCGGACGAGCTCCGAGAGCGGCTTCCGGTTCGCCCGCTCCGACCACTCTTCCGCGCTCCGGCCGGCGGGGTCGCGCGGCTTCGCCGGATGGCCGAAGGAGAGGATCGCGCGCACCTCGCCGCCGCAGACCTGCGCTGCCGCCTCGGGGTCGCGCACGCCGTTCGGGCATGACGCGACGCCCTCTCCCCAGGCCGCGAGCATCATGTTCTGCGCGCAGCGGCCCGTGTCGAAGCTCCCCGCCTCGCCGACGATCGCGACGACGAGCGCAGCCGACCGGATGTTCTCGGGGGCGTAGACCGCCTCGGCCAGGCGATCCTTCGCCTCGCCTGAGACCAGGACGAACTCCCAGCGCTGGCGGTTCTTCGAGCTGCCCGAGAGCCGGCCGGCGTCGAGGATCCGCTCGCGCGCGCCGGCGGAGATGGGCGCGTCGGCGTACGCACGCTCGTCGCGCTTCGAGGCGATGGCGAGGTACGTGTCCACCGCCCGCGGCCGATGTCAGGTACGGAGGAAGGACGGGACGTCGAGACCGTCGCCGCCCTCGCCGGGCGGCCGCCGCTGCTGCTCGGTGGAAGGCGCGCCGAGGTCGCCGCGCGGCCGGCGGCCGCGGCCGCCGAAGCCTGTGGCGACGACGGTGACCCAGACCTGCCCGGTCAGCCGGTCGTCGACGGTCGCGCCGAAGATGATGTTCGTATCGTCGGTCGCGGCGGCGCGGATCACCTCCGCGGCCTCGTTCACCTCGATCAGCGTGAGGTCGTCGCCGCCGGCGATCGAGAGGAGGATCCCCCGCGCTCCCGTGATCTCCGCGTCGATCAGCGGCGAGCGCAGCGCCCGCTCCGCCGCCTCCCTCGCGCGTCCTTCGCCGGTCGAGGAGGAAAAGCCGATGCCCATGAGAGCCGTGTCCGAGTCGGACATGATCGTGCGCACGTCCGCGAAGTCCAGGTTGATCAGGCCGGGCATCGTGATCAGGTCGCAGATCCCCTGCACGCCCTGCCGCAGGACGTCGTCGGCGACCTTGAAGGCGTCGAGCATCGACGTCGAGCGCTCGAGCACCTCGAGGAGCCGGTCGTTCGGAATCACGATCGTCGTGTCGCAGGCACTGCGAAGCTCCGCGACCCCCTGCTCGGCCTGGCTGCGCCGCTTCGTTCCCTCGAAGCGGAATGGGGTCGTCACGATCCCGACCGTGAGGGCGCCGAGCTCGCGTGAGATGCGCGCGACGATCGGTGCCGCGCCGGAGCCCGTGCCGCCGCCCTCGCCGGCGGCGACGAAGACCATGTCCGCGCCGCGCAGCTCCTGCTTCAGCTCGTCGTACGCCTCGTCGGCAGCGCGGCGGCCGACGTCCGGGTCGGCCCCGGAGCCGAGCCCCTGCGTGAGCTCGCGGCCGATGTGGATCTTGACCGGCGCGTCGCTCGTGCGGAGCGCCTGGATGTCGGTGTTGACGGCGATGAACTCAACCTGGCTGATGCCGGCGTCGATCATCCGGTTGACGGCGTTGAGCCCTGCCCCGCCGACGCCCACGACCTTGATCACGGCGAGGTACGCGCCCGTGTCGGGACCGGCGCGATGCAGGCGCGCGGGCGAGTCCGGCAGCGGCTCGACGTAACGGGAGACGGGCGGCAGATCCGCGGCGCGAATCTCCGGCGGCGGCAGTGGATCGGGCTCGGGCGTCGGCGCCGGCGGCTGTGGGTCGGGCAGCGGCGGTACCGGCGTCGGCTCGGGCGAAGGGGTCGGCGGGGTAGGCGTCGGGGTCTCGACGCCCGCCTCCTCCCAGCTCGGGACGTGCTCGACCGTGCGCTCGTCCGGCTCGGCCGGCGCTTCGGGCGCCACGGTCGCGGCGTCCTCGGGCGGCTGCTCCTCGGTCTCTCCGCGCTGCTCGGACTGCTTCTGCGCAGCCTCGGTCGCGCGGAAGAGTTCCGCGAGCGGCCCCTCACGCATGCTGGCGCGCCGACGCGCCATCGAGCACCTCCTTCGCCAGGTCACGGTACATCCCGGCGGCCTCGCCGCTCGGGTCGTATTTCAAGATCGACTGCCCTTTCACCGGAGCTTCCGCGTACCGAATCGTCTTGCGGATCTTCGTGTTGAGCACGAGGTCGCCGAAGTTCTCCTTCAGGATCTCGACCGCCTCGCGGGAATGAAGGAGCCGACGGTCGAACATGGTCGCCAGGATGCCCTGAATCCCGACCTTCGGGTTGAGGTTCTCGCGGATCATCGACAGCGTGTTCTCGAGCTGGACGAGCCCGCGCAGCGAGAGGTACTCGCACTGGACGGGGACGATCACGCCGTCCGCGGCCACGAGCGCGTTGATCGTCAGGAGCCCGAGCGAAGGCGGCGTGTCGATGAGGACGAAGTCGTAGGTCTCCCGTACGGGCGCGAGCGCCTTGTCGAGCGCGCGCTCGCGTCCGATCATCGAGGCGAGCGCCAGCTCGGCTCCCGCCAGGTCGATCGACGACACGCCGACGTCGATCTCGTTGACCCGGACGATCTCGCTGATCGGCAGCCGGTGCACGAGGACGTCGAACATCGAGCGGTCGATCTCGTCGGGGTTCCATCCCTGCGACATCGTCAGGTTGCCCTGCGGGTCGAGGTCGACCGCGAGCACGCGCATTCCCTGCTCGGCGAGCGCGACCCCGAGGTTGAGCGTCGTCGTCGTCTTCGCGACGCCGCCCTTCTGGTTGGCGAAGGCGATCACCCGGGCCATGGCTGGACCGCTATCGGCCGTCCGCGCCTGCGGACGTGCGAGTAACCGCGTGAGCACCATCCCTGCTGACCTTTCGTAGCGCCGTAGTCGACTCCTTCTCGATTAGCTTTGCCCGAATGGAGCGGAAATGGCGCGTTCTCATCGTGGTGTGCGTGGCGGTCTTCATGCTCCTCCTCGACATCACGGTAGTCAACGTCGCGCTGCCGAACATCGAGGACGAGCTCCACACCTCGTTCACCGACCTGCAGTGGGTCGTGGACGCGTACGCGCTGACCCTCGCCGCGACGATGCTCAACGCCGGCTCGCTGGGAGATTTGCTCGGCCGCAAGCGGGTCTTCCTCGTCGCAATCGCGCTGTTCACGCTCGCCTCCGCGTTCTGCGGCGCGGCCACCTCCCCGCTCTGGCTCATCGTCGCACGTGGCGCGCAGGGGATCGGCGGCGCGGGGATGTTCGCCGTCTCGCTCGCGATCATCTCGCAGGAGTTCCACGGCCGCGAGCGCGGGACGGCCTTCGGGATCTGGGGCGCGACCGTCGGGATGGCCGTGGCCATCGGTCCGCTCGTGGGCGGCGCGCTCACGACGTATGTCGGCTGGCGCTGGATCTTCTTCGTCAACGTCCCGATCGGGATCGCCTGCGTCGCCGCCGGCGTGCGGGCGCTGCACGAGACGCGGGACGAGGGCCACGGCGGCTTCGACCTGCCGGGTCTCCTCACGCTGACCGCTGGGCTGTTCGCGCTCGTCGTCGGCTTGTTCCGCGGCAACGACTGGGGCTGGTCGAGCGGACGCATCGTCGGTCTCCTCGCCGCGGCGATCGTCCTCCTCGTCGCCTTCGCGGTGATCGAGCTGCGACAGGAGGCGCCGATGTTCGACTTCCGCCTCTTCAGGGTTCCCACGTTCACCGGCGCGCAGATCACGGCCTTCGCGATGTCGTCGGGGATGTTCGCCCAGTTTCTCTTCATCCCGCTCTACATCGAGAACGTCCTCGGCTACTCCGCCGTCGGTGCGGGCGTGCGCTTCCTCCCGCTCTCCCTCGTGTCGTTCGTCGTCGCCCCGATCGCCGGCCGGCTGTCGGCTCGCATGCCCGTCAAGCTGCTCCTCGGCGGCGGGCTCGCGATCATCGGTGTCGCGCTGCTCCTCATGTCGGGGATCAAGCTCGGGTCGGGCTGGACGACGCTCCTCCCCGGCTTCATCGTCGCCGGGGTCGGCATCGGCCTCGTCAACGCGCCGCTCGCCTCCACCGCGGTGAGCGTCGTCGAGCAGCGTAAGGCCGGCATGGCATCCGGGATCAACAACACGTTCCGCCAGATCGGGATCGCGACCGGCATCGCAGCGCTCGGCGCGATCTTCCAGAGCCGGATCACGTCGCACCTCGCGGCGTCCGGCCTGCCCCCGCAGTCCGTTCACCGGCTGGCGCAGGCGATCTCCTCGGGCGGAAGCGTCCCGTCCTCGGGGAACCGGGAGTCGGCGATCCGTCTGGCGCACTCGTCCTTCATCGCCGGCCTGAACGAGATCCTGTTCGTCGCCGCGTTCCTGCTCTTCGCGGCCGCGATCCTCGCGGTCGTGCTCGTACGTCGGAAGGACTTCGTCGCGAGCGGTCCGGCCGCCGCTGCCGAGCCGGCCTAGGCCGGAGCCGCGGCCCGGGCGAAGCGCGGACGCAGATGCAGCGCGAGCTGCCAGGAACCGATCAGGAGGACCACGGCCGCCCCCGTCACGATGACGAGCGCCTGTGCGGCGATCGAGAAGGCGACCGCATGCGCGGTGCCGACCCCGCTCAAGGCGAGGATCGCAGCGCCGGCACCTGCCTGGGTGGCAGCGCCGGCCGGGGCGATCGGAAGAGCCGCCGATGCCGCGGACGCGACGAGGAACGCGAGTGCCAGCACGAACGAGCCGGGCATCGAGAGCGCGTTGAGGAGGAGGAAGACGGCAAGACCGCGGAGGCTCCACGAGACGGAGATGAGGAGCCACGCAGCCCACGCTTCCTTGGTGCAGTGCGTGTGCTCGGCGACCCAGCGGCCGAAGCGGCGACGGGTCACGAAGGGGAGGCGGACGATTCGAGGCAGGAAGGCGACGATCGCGGCTGCGGCGATCCCGGCGAGGGCGACGACGGCGAAGCCGGCGCGAGCCGTCCAGTGGCTCGATCCGGCGGCGGCGACCGAGGCCATCGGGGTCAGGGCCGCGTTGTCGAGCATCCCGACCACGAGCAGGCTGATCCCGAGCGTCCCCAGTCCGGTCTTCGTGCCGGGGAAGCGCTTCACGACCGCGATCCGCAGGGCGTCGTCGAACCGTCCCGGCAGAGCGATCCCACCCACGCAGGCAGCGCCGCCCGCGAAGGCAAGAGCTCCGGCCGTCGGCCGATCGCTCGCGTGGAAGAGCCGCTGCCAGCCCCACGCCTTGAACGCGTAGGCGGCGAGGAAGAGGAGCGCAGATCCCGAGACCAGCAACGGGTCCGCGTGGTGGATCGGCCAGCCGCTACCGACGAAGTGACGGACGCTGAAGACGGCCACGGCCAGGAGGACGAGACCGAAGCCGCCGTTCAGCGCGAGCTGAATCTTCCGATTGGACAAAAGCCGCATCACCGCAGTTACCACGGTGTTATCGGCGAACAAGAGGTGAGGCTGTGTCACCCGATTGGGGCGGCGGAGGTCAACGCGGCACCGTACCAACGCTTTGTGAGCATCACATGAGGTGGGCCGCCTCACCCGCCGCCGACCTTTCCGGTCCGGAGGTCGAGCGAGAGCAGGCGGCCGTCGGCCGCCCGGAGACGGAGGCTCCCCGTCTGGGCCGACGTCTCCACCGAGGCGCCGAGCGGTGCGGCCGCGATCGTGAGGGCTCCGGTCGCTCGGGCTCGACGGTCCGGACGGTTTGAGTCCCGGCCGCAAGGTCCTGCCGGACGACGACGACGCGCCCCACCGACGGATCGCCGCCCGCGGCGCCCGCGTAGACGGCGACGAGCGTTCGCCCGTCGCTGACGAGCCAGCCGTTGCTCGGCTCCAGGACCGCCGGGGAGATGGGTGCCGGCGCGTCGGAGGCGAGGATCCGGCCGGGAATCGGATGCGGGTCGGATGGGGGCGCGGGAGCCGGCTCGGTGTTCGAGTCGGTCGTGGCGACCGAGGCGAGCCGCGCCAGCGCCGCAGCCTTGTCCGGCGGCGTGCCGACCACAGCGGCGAGGGCGATGCCCCCTCCGGCGCCGAGCCCGAGCAGCGCCAACACAGTCAGCAGCCGAAGCACGCGAGCTCCGGCTCGACGAGGCCGCTGTTCGAGGAGTTGAGCGTGTTCCAGGCGGCGGCGGGCGTCAGGCCGACTCCGGTCGACGCGGTCGCGCCGGCGAATGCGTACCAGCCCTCGCCGGCCTCCCACCACTTCCTCACGACGGTCCACTGGCTCGCGTTCGCCGCGTAGTAGATCTCCGGGAGCGGCAGCGCGAGCCCTGCGAAGGACACGTACGCCACGTCGCTGACGCGCCAGCCGTTGGTGCACGCCCCGTCGGCGCTGCCGCTCTGCGGGCAGCCGTCGGCCGACCCGAAGTCGAAGTACAGCGCCCAGCCCTGGGCCTCGTCGCCGTCGACGAGGGCTTTCGTGATCGTGACGGCGTCCCAGCTCGGCTCCATGTCGGCGGCGGCGTCGGACGTCTGGCTGTCGTAGCCGTGCGAGGCCTGGTAGCCGTGAAGATTCTGGGAGCGCTCGGACTGGTGCCAGCCGGCGCTCCACGCGTCGGACGCCGTCATGCCCAAGCCGGACATGCGGTAGTTGGTGCTCCCGTAGGCGATGTCGACGGAGCCCCGGGCATGGCAGTTGTGGTACCCGTCCGCCGCCCGCTTCAGGGCGTCGAGGATGTCGGCGTTCGAGAACCTCGTGTTGCTGAAGTCGACGGCGCCCCAGGTGGTCGAGCTCAGCTTCCGCGCCGCTCCGAAGTCGAGCAGGAGGAGCCGGAGACGCGTGTCGGGCTGGGCTCTCGCGAAGTCGCAGCCGCGTGCGTACGCGTACGACGCGAGCTCGCTCGCGTTGGTGCCGTACACGTACCAGGCCGTGACCGGCGACGGCGCTGCGCGGGCGGCCGCCGGGAACGGCCCGAGGCCGGCCACGACGGCGATCGCTGCAAGGCGCAGCCTCATGCGGCTCCGCGGGCCATGAGCGGATCCGGACGCGCGTCGCCGAGCGCCGCTGCCGCCTCGATCGCCCGCGGGTCTCGCTCCCGCTGAGCCCACTCGCCCGCCTCGCGCACGAGCTCACGGAGCTCCGCGAGAAGCGACGGCGCATCCGCACCCTCACGGTCGAGCGCCTCGATCCGCTCCAGCCGGGCCAGCACCGCACGCGCTTCCTCCATGCCCCGAGGGTAGGAGGCAAACGGTGACGTGTCTGTGCCGGCTAGCTGGCGCGCTGCTGGAGACTCGCGACCGCGTCCGTGACGCCGAGGAGCGCGTCGTCGAGGTCGCGGACGAGCGCCGGTCGGTCGCCGTGGAGCAAGACGGAGACGAGCAGGCGGCGCACGAGCTCGCAGTCCGGCTCCCGCAGCTTCACGGCCAGGCCGGCACGCTCCTGCGGCGTGGCGCCGAGCAGGACGGCTCCGCGCATCGCGGCGGCCCACGCTCCCTCGCCTTCTCCGAGCGCGGCCTCGAGTGCATGACGGAGCTGCTCGCCGCGGAACGGCTCCGCCTGGAAGAGGGCGAGCTCCCAGCGGTCGAGCGCGTCGCCGAGCCGCGGATCCTCGTCCGCCGTGCCGAGGCGGGAGCGGAGGTCGGTCGCCACGGAGGCGCGGAACGGGTCGAGCCGCGTGGGCTCGCCCGGGGGCGCCGTCGCCGCGATCGGGAGCACCGGGCGGATCCCGTACGGCCGCCAGTCGAGGCGCTCGAAGAGGACGGGGCCTGCGGCGACAGGCGCCGACGTGGCGAGGCGGATCGCCGTGACCGCGTCGGCCAGCTCGCCCGGCGCATCGGGAGCCTCGTGCGTGCCACCCGGCAGCGGACGCTCGAGCTCGAGCACGCAGATGCGGTCGGGCGCCCGGCCGAACTCCCTCGGGAGCAGCCCCGCGGCCTCGGGCCACATCGCGGCGAGCTCGCCCGCGGCTGCGACGCGCACGCGGATCCCGTCGCCGAGCTCGATCTGCGTGCCGACGGAAAGCCCGACGAGGGGCGCCACGGCTCCGTACGCGTGTCCCTCGCCGTAGAGCGATCCCTCGAGCTCCTCGTACGCCCGGGTGAACGCCGTGTCATCCCAGTCGAAGCCGCCACAGCCCTCCGCCGTGCGGACGAGGAGCGGCACGAGCACGCTGCGGTAGACCGCGCGACGCTCGTCCCTCACCTCTCCCTCGTGCGCGTGGGCGAAGATGCGCGCCGCCGGCTCGCGCAGCAGGTCGGCAACCGCGTCCTGGACGTCCACCCGCTCGAAGAGCCGCTCGGCGCGCGCCTCGACGAAGCCGCGCACGAGAGGGCGGTACTCGTAGAGCGTCGGGCGGCCGTACGAGCCGTGCTCCTCGAACGCGAAGGGGAGGTTCACGCCGTCCTCGAGCTCCCGCGTGAAGACGGCGAAGGCGCCGAGGCAGAAGCGGCGAAGGGTGTCGTGGAGGTGCGGCGCGCGCATCCGACCGTCTCCTACGACGGCGGCGCGGCGCCTCCTACCTGGCAGTCCGGGCACCAGTACGCGGTGCGCGCATGGTCGCCCTGCGGCGCGGAGCGCACGATGCCGCCGCAGCGCGGGCAGCACCGACCCGGCCGGCGGTACACGCGTCGCGGCGGCCGCGTCCCCTCGACCGAGGTCCGCATCAGTGTGTGAGCCGCCTCGAGTACGGCTCGCACGTCGTCGTCGCCGACCTCCCCCAGCCGCCGCCACGGCGAGACGCGCGCCTCCCACAGCGCCTCGGCCTTCCAGAGGTTGCCGATGCCGGCCACGAGCCGCTGGTCGAGAAGCGCGTCGCCGATCGCGCGCTCCTGCGCCTCGGCGCGGAACCGCGCGAGCATCGTCCCGTAGTCCGGCGGCTCGCCGAGGATGTCGGGGCCGAGCCGCGGCGCGGGGCGCGCGCCGAGGAGCTCCAGCACCGCGCCGTTCCAGAGGACGGCCTCGTGCTCGGCTCCGCGCAGCACGAGCCACGGGCTTCCCCTCCTCGCCGTTCCGCGCGGCTCAACGCGCCAGCGTCCGGTCATGCGCAGGTGGCTGCGCAGTACGAGACCGCCGTCGAAATGGAGCAGGAGGTTCTTCCCCACCGCCTCGACCCGCTCGAGCCGCCGGCCGTCGAGGCGCTCCACGAGCCCCTTCACGGCCGCGCGCGGATGCGGCGTCTCCACCTCGACCTGCTCGCCGACGAGCACCTGCAGCCGCCGGGCCGCCCGGTGCAGCGAATCCCCTTCCGGCATGCCGGGAAGCCTACGATTGAGCCGTGCCGAGACCCTTCATCGGAGTGCGCTGGTGGCTCGGGGTGGCGTTCGCGGTCGTGGCCGCGACGTCGACCGCGATCGTCGTCTCGCAGTTCTCGGACCGCTCGGAGAACGCGTTCCGCCGCCACGGCCAGGTGCTCACGCTCGCCGACGCCCGGTCGGCGAAGCGTGGCGGCCCGGCGAACTTCGGACGGCTCGAGGGCCGGCTGCAGAACGTGCGGTTCCGACTCGTCTCGACGGCGCCGGTCGCGGGATCGCCGCTCCAGCGCAAGGCGGTGCTCGCCGCGCTCCGGGGTGACGAGTTCGCCCAGGGAACCGCGGACGGCGGGACCTTCGTCGCCGCGATCCCCGACCACGGCCGCGCACTCGTCGCGGTCAGCCGGCTTCCGGACGTCTCGGAGGCGATCGACACGGTCAACGGAGAGGCCCTGCGCGCGGGCGTGATCGCCGGGGTGATCGGCGTCATCGTGGGACTGCTTCTCGCGCAGCTCATCGCGTTGCGGCTGCGCAACCTCAACAAGGCCACCGAGGCGATCGCGCACGGTGACTTCGAGACGCCGCTGCGCTACCGCTTCCGCGACGAGTTCGGCACGCTCGCGCGGAACTTCGACCGGATGCGCCGCCAGCTGCGCCGCTCGTTCCAGCGCCTCGAGGCGGAGCGCGACCGGCTCCGGCTGCTCCTCGAGCGGCTCCAGGAAGGAGTGCTCACGATCGACCAGGACCTCGTGGTGCACTTCGCGAACGCCGAGGCGCGCCGGCTGCTCGGCGGGCGCCTTCGCGAGGGCGACGCGCTACCCGAGCCGTGGCTGGGCTTCGGTCTCCGCGAGTTCGCGCAGGGGCTGTTCGACGAGCGGGCGACCGTCACCCAGGTCCACGTGGCGCCCGACGAGCAGCACGCGTACGGCGTCGTCGGCATCCCGTCCCAGCCCGAGACGGACTGGGCGCTGCTCGTCGTCGACGACCTGACCGAGCAGGAGCGCCGCGAGCTCGCCGAGCGCGAGTTCGTCTCGAACGCCGCCCACGAGCTGCGCACGCCGCTGACGACGATCATCGGCGCGGTGGAGGTGCTCCAGGCCGGAGCGAAGGACGATCCCGCGGAGCGTGATCGCTTCCTCGCCCACATCGAGCGGGAGTCCGGCCGGCTCGCCCGGCTCGCCCGAGCAATGCTGACGCTCGCCCGCGCCCACGCCGGGCAGGAGCAGCCGCGGATGGAAATCGTCGAGGTCGGGCCGCTCCTGCGAGAGGTCGCCGCCGGGCTCCAGCCCCACACCGGGGTCTCGGTCGACGTCGAGGTGCCGGACGGCCTCACGGTCGACTCGAACCGCGACCTCCTCGAGCAGGCGCTGCGCAACCTCGGCGAGAACGCCGCGAAGCACACGGTGCGCGGCTCCGTCGTCCTTCGCGCACACGTCGAAGGAGGCCGGGTCGCCGTCGAGGTGGAGGACTCCGGCCCGGGCATGAGCGCCGAGGTGCAGCGCCACGTGTTCGACCGCTTCTACCGCGGCGAGCGCGACGAGCTCGGCTTCGGCCTTGGCCTCGCGATCGTGCGCGAGTCGGTCCGGACTCTCGGGGGCCGCATCGAGCTCGACTCCTCACCGGGCCAGGGAACGGTCTTCCGGATCCTGCTGGCCCCGGCGCGCGTGCGCGAGGAGGTGCCCGCGGCGTGAGCGTGGCGCCGGCGAACGGGCACGGCCACCGGATCCTGCTCGTCGACGACGACGCGGGCGTCCGCGACGTCGTCGCGTTCACCTTGCGGCGTGAGGGCTTCGACGTCGACGAGGAGCGGGACGGGGCGTCCGCGCTCGAATCGGGCCGCTCGGGCCGGTACTCGCTCGTCGTCCTCGACGTGATGCTGCCCGGGCTCTCGGGTGTCGAGGTCTGCCGCGCGCTGCGGGCGGAGAGCGACGTCCCGATCCTCATGCTCACGGCGCGGGACGCGGAGTCCGACCGCGTGCTCGGGCTCGAGCTCGGCGCCGACGACTACGTGACGAAGCCGTTCTCGAGCGCGGAGCTCCTCAGCCGCGTGCGCGCGATCCTGCGCCGCCGCGAGCTCGACCGCGCGGGCGGCTCGACGGTGCGCAAGCTCGGGGGGCTCCAGATCGACCTCGGCCGGCACGAGGTGCTCGTCGACGGCGAGCGCGTCCATCTCACGCTGTCGGAGTTCAAGGTCCTCTCGCTCCTCGCCGAGCAGTCGGACGCCGTGGTCTCGCGCCGCGCGCTGATGCAGCACCTCTGGGCGAGCGAGCACGTCGGCGACGAGCACGCCTGCGAGGTGCACATCTCCAACCTCCGGCGGAAGATCGAGCGCGACCCGTCGCAGCCGGAGCGGCTCGTGACCGTGCGCGGCTCGGGCTACAAGCTCGTCGCGGCGTGAGGCTCCTCGACACGCCGCTCTGCGAGCTGCTCGGCGTCCGCTTCCCTCTCGTGCAGGCGCCGATGGCCAACAACGCGCCGCCGGCGCTCGCCGCCGCCGTCTCCTCCGCGGGCGCTCTCGGCTCGGTTGCCGGAGGCACGCTGTCCCCGGACGTGCTGCGGGCGGCGATCCGCGAGGTGCGCGACACGACCGACCGGCCGTTCGCCGTCAACCTGTTCGCGCCGCCCTACCTTCGCGACGGCGCGCTCGAGGTCGTGCTGGAGGAGCGGCCGCGCGTGTTCAGCTTCACCTTCGGAGTCGTGAACGCGGCGGCGTTGCGCGAGGCCGGGATCGTCGTCCTCGGCACCGCGACGACCGTCGAGGAGGCACGCGCCCTCGAGCAGGCCGGCGTCGACGCCGTCGTGGCGCAGGGCGCCGAGGCCGGCGGCCATCGCGGCTCGTTCCTCGACGGCTTCCCGCTCGTGCCGCTCAGAGAGCTCGTGCCCGCGTGCGTCGATGCCGTGTCGCTGCCCGTCGTCGCCGCCGGCGGGATCATGGACGGCGCGGGAATCGTCGAGATGCTGAGCCTCGGCACGGCAGGCGCGTCGCTCGGGACCGCCTTCCTCTTCACGCGCGAGGCGGGCCGTCCCCGCGAGCACCTCGAGGCTCTGCGCTCGCTCGAGACCGTGGTCACCGATGCGTACACGGGCCGCCCCATGCGCGCGGCTCGGACACCCGCGCTCGAGGAGCTGATGGCGGGGCCCGCGCCACTCCCGTTCCCCGAGCAGCGGGCAATCGCGGCGGAGAAGGGCCCGCTGTTCATGGGCGGCACCGGCGCGACGCGAGGACGCGAGCTCGGTGCCGCCGACCTCGTGCGCCTGCTCGCGGCCGAGGTAGAGGCCGCCGGCGGTCCCTGAAGCAGGACGGGCGCCACGCCGAGTCCTCGGCGCGGCGCCCTGTCGTGGATTGCCTGCTACGACCTCAGAACGCGCCGCAGCCGCTCTGGATGCCGTGCTCGGTGGTGCGCGGCCCGTTGTAGAACAGCACGCCGCCGGCCTCGCAGTACGGCGTGTTCTCCAGCAGCCATGCTTCCGCGCCGCCGGAGTTGAGGTAGTTCTCGGGCACCTCGAAGCCCCACGCCGGGATGGGCGCGCCGACGCTCGGCAGCCACACCCAGCGGCCCTGGAACACCGGTGCCGCGAAGTCGGCCGGATTCGTGCTCAGACCGCCGCCCGGGCGGCTCGCGTTGAAGCAGTTGTCTGCAAACGCCGTTCCGGCCAGAGCCAGCACGGCAACCAGAGCCGCGACGAGCGCGGCGATGCGATACCTCACTTCCCCCTCCTCGAGTTCAGGTTGACAGGACGATCACGCGCAACTTAGTCCGCGTTACGATGCTTTTCAAGGGCTCCCGCAGCCCGGAGATCAGGCGCGGAGCACCGCCCGCCGCGGTCCTGCGACGAACCCCGCGTCGACGAGGAGCGGCATCGCGATCGTCTCCGCGACCGGCTCGCCATCGAAGCGCTCGACCGCGAGGCGTCTCGCTCCACCGCGCTTCACGAAGGCCACGAGCGCCGCGAGCGCGGGTCGCAGCCACTCCTCGTCCGGCTCGCGGAGCGGGACGAGCGAGCGCCCGCCACGCTCGACGAAGAGCGCAGGCTCGCCGCCGAGGAGGACGACGTGGGCTCCTGCCACCCTCGCGGCCCGCGCGCCGGCGCGCTTCGGCCAGGCGAGGACGGCGCCGTACGGCTGGGCCGGATCCGCCGCGGCGAGGACGAGCGGCTCCGCCTCGTCGTCCGCCCGGGGCCGCAGCTCACGCAGGCGCTCGACCGCTCCGCCGAGCGCGAACTGCGCACCGCCGAGCCCCTCGACGAAGTAGCCGCGGCGGCACGAGCCGAGCGTCTCGAGCGCTCGGAGCTCGCCGTAGACGGCGCCATAACCGCCCGGGATACCTTCGGCCCGGACGGAGTCGCGGGTCACGATGCCGTGCCGCTCGAGCAGGAGCTCCGCGAGCCCGCGGCGGTCCGGCTCCTGGGTCGCGAAGAGCTCCGCTGCCGGCGACCACCGCCCTTGCGTCGCCGTCGGGCGCTGCGCCCGGGTGCGCGAGAAGCGCCGCGCGCGCCGGTCCGGACGCGGCGGCTGGTACCGGCGCTCCGCGCGCAGAGGCGACCAGGAGTCGTTCGTCACCTCCCCGCTCCAGACGAGGTCCCAGAGCGCGGGCAGCGCCGTCGCGGCATCGAGATCCGTGGCGGAGAGGAGCCCGTCCCAGAAGAGCGCGCCGCCGGCGAGTGCCGCGCGGATCGCGTCGTGCGGCTCGCCCTCGGGCGCCGGCGCTCCGGCCGGCCGCCCGAGCACGGGCGCATCGTCGCGGAAGAAGAGCGCGACGCGGTCGAGCCCGGCTCCCACCCAGACGAGCTCGCCCGAGGCGCACAGCTGGTCGAGCTGCTCGGGCCGGTAGCCGGGCACGCGCCGGGGCAGGACCTCCGCCTCCCAGAGGGCGACCGGCAGCGCCAGCGACTGCAACGGGACGAGCGCCTCGCGCAGGGACGCGCGGCGGTCGACGCCGTGCCAGCTCGGGAGAAAGCGGCCGAGCGCTGCCTGCTCGACGGGCTCCACCTCGCGGCGCAGCGCGGCGAGCGAGGCGCGGCGCAGCCGTCGCAGGACATCGGGATCGCACCACTCGCGCTCGGTGCCGCCGGGACGGAGCTCGCCGCGGACGAGCTTCTCCTCGCGCTCGAGCTCGCGCAGCTCCTCCTCGACGTCGAGCCCGAACCAGGCCGACGTCTGGGCGGTCGTGAACGGCCCGCGACCGCGCGCCCAGCGAGCAACGAGCGAGCGGAGCGCGTCGGGCACCGGCTCGAGGAACACCGCCGGCAGGCCGGAAGGCGGCACGAGGCCGAGCGCGTCGCGGTAACGGCCCGCGTCCTCCGCCGCCGCGAGCCGCGCCTCCCCCGCGATCCGGACGCGGATCGCGCGCCGTTCCGCCTCGAGGATCGCGGCGTGCGCCTCGTCGAACTCGCCCGTCGAGAGGTCTCCTCTCAGGCGCAGCAAATCGTGGAGCCGCTCGGGATCCTGCGGGAACGGCCGCAGCGACGCCTCCACCTCGGCGAGCGCGGCAGAGTCGATGAGCTCGCGCAGCTCCTCCTGGCCGAGCAGCTCCCGCAGCAGGTCGCGGTCGAGCGAGAGCGCCTGCGCACGCCGCTCCGCCGGCGGCGTGTCGTCCTCGTACATGTAGGTGGCGATGTAGTCGAAGAGCAGCGACGACGAGTACGGCGACGCGCTCGAGGTCTCGACTTCGACGACGTCGAGCTCGCGCGTCTTCAGCCCCTGCAGCAGCCCCTTCAGGGCGGGCAGGTCGAACACGTCCTGCAGGCACTCGCGGTATGTCTCGAGGACGATGGGAAAGCTCGAGTACTTGCGCGCGACCTGGAGCAGGCCCTGCGCCTTGAGCCGCTGCTGCCAGAGCGGCGTCCGCTCTCCGGGACGGCGGCGCGGGATGAGCAGCGCCCG
>JAICSH010000042.1 GCA_025936995.1 Thermoleophilia bacterium | reverse complement strand
CCTCCGCACCCTGGATGTCGGTGAGGATGACGTAGTCGTCGCCCTCCTTGACGAGGCCCATCGCGATGCCGGAGACCGGAGCCTTCAGCGGCACGCCGGCATCCATGAGCGACAGCGTCGAGCCGCAGACCGAGCCCATCGACGACGAGCCGTTCGACTCGAGCGTCTCGGACACGATGCGGATCGTGTAGGGGAACTCCTCGGGGGTCGGGATGACCGCCTCGAGTGCCCGCTGGGCGAGCGCGCCGTGGCCGATGTCACGCCGCTTCGGGCCCCGCATGAAGCCCGTCTCCCCGACCGAGTAGGGCGGGAAGTTGTAGTGGTGCATATAGCGGCGCTCCTCCTCGAGGGAGAGGTCGTCGATGCGCTGCCCCTCCTTCGCGGTACCCAGCGTGAGCGAGGAGAGGATCTGCGTCTGGCCGCGGGTGAACAGGCCGGAGCCGTGCGCCCGCGGGTTGACGCCGACCTCGACCTCGATCGGCCGGATCTCCTCCGCCCCGCGCCCGTCCGGGCGACGCTTGTCGACCGCGATCTTCTGCCGGACGAGGTCCTTGTAGATCGACTCGCACGCCTTCTTGACGTACGACTTCGTCTGCGAGTCCTTCGCCGCCGGCAGCGGCTCGCCGGTCTCGGGGTCGCTCGAGGCGCTCCCGACGGGGAACGGCAGCTCGACCTCCTCGATGATCCGGTCGAACAGCAGCTGGCGCTTCGCGGACTTGAGCGCCTTCGAGTCCTGCTCCGCGTCGGTGAGCGCCCGCAGCTCGTCGCCGAACTGCTCGCGCACCGGTCCCTCGACCGCGACCGACCGCTGCTTCTCGAGCAGCGACGTGAGCGCCGACTTGACCTGCACCTGGCGCGTGATGTCGTCGTCCGTCGAGTCCATCGTGATCGCCGGCGCAAGCTCCGCGAGGAGCTCCTCGACGGCTGTCCCGGACTCGCGGATGCCGACCTGCTGGATGCGGTCCCAGATCGTATGGCCGTGGTCCCGCTCGATGTCGGCGGTGAGCTCGAGGTCGAGCCACTTGGCCTTGCCCGCCTGCCGGCGCAGCTCCTCCTGTGCCTCGCACAGCTTCACGATCTCCGCGTGCGCGATCTGCAGCGCCTCGAGGATCTGCTCCTCGGGAATCTCGTTCGCGCCGGCCTCGACCATCGTCAGCCCTTCCTTCGTACCGACGACGATCAGGTCGAGCTCTCCGTTGTCCGCGCTTTCGCGCAAGGTCGGGTTGACAGCCAGCTGGCCGTCGATCAGCCCGATCCGGACGGCGCCGACCGGGCCGAGGAACGGCAGCGGCGAGAGCATCAGCGCTGCGGAAGCACCGTTGATGCAGAGGATGTCGTGGGCCGTGACCATGTCCGCGCTGAGGACGGTGCAGATCACCTGCACCTCGTTGCGGAACCCCTTCGGCCAGAGCGGCCGGATCGGGCGGTCGATCATGCGTGCGGTGAGGATGGCGCGCTCGGTCGGGCGCCCCTCCCGCTTGAAGAAGCCGCCCGGGATCTTGCCGGCGGCGTACATCCGCTCCTCGACGTCGACGGTGAGCGGGAAGAAGTCTGCGCCCTCACGCGCCTCGGCGCGCCCCTGGGCGGTGGCGAGCACCATCGTCTCGCCTCCGCGGACGACGACGGCGCCGTCCGCCTGCTTCGCGAGATGGCCGGTTTCGAAGCTGATCTCCTGTGTCCCGATCTGGACGGAGACCTGCGCCCGGCGCTCGGTCGCGATACTCATAAATTGTCCTCCACTTTGCTTGTGGAGGGCGGGAGCTCGAGCCAGTCCCCTTGCCGTTCGGCCGGGCGGCGGCTTGCCGCCGGCGCTTCCAGCCTTGAGCCGGTGGGCTCGCTCGAACTTCCACCCTCCGTGTTCTTGGGAGCTAGCGGCGCAGGCCGAGCTCCTTGATGAGGGCGCGATAGCCCTCGAGGTCGTGCTTCTGCAGGTAGTTCAGGAAGCGGCGGCGCCGCCCGACGAGCTTGAGCAGCCCGCGGCGCGAGTAGTGGTCGTGCTTGTGGGTGCGTAGATGCTCGGTCAGCTCGTTGATCCGCTGGGTCAGCATCGCGATCTGCACCTGCGGCGAGCCCGTATCGGCATCGCTGCTGCCGTGCTTCGTGATGATCTCCTGCTTCGCTTCCTTGGTCAGGGCCATGCCCTCTCCTTCCTGTCGCCTCCCGAGGCTCCGCCCGCGACGCCAAGGAACGTTGCGCGAGCCGGGCCTGGGTCGCGGGTAGGGTAGCGCAAACCGGCATGGAGAGCCCGATTCCGCAGGAACACCTGGTCGAGCTCGTGCGCGAGGCGCAGGCGAGGACGAACGTGCCCGAAGCCGCCGTGGGTCTGCACGTTGACGGCCGGACGGCATTCGCCGGCGCGCACGAGCGGCCGTTCCGGATCGCGTCGGTCACGAAGTCGTTCACCGCGACCGCGATCTCGATCGCGGGCTTGCTGGACGACCGCCGCCGCGTGCTCCTCTCGCACACGGCCGGCTACCGCCCCGAGCGGCCGGAGCCGTTGCCGCCCGAGTGCGCGGGGCTCTGGTCGTATTCGAACGCGGGCTACTGGGAGGCGGCGGCCGGCTTCGACGGCGACTACTCGGATGCGGTTCGCGAGCTCGTGCTCGAGCCGCTGGGCCTGCGTCACACCGGCTTCGAGACTCCGGAGGACGCGGTACTGGGGACGCTGCCGGGCGACGTCGTCGCCGATCCCTCCTATCCGGTCGAGCGCAGGCCGAGCGGAGGCCTCTGGTCGACGGTCGGAGACCTCGTGGAGTACGGGCTCGCCCATTGCGAGCCGGAGTGGGCGCATCTCCACGAGCCCGTCGCCGAGGCGCTCGGAGCTCGCTACGCGCTCGGCTGGTGGGTGCGGGACGGCGTCGTCGACCACGAGGGCTCGGTCGGCGGCTTCCAGTCGCTGCTGCTGCTCGTCCCGGACCGTCCGCTGGTCCTCGCCGTGCTCACGAACTCGTGGAAGGGGTCGGTACTGATCAACGAGGTCGTCGAGGAGCTTCGGCTCGTGCCCGCACCGGGCGCCGCGCCCGTCGCCGACTCGGTGGACGGCACGTACGGACTGGAGGACTTCCAGGCGGTCGTGGACGGCGGCTCTGTCACGGAGAGCGAGCCGGACCCTCTGACGGGTGCCCGGATCGAGCGGCGCTACCCGCTCCGCTCCGACTCGGCGCTCATGTCGTGGCGGACCGACTTCCCGCGGCCCGGCGTCGCGCGGATCGGCTGGGTCGCGGTCCCGCGCACCTGACGCTCACGCCGGCCGCTCGGCTCCGCGCGTCTGCGCGACGTCGTCGCCGATCGCGGCGACGAGGTCGTCGAGCGAGTCGAAGCGGCGCTGCTCGCGGATCGGGCTCCAGAGCTCGACCACGAGCCGGTCGCCGTAGAGGTCGCCGTCGAAGTCGAGCACGTGCGCCTCGACACGGCGCTCGACCCCGTCGAAATGCGGGTTCGTGCCGATCGAGATCGCCGCACGGCGGTCGAGCGTCCAGCCCGCGTAGACGCCGTCGGGCGGGACGAGGAGCCTGTCGGGCACGTCGAGGTTCGCGGTCGGGAAGCCGAGCTCGCGGCCGCGACCGTCGCCGCGGACGACGATCCCCTCGACCTCCGGAGGACGCCCGAGGAGCGTGGCCGCCCGCTCGGTCTCGCCCGCGTGGACGAGCTCCCGGATGCGGCTCGACGAGACGTTCTCGACGAGCGGGACGCGGCGCACGTCGAAGCCGAGCCGCTCGAGGAGCGCGAGATCGCCTTCGCGGCCGCGCCCGAAGCGGAAGGTCTCCCCCGCGGCGACCGTCTCCGCGCCGACCCCGCGCAGCATCAGCCCGGCGAACTCGTCGGCGGAGAGCGCCGCGAGCTCCTCGTCGAAGCGGAGCACGAGAACGTCCTCGACGCCCGCGGCGGCGAGCAGCTCGAGCCGGCGTTCGAGCGTCGCGAGAAGCTCCACCTCGCCGCCGAGCACGGCCCGCGGGTGCGGGTCGAAGGTCACGACTCCCGTCCGCAGCCCGGCGCGGCGCGCGGCGTCGATCACCTGGACATGCCCGCGATGGACGCCGTCGAAGGTGCCGACGGCGACGGCGCGACGCGCCACGGGCAGCTCCGTCGGATCGCGGGCGACGTTCACGATCCCGCCGCGCGCGCGGCCTCGACGCGCTCCAGCACCTCGGCCTCCGACATGAGCCGCTCCGCGGTGAACGCCTCCGGT
Source organism: Thermoleophilia bacterium (assembly GCA_025936995.1). Lineage (GTDB taxonomy): Bacteria > Actinomycetota > Thermoleophilia > Gaiellales > Gaiellaceae > Palsa-739. The sequence goes on along the minus strand of JAICSH010000042.1, from coordinate 13,269 downwards.
GCGACCGCGCCGTCGACCGAGAACGGCCCGACCGCCGTCCGGCGCAGGCTCGCGCAGTGCCCGCCGAGCACAAGCGCGAGGGAGCGGATGTACGTGCCGGAGCTGACGCGGACGTCGAGCGTCACCGTCTCGCCCGTATACGCGATCACGTCGAGTGCGTGCACGGTCGACCGGCGCAGCGGCATCTCCACCTCGATCCCGCGTCGCGCGAGCCGGTACGCGCGCTCGCCGCCGATCTTGACCGCCGACGCAGCCGGGATCGGGAGCTCGATCTCACCGCGGAGGCCGTCTAGCCGCTCACGGAGCTCGTCTTCCCCCGGCGCTGCGCGGCGCTCGCCGGCCTCCCCCTCCGGATCCCCGGTCGACGTGCGGCACGTGAGATCGATCTCGGTCGTGTAGCGCTTGTCGAGGCCGACGAGCCGAGGCGTCAGCTTGGTCGCCCGCCCCGAGAGCAGAAGCAGGAGGCCGGTCGCGAAGGGGTCGAGCGTGCCGGCGTGGCCCGTCCGCGCGCCGGTCAACCGCCGGATCTGCGCGACGACCGCGAACGACGACGGGCCGCTCGGCTTGTCGACGAGCGCGACTCCCGCGGGCTCAAGCGCGCGAGGCGGCACGTTGGGCGAGGAAGCCTTCGCGGATCTGCTCGACGATCTCCTCCAGCGGCAGGTCCGTCGAGAACCCGGCGGCCTGGCGATGGCCGCCGCCCCCGAAGCGCCGCGCGATCGCCGAGACGTCGAGCTCGTCGATGCTCGAGCGGAGCGACCCCTTGTGCTTGTGCGCCGACTCGCTCAGTTGCTCGCGCACCAGCACCGCGAGCTCCGCTCCCTGGACGGCTCGCAGGTAGTCGATGATCCCCTCGGAGTACGGCTCCGCGGCGCCCGCCTCCGCGAAGTCGGAGCGCAGAAGGTGCGAGACGACGATCCGCCCGCCCTCGAGCACCTCGGCCCGGCCGAGCGCGCGCGCGAGCAGCTTCAACTTCGCGAACTCGACCGATTCGTAGACCTGCTGGAAGACCGCGTGGATGTCCGCTCCGGCGTCGACCAGCTCCGCCGCGAGGCGAAGCGCCTTGGGCGTCGTGTTCGCGTACTGGAACCGGCCCGTGTCCGTGACGAGCGCGATGTAGAGCGGCTCGGCGAGCTCCGGCGTCAGCTCGACGCCGAGCTCCGCGAAGACGTCGCGCAGCACCTCCCCGGTCGACGAAGCGTCGGCGACGATGAGGTTGACGTCCCCGAAACGCGTGTTGTCGTGATGGTGGTCGATGTCGAGGACGAGCGTCGCGCGCGGAACGGCATCCGGGTCGCCGATGCGCTCCGCCTTCGCGCAGTCGACAGCGAGGAGCACGCGCTCGCCCGCGTCCGCCGGCGCCTCGCGGACGAGCTCGTCGAGCGGCATGAAGACGTACTCGCGCGGGAGCGGCGTCGCGCCGGGGAGGTACATGACGGCGTCCTTGCCGAGCTGCCGCAGGGCGAGGGTCACGGCGAGCATCGAGCCGAGGGCGTCGCCGTCCGGGTTCTCGTGGGTGACGACGAGGAAGCGGTCGTGCCGCCGCAGCGCGTCCGCGATCGCCGTCAGGTCAGTCGTCTGCGTCATCGTCGTCCGGCGCGAGCTCGTCGATCAGTCGGGTCATGCGCACGCCGCGCTCGATCGTCGGATCGTACTCGAAGGTCAGCTGGGGAGTCCGTTTCAGCTTCAGCTCGCGGGCGAGCCGCGACTGGAGGACGCCGTGCGCGGCCTCGAGCCCGAGGAGGCTCGCCCGCTGCTTGCGACCCGAGCCGAGCACGCTGACGAAGACCGTCGCGTGCCGGAGGTCGGGCGCCGTGTCGACGCCGGTGACAGTGACCAGGCCGATCCGCGGATCCTTCAGCTCGGGCAGCGCGTCGGCGAGAACCTGCCTCACCGATTCGTTGACCCGCCGCATGCGCTCGCTCATGACGGGGCAGGCTAGTGAATGACCTCGAGAACGAGCGGTCTCGGCTCCGGAGCGCCGGGGCCGATCTCGTAGGCGGCCAGCAGCGTCGCCTCCGCCTCGTCGGCGCCCGCCTCGTCACGCGCGTGGATCTCGGCGAGCGGCTCGCCCGCCTCGACCTGCCGTCCGCGCTTGCATAGACAGACGACACCGACCGCGTGATCGATCGGCTGGCCGGCGACCTCCCGCCCCGCGCCTAGCTCCATCGCTGCGATCGCAACTCTCCTCGCCCGCAGCTCGTGGACATGGCCGCTCGCCGGCGCGGCGACCGACCGGACGACGGGAGCGGTCGGCAGGCGGGCCGGATCGGGGTCGCCGCCCTGCGCCCGCACCCACCGCTCGTAGACAGCGAGCGCCGAGCCGTCCTCGAGCGCCGCCTCGGCACGTCGCCTCCCCTCGGCCTCGTCCACCCCGAGGTCCGAGAGGGCCAGGAGCTGCGCGGCCGCGCCGACGACGAGCTCGCGGAAGTCCTCCGGCCCGCCGCCGCTCACCGTCTCCCACGCTTCTCGCACCTCGAGCGCGTTCCCGACCGCGCGGCCGAGCGGCTGACCCATGTCCGTCAGCTCGCAGACGACGTCCATCCCCGCCTGCTCGCCGAGCGCGCGCATCGCCTGAGCGAGCTCGCGCGCGTCGTCCACCGTCTGCATGAACGCGCCCTCGCCGACCTTGACGTCGAGGACGACGGCGCTCGCGCCGGCCGCGATCTTCTTGGACATGATGCTCGCCGCGATGAGCGACACCTGGTCGATCGTCGCCGTCACGTCGCGCAGTCCGTAGAGCTTCTTGTCGGCCGGGACGAGATCGGCCGTCTGGCCGGCGACCGCGATCCCGATCTCCCGCGTCTGGTCGACGAGCTCGTCCGTCGTCAGCTCGACGCGGAAGCCGGGAATGGACTCGAGCTTGTCGAGCGTCCCGCCCGTGTGGCCGAGGCCGCGGCCGCTCATCTTCCCGAACGGGACGCCGCACGCGGCGACGACCGGCCCGACCGCGATCGTGACCTTGTCCCCCACGCCGCCGGTGGAATGCTTGTCGACGACGCGGCGCCCGAGCCGGGTGGCGAGTTCCAGCCGCTCGCCGCTCGCGACCATCGCGTGGGTCAGCGCGTACGTCTCGGCGGGGCTGAGGCCGCGGAACCACACGGCCATGAGGAAGGCCGCCGCCTGGTAGTCCGGCACCTCGTCGCGGACGTACGCGGCGACGAACTCGCGGAGCTCGCCGGCGGGGATCTCCTCGCCGTTCCGCTTCCGCTCGATCAGCTCGGCGGCTTGCATGCGCGCGAGCCTAGTCCTCCGGATCGATCAGCACCCGCTCGGCGAGCGCGACCTCCCACTCCTGCCCGCGCAGCCAGCGTTCCGCCTCGTCGAGCAGGCGCTCGACCTCCCGGTGCTCGCGCGCGACGCACGCAGCCGTAATCCGTGCGCGCTGCCAGACGTCGTGGTGGTCGACCTCGGCGACCGACGCGCCGACGCGGTGCTGGAGCTGCGCCTTCGCCGAGCGCAGATGGCGGCGCTTGTCCTTGAGGGAATGCGCGTCGGGGAAATGCAGCTCGCAGGTGAGGATCCCGACCCAGCCGCTCGCCACGGCGAAGGGCTAGGCAGCGGAGGACGGCGCCTCGTCGAGCGATGTCCGCTCGACCTCGCGCGTCTCGAAGATCTCGAGGACGTCGCCTTCCTTCACGTCGTTGAAGCCGTCGAGGAGGATGCCGCACTCGAAGCCCTCCGCAACCTCGCGGACGTCGTCCTTGAACCGCTTCAGCTGGGCGATCGTCGTCGTGTAGATCACGGCGCCGTCGCGGATCACGCGCACGCTCGCGTTGCGGCGGACGACCCCGTCCGTGACCATGCAGCCGGCGATCGTCCCGAGCCGCGAGACACGGAAGAGCGCCCGCACCTCGGCCTCGCCGATCGTGTCCTCCGTCTTGACGGCGGCGAGCTTGCCGACGAGCGCCTGCTCGATGTCCTCGGTGAGCTTGTAGATGACGTCGTACGTGCGGATCTCGACTCCCTCGCGGGCCGCGAGCTGGCGCGCCTCGGCGTTCGGGCGGACGTTGAAGCCGACGATCAGGGCGTCGGACGCGGAGGCGAGCATGATGTCGTTCTGCGTGATCGCGCCCACTCCCTCGGCGATCACGTTGAGCCGCACCTCCGAGTGCTCGAACTTCGAGAGCTCCGAGACGACCGCCTCGACCGAGCCGACGACGTCGCCGCGCACGATGAGGTTCAGGTCGGAGACCTCGCCGGCCTGGAGCTGCTCGTACAGGCCCTCGAGCGAGACTCCCGTGTCCGGGCGCACAGCGGCGAGCTGCTCGCGGCGGAGCCGCTCCCCGCGCCGGTTCGCGAGCTCGCGGGCCTCGCGGTCGTTCGCGACGACGCGCGCGAGCTCACCCGCTCCCGGCGGCTTGTCGAAGCCGAGGATCTCGACCGGCTCGCCGGGGACCGCGCTCTCCTGCCGCTCGCCCTTGTAGTCGAACAGCGCCTTGACGCGGCCGTGCGCGTCGCCTGCGACGACGGCGTCCCCGACCTTGAGCGTGCCGCGCTGCACGAGCATCGTCGCGACCGGGCCGCGCCCCACGTCGAGCCGCGACTCGATGATCGGGCCGGAGGCCTCGGCGTTCGGGTTCGCCTTGAGCCCTTCGAGCTCGAGGTCGGCCACGAGCAGGACCTTCTCGAGCAGCTCGTCGAGGTTCTGCTGCGTCTTCGCGGAGACCTCTGCGAACTGCGTCTCGCCGCCCCAGTCCTCCGGCTGGAGGCCTTCCTGCGCGAGCTCGCCCTTCACGCGGTCGATGTTCGCGTCCGCAAGGTCGACCTTGTTCACGGCGACGACGATCGGCACCTCGGCAGCGCGCGCGTGCGCGATGGACTCCTTCGTCTGCGGCATCACGCCGTCGTCGGCGGCGACGACGAGGACGGCGATGTCCGTCACCTTCGCGCCGCGAGCGCGCATCGCGGTGAACGCCTCGTGGCCCGGCGTGTCGAGGAAGGTGATCTTCCTGCCGTCGACGTCGACCTGGTACGCGCCGATGTGCTGCGTGATGCCGCCGGCCTCGGTCGCGACGACGCGCGCGTTGCGGATCGCATCGAGCAGCGTCGTCTTGCCGTGATCGACGTGGCCCATGATCGTCACGACCGGCGGCCGCGCGAGAAGCGACTCCTCTGGGTCGTCGAACGCCTCCGGCTCCTCCTCCTCGTCCGCTGCGTGCTTGACGGTGATCTCGCGGCCGACCTCCGCCGCGATCAGCTCGACCTCCTCGTCGCTCAGCGACTGCGTCGCCGTGCGCATCTGGCCGAGCCCCATGAGGATCTTGATGATGTTCGGCATCGGCACGCCGAGCGCCTGCGAGAGGTCGCGGACGCTGACGCCGGACTCGACCGAGACCGGACCGGTGGGCGGCGGCGCGGGCGGGCGCGGCTCGCGGCGCTGGCTGTCCTGGCGCGCCTGCCGCTGCTCGCGGGAGGGACGGGCGCCGCCCTGGTCGATGACGACGCGGCGCCTGCGTCCACCGGCTCCGCCGCCGCCACGGGGGCGGAGCGGACGGTTCGGTCTGTTGCCTCCGTTAGCCATCGGTCACACCAGTGTAAAGGCGGCGCAGCCCGGGCTCGATTCGCACCGGTTCTCGCAGGACGCGCGCAAAGGTCCCGCGCTCGGACGCGTGCTCGAAGCACGCGAGGCTGCGGCACGTGTACGCGCCGCGGCCGGGTTCTGTCCGACCCTGGACGAGCATGCCGTCTCGAGCGGCGAAGCGAAGCAGCTCCCCTTGCGGCGCGCGCCGACCGCAGCCGGCGCATTGCCGCGTTGGCCGAGCGGCCGCTACTCCTCCTCCGCCTGCTCGACCGGGATCCCGGCGGGAACCTCCTCGGGCTCCGCGACCTCGGCCTCCGGAGACACGAGCGGCTCCTCGGTTGCCCCCGGCGTGACCTCTGCGTCGTCGGCGAGCTCGTCCTGCGTCTCCGCCTCCTCGGCTTCGGCTTGCGCAGGCGGGGCGCCGGCCACATAGTCGCTACCGCTGCCCTCGAGCGCCTGGTGCGCCGGGACTCCGCAGAAGCGCGAGCTGGGCAGCGCGGCGTTCGGGCACCTCTTGCCGTTGGCGAGGATCGCGGCGCAGCGGCCCGAGTAGTCCTCCGAGCCCTCCTCCCCACCGCCGCCGAACGCGGCGTCGGCCTCCGCCTGCGCGAACTCCGTGTCGCTCTGGATGTCGATCTTCCAGCCGGTCAGGCGCGCGGCGAGGCGGGCGTTCATGCCCTCCTTGCCGATCGCGAGCGCGAGCTGGTCGTCGGGGACGACGACCGTCGCCTCGCGCGCCTCGTCGTCGAGGTAGACCTCGCGGACGCGCGCCGGCGAGAGCGCCTTCGCGACGAACCGTGCCGGCTCCGGGTTCCACGGGATGATGTCGATCTTCTCGCCGCGGAGCTCCGAGACGACCATGCGCACGCGCGAGCCTCGCGGGCCGACGCAGGCGCCGACGGGGTCCACTCCCTGGGCGTGCGACTCGACCGCGATCTTCGACCGGTAGCCCGGCTCGCGGGCGACACCGCGGATGTCGACGAGGCCGTCCGCGATCTCCGGCACCTCGAGCTCGAACAGCGTCTTGATCAGCTCGGGGTCGCGCCGGGAGAGGATCACCTGCGGACCCTTGGTCCCCGAGCGCACCTCGGTGATCACGGCCTTGATCCGGGAGCCCTGCTCGTAGCGCTCGCCGTCGACCTGCTCGGAGCGCGGCAGCAGCGCCTCGACCTTGCCGAGGTCGACGAGGACGTTGTTGCGGTCGCCGGCCTGCTGGACGATGCCGGTCACGACCTCGGTCACACGGTCGATGTACTCGTCGTACATCATCCGGCGCTCTTCCTCACGAATCCGCTGCAAAATGACCTGTTTTGCGGTCTGCGCGGCGATGCGGCCGAAGCCCTCCGGCGTGACGTCCTCGCGCTTGACGTCCTGCTCGGGCACGTCGGACCAGTCGATGTCGAGGTCGTCGTCGGAGATGAGCGTGTGCTGGCGCTCGCCGGTCTCCTCCTCGAGCCGCTCGAGCTCCTCGAGCTTGCGCTCGCGGGCGTCGTCGAGCAGCCGCTCCTCGATGTCGGGCGGCAGCTCGACCGAAAAGACGCGGAAGTCGCCGGTGTGGTCGTCCATCTCGACGGTGGCGTGACGCGACGCGCCGGGTGTCTTCTTGTAGGCGGCGAGGAGCGCGTCCTCGAGCGCCGAGACGAGCGCCCCTTCCTCGATTCCCTTGTCGCGCTCGATCTCGCGGACCGCTTCGATGATCTCCTGGCTCATGTCATGCTCCCCATCTAGTCGGAACTCGGGATCAGATTCGCTCGAACGATCTCGGCATACGGGATCTCGGTCTCGGCGCCGTCGGAGGCGGCCACCGTCACGCTCTCGTCGCCCACGGAGAGGACCTCTCCGCGCAGCTTCCGCCCCGCGGTGCGGAGCTTGACGCGACGCCCCAGCGCCGCCTCGAAATGCTCTTGCCGGCGCAGCGGCCGGTCCAGGCCCGGTGAGGACACCTCGATCCCGTACTCCCGGAGGTAGTCGCGGAGGACGTCGGTTACGCGCTGGCAGAGGGCGTGGTCGACGCCGTCGGGATGGTCGACGTAGACGCACAAGCGGGACGGGGTGAGCAGCTCGACCGCGAGGACGTCCACCCCCGGCAGGTCGTGCTCGACCCGCGGCGCGATCTCCCCCTGCAGCTTGCGTTCCTTCTCGAGTGTCGTCGGCATCCCGTCTCGCGTCTGTCATAAAAAATGGGCCCGCAGGCCCATTTCTCCGAACCGGTGAAATGTGGTCGGACAAGTGTAGCAGCGTCGCTTTCTCAGTCGCGGACGGCCAGGTGGCCGTCGACCCGGACGAGGCGTCCGTCCGCGACGAGTTCGTCCAGCAGCGCGTCGTCCCACTGCCGGCGCCACGAGAACCAGCGGGCCGGCTCGCGCTCCGGAACCACGACGGCCGCGCGGACGCCGGCGCAGACGAGGTCGCCGAACGCCCGCCGCGGGTCGCGCGCGCGAACGCGCTCCGGATGCACCTGGTCCCAGCGGGCGAGGACGCTCGTGTGCCGGTGCGGGTTCTCGTAGACGATCGAGCGGGAGACGATCGCGCCGCAGCGCTCGAGCGGCGAGCGGAGGCTTTTCAGCTCCTTCGGCGTCAGCGACAGCTCCGTCTGGAGATCGTCGAGCTCCGACGGACCCGCCTCGCCGAGGTGTCGGAGCAGCCGCGCCCAGCCTTCGTCGGCCTCCTCCATCCGCGCGAGCTCGGCGCGGCAGATCGGGTCGAGGAGCGTGGCCACCTCCTCCGTGACGAGAAGGCTCTTGCCGCGGTGGATCCGGAGGATGAGGTGCCCGCGGGCCCCGAGGAGGCCGAACCACGGGAACTTCGTCGCCGGCCACTGGCCGAAGCCGCGGCTCTCGCGTGCGTACGGTTCTTCGTGACACGCCTCGAAGAGACTCGGCAGCGCCGAGTCCACGGTCCTCGTGAGAAGGCCGCGGTCGCGCAGGAACCCGTCGGCGTCGTCGAGCGTCTCGAGCGCGCGGTCCGGCGTGAGGCGACACTCGTGGGCGCGCCGCTTCTCGAGATCCTCGAGCGCAGTCATGCGTCGAGCACGATCGTGACGGGCCCGTCGTTCACCAGCTCGACCTCCATCCTCGCGCCGAAGACGCCGGTCTCGACCGGCACGCCGAGCGCGCGGAGCTCCGAGCAGAAGCGTTCGTAGAGGGGCTCGGCCTCTTCCGGTGCGGCCGCGTCGGCGAAGCTCGGCCGGTTCCCCTTCGCCGTGTCGGCGATGAGCGTGAACTGCGAGACGACGAGTGCCGCACCGGCGACGTCGACGACCGACCGGTCGAAGCGCCCGGCGTCGTCCGGAAAGATCCGGAGCCGCGCGACCTTGCCTGCGAGGCGCTTGGCCTGCTCCTCCCCATCCCCGAGCGCGATGCCGAGCAGCACGCACAACCCCCGCTCGATCCCGCCTCCCGGCGTGACTCGTGCCCGCGCGACGCGCTGCACGACGGCTCGCATGCCGCGACGCTAGTCCAGCTCGCGGATGCGTGCCCGGTACTGCTCCGAGCCCGGACGGAGCGAGCTCGCGAGCTTGTAGTGGCCGTTCGCCTCGCGGTCGCGCCCCTGCTTCTCGAGACAGCGCCCGAGCGCGTAGTGCGCGTAGTCGTTGACCGGCGAGAGCTCGAGCACCTTGCGGAACTCGGCCTCCGCCTCGCTCCAGCGCCGGATCCGGAAGTACGCGATGCCGAGCGCCTCGCGGATCGAGGCCTTGTCGGGCTCGCGCCGCTTCGCCTTCTCGAGCGCGACGGTGGCCTGGGCGGCCATTCCCGCCCGCAGGTGGCGGCGGCCGCGCTGGAAGAGGCTGTAGGTCGACTCGCTCACGCGCTCCTGCTCCCTGCGATTCGCCTACCCGGTGAACCCGCTGCGTCAACCGTCGGCGCCCGGCGGACGACCGAGCCGAGCGAGAAGAGCCCGTGCAGCCGTTCCCGCCGCGTGAGTCCGCGGCGCGCGGCGTCGAGGAGGTCGCGCAGCTCGCGTCGCGCCGCCAGGGCCGCGGCCGCCGCATCCTCCGTGCGCGCGAAGCGGGCCGCCGTCGCGGCGACGACGAACGGCTCGGGCCTCGCGCCGAATTCGTCGCGGACGAGCTCGCCGAGCTCGGCGAGCGTCGCGCTGTGCGGCACCTCGATGCGCTGGTCGAGGAGGAACGAGGCTAGCTCCTCCCGGCAGGCGCCGGCGACGCTGCGCGGATCGCGGCGGGCGCCTCGGGCCATGCGGAACGCGGCCTTCGTCAGGACGATGCCGCCGCCCGCGCCGACGAGAACGAGGAGCAGGACGAGCACCGGGCGCTCCCGACCGCTGCTGCCGCCACTGCGGAGACGCACCGCCGGAGCCCCGGATCCGTGGCGGCGGAGCTGGACGCCGACTCCGTTCCGATCCGCGAGCTTCTGCTCGAACGACGACGTCCCGCGGCCGGCTGCCGCCACGTTGCTCGAGCCGGCCGGATAGGCGGGCGGCGGCACTCCCAGCACGTCCGCCCCGACCGGGACCGGCCGCGTCGCCGCCCCGGGCGAGGGGGGTGTCGGGTCGAACGGCAGCCACCCGTACCCCTTGAACCAGACCTCGACCCACGCGTGGGCCTCCCGGTCGGTGATGACGTAGGCGTGCTTGCGCGGGTTGTATGTCCCGCCCGCGAAGCCGACGGCGACGCGCGACGGGATGCCGAGGTAGCGGAGCATGAGCGCCATCGCGCCGGCGAAGAACTGGCAGTAGCCCCGACGCGTCTGCGTGACGAAGCCGACGAGAGGCGGTCCGATCACGTCCGGATGGTTCGAATACGTGAAGTCGCCCGAGATGACGAACCACTGCTCGAGGCGCGCGACGGCGTCGTACGGCGTCCGCGCCTTCCCGGCCACCTCGCGGGCGAGTCTCGCGAGCGCGAGGTACTGGCGCGTCGGATTGCCGCCGAGCAGCGAGTCGATCGTGTCGAACCGGTGCGGAGCGCCGAAAGGCGGCACCCTCACGCCACGGCCGACGTCGAGCAGCCCCTCGTCGGAGAGGACGGCAGGGTAGTCCGGAGCCGAACGGCGCAGCTGGGCCCCGGTCGGCCGCGCCGTGTAGCTCCACGCGGTGTACTGGAAACCGCGCGGCAGCCCCTGCTCGAGCGAGGCGAAGCCGGGCTCGGGCTGCACGAGCGGCGCCGGCCCCGCCGTGAAGCGGATCGGGATGCTGCCGCCGGCGAGCCTCGTGTCGGCGAGACCCTCGACAGTCACGGTCTCGCGCGTCTCGTTCTCCCGGCGGAGCGCCTTCGCGGGCTCGAGGGAGTCCGCCCTGCGGGGAAGGCCGATCGACCACGCGTCGGTCGTGAAGTCGTCGAGGACTGCCGCGCGCAGGTACGTCGGCTCGCGCGCGGACCGGACCTCGAGGACGTCCGTGGGGTGCGACCCCCAGTGAAGGCCCCCGTATTGCGCGTTCCAGACGAAGTCCACGCCGACCGGGGCACCCGTTGCCGCGTGTGCGAGGTTCCACGTCTGCCAGTGCACGAGCCCGTGGCGAGCCGCCGTCGCCGAGCCGACCGCCACCGCCCCTGCGGCGACGACGACGGTGGCCGGCAGCGCGAGCGCCGGCACGCGCCGCGATCCGAGTCCGGCGAGCACGACGAGCGCGGCGCCGAGGATGGCGGCGCCCATCGCGACCCCGTGCGACGGCCCGAGGAGCGTCGCCGGCCAGCCGGCGCCCACGAGGAGGGCCGTCGCGCTCCCCACCGGCTTGCGACCCGCCGCCAACAGCGCGACGAGGAGCGAGAACGCGAAGATGCCCGACAGGACGAGGTTGCCCATCGCGAGATGGACGCGCGGGTCGAAGGGAAGGTGCGTACCGTAGAAGTCGGAGAGGCCGTTCCCGAAGCGCGTCCACAGCGTCGAGAGCGCATCCGCGAGCCCGAACCCGGAGCCGGGATCGGAGAGTCGCCACGGGACGAGGTCGAGGCCGACCGCGATCCACGCGGCTGCGACCGTCGCGCCGATCGACGCGAAGAGGCGCAGGCGGCGTGACCTCGGTGCCGCTGCGGCGAGCGCGAGGGCGCAGAGGGCGAACGGCCGCCACAGCGGGGCGACCGGCTGCTCGAGCCGCAGCCACGCGAGGACGATGACGACGAGCGCGGGAACGCACACCGCGGCCGTCCGCGTGGCGCTACGCATGCGCGAGCTCCTCCACTCTCGTGCCCATGAGCGCCGCGGCCAGATCGTCTCCCTGGCGCACCACCGCGACGGCCACCCCGGCTGCCTGGAGGCGGAGAAGCGCGGGCTCCGGGCGGGAGGCGCGTCCGGCGAAGCTCGCGGCCTCGACGTGGACGAGCGCGACCGCGCGGCGGGTGAGCACGCGCTCGAGCAGCCGGTTGACGAGCGCGGTCTCGATCCGTGACGTGACGACCACGAGCTCGAGCGAGCGCGCCGCGGGCCCGACGCTCGACTCCAGGAGGGCTGCCGCCGGCGCCCGTGCATCGGGCTCCGCCGCGGCGAGGAGCTCGAGCGCGCGGTGCCAGTCAGGGCCGTCGGACGAGACGACCTGCGTCTCGCGGCCGGCGGTGTTGAGCGCGAGGAGACTGCGGCGTCCCCGCCGGATCTGCGCGAGAAGGATCGAGCCCGCCACGCGCACGGCTGCGTCGAAGGACGAATTCGGCGGTGAGCCGGCCACGCAGGCCGGATCCCCGTCGAGCAGCACGGCGACCTGGTCGCGCGGCGAGTCCTCGAGCTCCTTCACCATCAGCGCGCCGCGCCGCGCGGTCGACGGCCAGTGCACCCGTCGCAGCGACTCTCCCTGCTGGTAGTCGCGGACGCTGTGCAGGTCGAAGCCGACGGGTCGCCTCAGCAGAAGCCTCCGGCCGTGCTCGACGCCGGCGCCGCCGTCGAAGAAGAGCCGCTCGAGCTCCGTGAGGCGCGGATAGACGACGAGCGCGTCCTGATCCTCGAGCGAGAGGCCGGTCTCGGCGAGGCCGAAGGGATCCGTGATCGCCAGGCGCGCGGGCGAGAAGCGGTGACGTCCTCGCGGCACGTCACGCAGCCGGTAGGAGCCGGTATGGCGGCCGCGCCCGCCCGATCGCAGCTCGACCTCGTGCTCCCCGAGACGGCCGATGCTCTCGTGGGCGACGACGCTCGGCAGCGGCATCCCGGGCTCGCGCTCGAGGACGATGTCCACGCCGACATCGCCTCGCTCGAACAGGTCCTCGTGCGGCCATTCCCGGCGGACGTGCGGCTGCCGGAGCGTGATCCGCACCCAGGCGACGGCGAGCGGGACGACGATGACGAGACCGGCCGCGACCGGGTAGAGCGCCGGCGAGCCGAAGACGACGGCGGCGATCCAGCAGACGGCGCCGAGCCCGAGCACCGCCCGACCCCGGGCGGTCATCAGACGGGAACCGGCGTGCGTCCGAGTGCGTCGGCGACGAGCTCCTCCGGGCCGAGCGCGGCGGAGCGAGCCTCCGGGGCGAGGATCAGCCGGTGGGCGAGCACCGGGACGGCCACGGCCTTGACGTCGTCGGGCACGACGTAGTCCCGGCCCTCGGCGAGTGCGCGCGCTTTCGCCACGCGAAGCAGCGCGATCCCCGCACGCGGGCTGGCGCCGAGGTAGAGACGCGAGTCGCTGCGGGTCTGGCGCAGGAGCGCGACGACGTAGCGGCCGAGGCTCTCCTCGACGTAGATCCCACGCGCCGCCTCGACGAGCCGCAGGACGTCCGCGGCGTCCGCGACCGGCGGAAGCGAGTCGAGCGGAGGCCCACTGGCGCCGGAGGCACCAGGGTCTCTCCGCTGGGCGCCGCCGGCTTT
>JAICSH010000057.1 GCA_025936995.1 Thermoleophilia bacterium | reverse complement strand
TCAGCGCGCGAACGCGCTCGAGCTTCGCGTCGTCCTTCGGCCAGGTCACGCGTCGTCGCCCCAGGGACGGATGCGCGGCGGCGCCGGCTCGCCGTGGCCCTCCTCCCACGAGACGACCGGGTTGCGCAGCACGCCGATCCGCTCGATCTCCGCCTCGACCACGTCTCCCGGCTTGAGGTAGAGCCGTTTCCGCTCCTCCTCCGACTTGAAGCCGGCGACGCCGGCGACGGTGCCGGTCGAGAGGACATCGCCCGCGCTGTAGCCGAGCGCGGAGAAGTTGCTGAGGATCTCGGGGATCGTCACGCTCATGCGGCTCGAGTGCGACTCCTGCCGCGCCTCCCCGTTGACGCGCAGCTCCATCGCGAGGTCGTGCGGGTCGGGGATCTCGTCGGGCGTCACGATCCACGGGCCGAGCGGGCAGAACGTGTCGATCGCCTTGCAGAAGCTGAACACTCCCGAGCGCATCTCGCCCCGCTGGATGTCGCGGGCGGTGATGTCGTTGAAGATCACGTAGCCGCCGATGTAGTCCTCCGCCTCCTCGGGGCCGAACCACTTGCCCGCCTTCCTGAGGACGACGGCGAGCTCGAGCTCGTAGTCGAGCTCCTCGGTCAGGTGCTCCGGATAGACGATCGGCTCGTCGGGGCCGACGATCGCGTCGACGTTCTGGAAGAAGTTGATCCACGGCGCGATCCGGTGCGACCAGTCGACGTTCTTCGACTCCTCCTCGTGCTCCCGGAAGTTGCCGGCCGTGTGGAAGAACTTCTTCGGGACGATCGGCGCGCGCAGCTTCGCCTCCGCGAGCGGCGTCCGCTCCCCCGCCTCGTGGGCGCCGCCACGCTCGAACCACTCCCGCATCGTCGGCACGTCGAGCCGGACGATCTCCTCGCCCTCGACGCACCCGACCTTCCCGTCGTCGTAGGTGACGAGCTTCATCGCGACCGGAGCCACGCGAGCACTTCGCCGGCGTTCGCGTCGGGCGGGAAGACGGGGTAGAAGACCTTGACGATGCGCGCGTCCTCGGCGACGAGGGTGAGCCGCTTGTACAGGGTGAATCCGCCGATCTCGAAGGTCGGCATGGACAGCGCCTCGCCGAGCCGCCGCTCGGGGTCGGCGATCACCGGGAACGGCATCCGGTTTCGCTCCGCGAACTCGAGCTGGTCGTCGAGGGTCTGAGCAGAGAGCCCCGCGACCGGGACGCCGAGGTCGGGATAGAGGTCGCGGAAGGCGCACGACTGCGGCGTGCAGCCGCGAGCACCGGGTGTCTCGTCCCAGCCCGGGATCAGCGGGACGCCGGGACGGCCGCTCCGCGGATAGACGTAGATGACGCCGAAGTCGCGGACGTCGACCGGGCCGAGCGACGACTCGAGCACGAGCGACGGCAGCTCCAGCCCGACGAGGTGGTCGGCCGCTCCGTCGTCCACCGGCACCGGGAGGTTCGCCGGCAGGGCATAGACGTCATGCGACACCGCAGACCTCCAGCGCGACGCGTGCGTAGACCTCCGCGGTCTTCACGAGGCCGTCGATCTCGAGGTTCTCGCCGAGCTCGACGTCCATGAGTCCGGTCGAGGTGCCGTAGTTGACGGTCGGCACGCCGTAGCGGGTGAGGGCGGACGCGTCGCTGAACCAGCGCGTCACGTCGCGGCCGGGCGGCTCGCCCCAGACCTCGGCGTGCGCAGCGTCGATCGCCGCTACGAGCTCGTGGCCCTCCTCGATCTCCGCGCCGGGCGCGCTCACGAACACCTCGCCCTCGATGCCGTAGTCCGGGAAGCGCTCGGCGAGCCCGCGCACCATGTCGAGCACCTCTCGCCGCGCGACCCCCATCGCCTTCGTCGGCGGCACGCGTACGTCGAGGAAGAGATCGGTGTGGTGCGGCGTGCGCGAGGCGCGCCAGCCGAAGCCGCCTTCGACCGCGCCGACGTTGACGATCGCCTTCGCACCGCGGTACGAGTTCGCCGGGTCGTCCTCCCAGGCCGGAATCCACTCCAGCACGGCATCGAGAACCTCCCGCGCGCGCAGGATCGAGTTCCGGTCGCGCCGGCCCTCGCTGAACGCCGTGTGGATGAAGTCGCCGTGGACGCGGATCCGCAGCCAGAGCGCGCCGAAGTGGCCGAGCACGACCTTGCCCTCGGTCGGCTCGCCGAGGAGGCACATGTCCGCGACACCCCCATGCGAGACGAGGTACCTGGTACCGGCCGCGTAACCGCGGTACTGCGCGCCCTGCGCCTCTCCCTGCTGCGTCTTCTCGATCTCGCCGCACACCGCCGCGATCAGGACGTCGCCCCTCAGCCGGACACCGGCGTCCTGCAGCGCGCGCACCGCCTCCACATAGCAGGCGACCGCGCCCTTCATGTTCGAGATGCCGAGCCCGTAGAGCCGTCCGTCCCGTTCGAACGCCTGCGGCTGGAAGCCGGGGACGCTGCGGAGCCACGGCTCGCGGCCGGAGTACGACGTGTCGAGGTGCCCGTTGAACATGAGGGACTTGCCGCCGCCCGCGCCGGGCCAGGTGCCGAGCGCGTTCGCGCGCCCCTCCTCGACCTGCTGCCACTGCACCTGCAGGCCGAGCGCCTCGTACAGCTCGACCATCAGCCGAGCCGCCGCCTCCTCGTCGCCGGTGAAGCTCGGCACGTTGACGAGCCGCGTCGCGGTCTCGACGAGCCGGTCGCGGTCGACGTTCATCCGCGGAATTGCGGCAGGACCTTCTCGCCGAAGAGCCGGATCTGCTCGTGCCGGTTCGCGCCCCAGAGCTCGAGCATGACGTGGGAGCAGCCCGCGTCCCGGTACTCCTCGATCGCCTCGATGCAGTCCGACGGCGTGCCTGCAATCGGCCGGCACTTGTCGAGCAGAGCATCCGAGACCTCGGCCTTCGCGGCGAGGCGTCCTCCCCGCTCCATCGCGTCGGCAACGGGCCGGATCTCATCCTGCTCGATCCCCGCGAGCTCGAGCAGCGTGTCGGCGGCGCCCTGGATGTTCTGCACCTTGTTCGCGAGGTACATCCCCGCGATCTCGCGCGCGCCGTCGCGGCCGGCCTCCCGGTCGGACTCGTGGATCGAGGCGACGACCGTGCAGCCGACGTCGATCTCCGAGCCGACGTTGTCGCGCGTGTAGCGGACGAAGCCCGGCGTCGTGATCGAGGGCGTGAGGCAGCCGTCGGCGATCTCGCCCGCGAGCTGCTGCATCTTCGGCGCGGTCGCTGCGACGTAGAGCGGCGGCACCTCGCGCGGCGCGTGCGCGTCGGCCGCGAGCGCCGGGACGTCCGCGCTCCACGTGTCTCCGTCGTAGTCGAACCGCTCGCCGGAAAGGACGCCGCGCGCGATCGTCACCGCGTCGCGCATCGGCCCGAGCGTCTTCTTCGTCTGCGTCTTCGTGTTGTTGAGGAAGATCTTCGACGTGCCGAAGCCGAGGATGAAGCGGCCGGGGCCGGCAGCCTCCTGCACGACGCGCGCGTCCATCGCCGCCTGGACGGGATGCCGCGTCG
>JAICSH010000013.1 GCA_025936995.1 Thermoleophilia bacterium | reverse complement strand
ATGGCCGTCCACGATCTCGGCCACGAGGCGATCTCGCTCACGGGCTCCCAGGCCGGGATCGTCACCGACACCGTCCACGGCAAGGCGAAGATCGCCGAGGTGCGCGCCACGCGGATCAACGACGCGCTCGACGCGGGCAAGATCGTGCTCGTCGCCGGCTTCCAGGGCGTCTCGGCCGACTCACACGACGTGACGACGCTCGGCCGCGGCGGCTCGAACCTGACCGCGGTCGCGCTCGCGGCGGCGCTCGGCGCGGGCGCGTGCGAGATGTACACCGACGTCGAGGGAGTCTTCACGGCCGACCCGCGACTCGTACCGAACGCGCGCCGCCTGCGGGCCGTGACGTACGAGGAGATGCTCGAGCTCGCGGCGAGCGGCGCGAAGGTGCTCCAGCTACGCTCGGTCGAGTTCGCGCGCAACCACGACGTGCGTCTCCAGGTGCGGTCGACGTTCTCCGAGGTCGAGGGAACGTGGATCGTCGACGAGGAGGATCCGGTGCTCGAGAAGGCGATCATCAGCGGCGTCGCCCACACCGACTGCGAGCCCCTCTATCGCGTCCGGCACATCGGCGCGGCGGGCCTCTTCGAGCGGCTCGCCGCCGCGAACGTCAACGTCGACACGATCCTCCAGGTGTCGAGCGACGAGATCGTCTTCAGCGCCCCGCTCGAGGATCGCCGGGTGTGCGAGGAGCTGCTCGCCGAGCTCGACGTCGAGTGGTCGATGCGCGACGACCTCGGCAAGGTGAGCCTCGTCGGCGCCGGGATGAAGAGCCATCCGGGCATCGCGGCGCAAGCGTTCGCGACGCTCGGAGAGATCGGCGTCGCGCCCGAGGTCATCTCCACGTCGCCGATCAAGATCGCCTGCCATGTCCGCACCGAGGACGTGCCCAGGGCGGTCGCTGCGCTGCACGACGCCTTCGACCTCGGAGCGGCGTGAGCTCGAGGGACGCGCGGATCGGCGTCGTCGGCGCGACCGGCGCGGTCGGAACCGTGACGCTCCGCCTCTTGCGCGAACGCGGCTACGGGAATGTTCGCGCCTTCGCCTCGGCTCGCTCTGCCGGTCGCGAGCTCGACGGCGGCGTCGCCGTCGAGGAGGCGACGCCCGAAGCGCTCGCCGCGGGCGGGCTCGACCTCGTCCTCTTCTCCTGCGGCACGGGCGCGTCGCGCGAGCTCGTCCCGCACGCGGTCGAGGGCGGGGCGCTCGTCGTGGACAAGTCGAGCGCGTACCGGCTCGAGGACGGCTACCCGCTCGTCGTGCCCGAGGTGAACGGCGACCGGGCGCGCGACGCGCTCGAGACGACGCACGTCGTCGCCAACCCGAACTGCTCCACGATCCCGCTCACCTGCGTGCTCAAGCCACTCCACGACTTGGCCGGCCTGCGGCGCGTGCGGCTCTCGACCTACCAGGCCGTCTCGGGCGCGGGCGCGCAGCGGATGGAGCGCCTGCGTGACGAGCCCTCCGAGGAGCACGACCTCGAGTTCGACTGGCCGTGGGACGGCGACGAGACCGAGGAGGAGGCGAAGATCCGCGCCGAGTCGCGCAAGGTCCTCGAGCTGCCCGAGCTACCGCTCAGCGCCACCACCGTGCGCGTTCCGGTCCTCGTCGGGCACGCGCAGTCGGTCTGGGTCGAGACCGAGGAGCCGCTGGCGCCCGGGCAGGCCGAGGAACTTCTGGCTACTGCTCCGGGCGTGCGCCTCGTCGAGACGCCCACCCCGCTCGCCGCAGCGAAGACGGAGGACGTGCTCGTCGGCCGGATCCGCACGGACCGTGCGGCGGAGAGCAACGGCCTCGTCCTCTTCCTCGCCTGCGACAACCTCGTCAAGGGTGCCGCGTTGAACGCGCTCCAGATCGCCGAGCTCCTGCTCGAGCCCGCCCGCGCCACGGCGTAAGGCCGCGCGTTACGGCTGCTGCGGCTCCGGCGCGGGCAGGAACGCCTCGCGCAAGACCTGGAGCACCCGCTCGCGCTTCCCTTCCTCCACCGGCTGCAGGCCGCCGAGCTCGAGCCGCGCGAGCTCGATGCGTCCCTTCGCGCGCACCGGCAGGAAGCCGAAGTCGGCGAGGAAGTCCGTCGGGAAGATCGTCCGGTGCACGTGGAAGCGCTCGAAGTTAGTCTCGCCTTCCGGGTAGCGGTACGCGAACGCCTCGAGTGCCCGGGCGCCGCGGTCGCGTGCGTCGCCGATCGCCGTGAGAAAGAGCGACTGCATCACCCACGGCCGCGACGAGTCCGTGAGGTAGGCGCACGTGACGAGCACCGCGTCTTCGCTCGGAGGCCCGGCGGGCAGCTCGCGCGCCCGCGGGAAGAGATCCACCGGCCCGTACTGCATCGAGCCGAGAAGCCGGCCGTCGTCGTCGTGGTAGACCGTCCCCCACGCGCCCCACTCCTCCTCGGCGTCGCGAATCCATTTGCTCTTGTCGGCGCTGCGCCCGTTCCGCGTCTGCCACCAGATGCATTCGTGGCAGACACTCGGCGCCGTCTCGAGCGTCGCACCCGTGAGCCCGGAGATCCGCGTCGTCATGCGCCCGGCCCCACGGCGTCGACGACGACCTCCACGGCTGCCGGTTCGAGGTCGGCCATGTTGCGGAGGTACTCGCGAACCCGCTCCTGGACACGCCGTCCCACCGCCGGGATGGAGGCGCGCCACTCGGTGACGACGTGCAGCTCGACCCGCACGGCGCCGTCGACCCCCGAGACCCGGACCGCGTGTCGCCGCGGCAACGGGCTTGCCGCGAGTCCTCGCACGCCGTCGACCTCCCGCGCCGCGTCAGCGGCGTAGCGCGCGAGGATCTCCGTCGAGATCGACGCCTGACCGGCCATCGTGGATCAGCGTACCGCTGTCCTGAGCACGAGCTCCGTCGCCTCCGGCCGCGCCGCGAACCGGAACGGTACGAACGTCGTGCCGAGGCCCGCGGAGACGTGCATCGCGGCCGCGGCGCCGCGGTAGACGCCGCGCGTGTAGGCCGCACGTGGATGCGCGAGCAGCAGCTTCCCGCCCGGGTACGGAAGCGTGATCTGGCCGTCGTGCATGTGTCCGGCGAGCACGAGGTCGAACTTGCCCGGTTCGAGCCGGTCGAGAACGCGTGGGTAGTGGCAGAGGAGGATCGAGAGGTCGGCCTCGCGCGCGAGGCGGTTCGGATCGAGCTTCGGCCGCCCGCGCACGATCAGCCGCGCGTCGGCTCCGGCGATCCACACGGACCGGCCCCGGAGCTCGAGCATCCGCCCCTCGTCGCGCAGCAGCGTCGCGGGCTCGAGCTCACGGAGATTCGACGGACGCGCCTGCGGGTCTCGGCTGATCGCGAGGTCGTGGTTTCCGAGCACGGCGACGGCCGGCCGCGGCAGGATCCGCACCAGCTGCCGGAGCATCGGCTCGCCGCGTGGATGCGTGAGGAGGTCGCCCGTGATCGCGACGAGGTCGGGCCGGCGCTCGCGCGCCCAGGCGGCCGCCTGCCAGGCCGCGCCGATCCCCGGCGACGGAACACCGAAGTGGAAGTCCGAGAGGTGCGCGATCCGCAGCCCGTCCAGCTCGGGCGGCAGCCCGGGCAGTTCGAGCTCCAGCTCCCGCAGCCGCACCCAGCCGGCCTCGAGGAGGCCCCAACCAAGCGTCGCGCCGGCGAGGGCGCCGAGCCGCTTCAGACCTCTAGCCGTTCGAGCGCCGGACGCGGGTCGACGATGTGGCGCTTGAACTTCAGCTCCGCTTCCTCGAGCCCCGCCGCGACTCCGACGAGCTGCGCCAGATGGAGGATCGGCATCTTGAACGTTCGGCCGGTGGACGCTTCCAGCTTCTGCTGCCACGCGTCGAGCGAGAGGTGACAGAGTGGGCAGGGCGTGACCATGACGTCGGCGCCGGCCTCGATCGCCTGCTCCACCGGCTGGATGACCTCGCCGAGCGCCGTCTCCTCGCGCGCCGCGATGATCGGGAAGCCGCAGCACTTGATCTTCGCCGGATAGTCGATCGCCTCGCCGCCGCACGCCTCGATGATGCGCTCGAGCGACCACGGACGGTCGGGATCCTCGAAGCCCATGATCTTCGACGGCCGCAGGATCTGGCAGCCGTAGAAGGGCGCGACCTTCAGCCCCTTGAGGCCGCGGTGCGCGATCTCCTTGAGCTTCTCGTAGCCCTCGCCCTCCGCGATCTCCCAGAGGAGATGGCGCACGTCGACGTTGCCCGAATACGCCGGGACGCCGACCGTCGTGAGGTTCTCGTTGACGCGGGCGAGGAGCTCGGAGTCGCCCTGCAGCATGAAGTTCGCCTGCCGCAGGTTGAGCGTGCAGACGTTGCAGACCGTCAGGAGCATGTCGCAGCCCGTCGCCTCGGCGTAGGCCAGGATCCGCGCGTTGAGGTGGAGGTAGTAGTCGGGCTCCGCCTCGTGGATGTCGCCGGCGCCGCAGCACGTGACCGACTCGAGCTCGACGAGCTCCATACCGACCAGCGGCGCGAGCGCCTTCGTCGACGAGTCGAGCTCCTTCGCCGAGAGGGACGCGAGACAGCCCTTGTAGTAGGCGACGCGCTTCGTCGCTACCGGTTCCGTCGTGCTCAAGCCTCTCCTCGCTTCCTCGTCGGTTCCTTGCCCGGCGTCACGTCCGCCTGCGTGAGGCTGCCCTGCCCCTCGCCCGGAAGGAAGGGACGGGGCGCGGCGCCCGGCCGAGCGTAGATCTCCTCGAGCGACTCCCCGGCGTTCCCGTGCGCGAGCCGCGCCAGCGCGCGCTCGCCCTGAACGTGCCCGAGCGCGCCCTGCCGGTCCTGTCCGCGGACGACCTTGCGCAGGTTCCGCGCCTCCCCCACGTCCCTCGCCGTGTGCGGGATGGGAACAGGCCGCACCTTGCCGTGCCGCGCGAGGCTGGCGCCGAACTTGAGCTGCTTGATGGCGGAGACGTAGCCCTGCGTCTTCGGGATCAGCTCCTCCTCGCGCAGCCAGCCTGTCGTCTCGGCGGAGCGGACGAACCACTTCGCGTGCTTCGCGCCCATGTCGCGGTCGATGCCCAGCCGGATCGACTCCGCGCCGAGCTTGGCGATCGCGTCGCGCGGGTCGACGCCCTTCGGGCAGCGCTCGTTGCAGAAGTAGCACCGCGTGCAATCCCAGATGCCGTGCTCCTGGTTGTACCGCTCGAGCCGCTCCACGGTCGCCGAGTCGCGCGGGTCGCCGACGAATCGCATGCCCTTCGCGAGCGCCTGCGGGCCGAGGAACTCGGGATCCGACTCCATCGCGTTGCACTCCGAGACGCAGCAGCCGCAGTTGATGCAGAGCGCCTCCTTGTGGACGACGTTCATCCGCTCCTGCGAGATCCGGTACTCACGCCCGTCGTCCGGCCGCTCGTAGCCGGGCTCGAGCCAGGGCCACATCGCCTTGAACTTGCTCCAGAAGGGATCCATGTCAACGACGAGGTCCTTCACGATCGGCAGGTTCCCCATGGCCGAGATGACGGGGACGCGGCCCTCCTGCGCGATGTCGTACATCCGCGTCTTGCAGGCGAGGACGGCCGCGCCGTCCATGCGCATCCCGCACGAGCCGCAGATCATCATGCGGCAGCTCTTGCGGTACGCGAGCGAGCCGTCGTGGCGGTCCTTGACGATGTCGAGGCAGTCGAGGAGCGTCGCCTCCTCGGGGGCGTCGATCTCGTACTCGCGCAGCGCACGCTCGCCGCTCACGGAGTCGTAGCGCCAGACCTTCAGTCCGACTTTCATCAGTACTTCCTCTCCTGGGGCTCCCACTTCGTGAAGCGGACCTCCGACTTCGAGAGCTCGATGCCGCCGTCCTTCCAACGCGTGATCGAGTGGTGGAGGAAGTTCTCGTCGTCGCGAGTCGGGTAGTCGTGCGGCCGCGCGTGGGCGCCGCGGCTCTCCTTGCGCACGACTCCGGCCGTGACCATGCAGAGCGCGGTGTCGAGCATGTTCCCGAGCTCGATCGCCTGCGTCAGGTCGCTGTTGAAGACCTCGCCCTTGTCCTCGACGTAGACGGTGGGATACCTCTCGCGCAGGCCCTCGATGATCTCGATCTGTTTCGTCATCCCCTCCTCGGTGCGGAAGACGGCGAAGTTCTCGAGCATCGAGGTGCCGAGCTCCTCGCGGATCTTCCACGGCCGCTCGCCGTCCTCGCGGTCGAGCAGCTCGCGGAGCCGCGCCTCGGCGTCGCGCTCGGCGGACTCCGGAACCTCGACCGTCGTGTGCGAGAGCGCCCACTCCGCTGCGGAGCGACCCGCCCGCCGGCCGAAGGTGATCGTCTCCATGAGGGAGTTCCCGCCGAGCCGGTTCGCGCCGTGGATGGAGACGCAGGCGCATTCGCCGGCGGCGTAGAGACCGGTCATCTCCGTCGCGCCGTCGTTGTCGGTCTCGATGCCGCCCATGTGGTAGTGGGCTCCGGGCCGTACGGGCACCGGGTCGTAGATCGGGTCGACGCCTGCGTACGTCATCGAGAGCTCGCGCGAGCCCGGCAGGCGCTCGATGATCCGCTCGGCGCCGAGGTGGCGCATGTCGAGGAGCACGCTTCCCTCGATGCCGCGGCCCTCGTCGATCTCCGTCTGCTCGGAGCGCGAGACGACGTCGCGCGACGCGAGCTCGAGCGCGTTCGGCGCGTAGTGCTTCATGAAGCGCTCGCCGTCCTTGTTGATGAGGTACGCGCCCTCGCCGCGGCAGCCCTCCGTGAGCAGGATCCCGGTCGGGTAGAGCGTCGTCGGGTGGAACTGCATGAACTCCATGTCCTTGAGCGGAAGCCCGGCGTGAAGGGCCATCGCCATGCCGTCGCCGGTGCAGGCGTACGCATTCGTCGTCACGCGGTACTGCCGGCCCGCGCCGCCGGTGGCGAGGACGACGGTCTTGCCGCCGACGGTCTTCAGCCCCCCGTGCAGGAGGTCCCAGCAGATGACGCCCTGGCAGCGGTCCTCGTGGTCGACGAGCTGCCACGCGAAGAACTCCTCGTAGACCGGGATGTCGCGCTTGCAGACCTGCTCCCAGAGCACCTGGATCAGGACGTGGCCCGTGATGTCGGCGGCGTAGACGGTGCGCGGCGAGCCGGCGGCGCCGAACGGCCGCTGCGCGAGCTTGCCGTCCTCGCGCCGGGAGAAGAACGCGCCCCAGTTCTCGAGCTGGATGATGTCGCCGGGCGCCTCCTCGGCGAAGACCTCGATCGCGTCCTGGTCGCCGAGGTAGTCGGAGCCCTTGACGGTGTCGTAGGCGTGAATCTCGGCGTTGTCCTCGGCCGCGTTGCCGAGCGCCGCGTTGATGCCGCCCTCCGCCGCTCCGGAGTGTGAGCGGGTCGGGTGCAGCTTCGAGATCATCGCCACGTCCGCGCCCGCGTCGAACGCCTCGATCGCTGCCCGCATGCCTGCGCACCCGGCGCCGACGACGAGCACGTCGTGCTTCGCGATCACAAAGCCACGCTAACGGAAGGGAAGATGCCGTTGCCCGCCGAACCGTCTGGCGTGGAGACACGTGCCGCAGCCGACCGCTTCCTCGCCTCACCGGCGCTGAGCGAGAGCACCAGGCGGGCCTACGGCGGCGACGTCGAGGAGTTCTGCGCCTGGCTCGACGACCGCGGGACGAAGCTCGACGCCGTCGACGTCCGCGCCCTCGCCGACTACGTCACGTGGCTCGGCGGAACGCGGCGCGGCAAGAAGCTCGCCCCGGCGACGATCAACAGGAAGTTGGCGGCGGTTCGCTCCTTCCTCAGGCACGCGCTCGGGCCGGATCGCGTCCCCGAGGCCCGCCTCGGGCCGCGTCGGACGCGCCGCCTGCCCGACGCGCCGGCGGGCTCGGAGATCGAGCAGATGCTCGCAGGGCTCGAGGGCGACGGCCCCGTCGCCCTCCGGAACCGCGCGCTCATCGAGCTCGTCTACTCCGCCGGGCTCCGCAGCGCCGAGGCGGTGGGGCTCGACCTCGGAGACGTCGACTTCGAGCAGGAGCTTGTGCACGTCCGCCGCGGCAAGGGCGGCAAGGAGCGCGTCGTCCCGCTCGGCGAAGAGGCGGCGCTCTGGGTCGCCCGCTACCTGCGCGACGCGCGGCCCGAGCTGGCCGGCGGTGCGAACGACGCGCTCTTCCTGTCAGCGCGCGGGCGGCGGCTCGACACGAGCACGCTGCGCCGGATCGTCCCGCACCCACACCGCCTCCGCCATGCCTTCGCAACGCATCTCCTCAACGGCGGGGCCGATCTGCGGACGATCCAGGAGCTGCTCGGCCACAGCTCGCTTTCCACGACGCAGGTCTACAGCCACGTCGACCCGCGCCACCTGAGGCGGGTCTACGACCGCTCGCATCCGCGCTCCTGAGTGAGCCTCAGCCGGCGATCCGGAACCCTGTCAGCCCCGCGGCCGGCTCGGCTTCGATCTCGACGCGCTCGACGTCCGCGCCGCGCGGTCCACGGCGGCAAAGCTCGACCAGAGCGTCGACGTCCGCCGGCTGACCCTCGAAGACCGCCTCGACCGCGCCGTCAAGGCGATTCCGCACCCAGCCCGAGACCGCGCGTGAGGCAGCGGCTCGCTCGACCACGAAGCGAAATCCGACTCCCTGGACGAAGCCGTAGACAACTACGTGCCTGCGCTGCAGCTCCACGGCCACATTCGAGCAGGCGTAGCGCTGCCCGGGACGAAGTCAGCCCGCGTGGCGAAGTCTCGGGACTCGGACCCGGCCGTCGAGGGCTTCCTCGCCCTCTCCGCCGCACGGCTCGCGCCTCGCACGGTCGAGGCCTACCGGCGCGACCTCGCCCACCTGACCGGCTGGCTCGGCGGCTCGCCGGCCGACGCGAGCGCCGACGACCTCGCCCGCTACGTCGCGCAGCTCCGGGCAGATGGTCTCGCGCCCACGACGGTCGCCCGCAGGCTCGCCGCCGTCCGCTCCTTCTTCCGACACCAGGTGCTCCTCGGAGCTCGCACCGACAACCCTGCGGCGAACGTCGAGCTCCCGAAGCGCAGGCGGACGCTGCCACGCACGCTCTCACCCGCCGAGGTCGAGCGTCTCCTCGACGCGGCGGCCGGAACGACCCCGCTCGCGCTCCGCAATAGCGCCCTCGCCGAGCTCCTCTACGGAGCGGGTCTCCGCGTGAGCGAGACAGTCGCGCTCGACCGGCAGTCCGTCGACCTCGAGAATCGGCTCGTCCGTGCCTTCGGCAAGGGGAGCAAGGAGCGCGTCGTGCCGGTCGGGCGCCAGGCGGCCGAGGCCCTCCGGCACTACCTCGCTCGCGGTCGCCCCCATCTAGACCGGCGCCACCGGCAGGAGCTGTTCCTCAACACGCACGGCGGCCCGCTGACCCGCGCAGGCGTCTTCTTCATCCTCCGGCGCCTGGCCGCGAAGGCCGGGCTCGAGCCCGAGCGCATCCACCCGCACCTGCTGCGGCACTCCTTCGCGACCCACCTGCTCGAGGGCGGCGCCGACCTCCGGGCCGTGCAGGAGATGCTCGGGCACGCGGATCTCGCCACGACCGAGCTGTACACCCACGTATCCGATCGCAGGCGGCGCGAGTTGTATTTCCAGGCGCACCCGCATGCGCGCCGGAAGAAGCACGCAACGCAACCCAGGAAGTAGGCATGCACCTCGATCCGCACGTCGCCATCGCCGCCGTCAGCACCCTGGCGGCCGCCTGGCTCATGGTCACCGCGGGGCTCCAGAAGAGCGCGCTCGAGCGGCGTCAGCGCCGTCGGGTCTGCCCCTCGTGCGGCCGCGAGATCCAGGCTCGCGTCTGCGCCAGCTGCGCGGGCTAGCGCTTTTCCTGAGCCTTGCGCTTCAGGCCCTGCGCGACGCTGCCGGCTGCCCGCCGGAGATCGGCGTCCGCGGCGTCGTCCACTGCGACCCCTTCGAGCAGGCCGATCGTGTCGCGCTGAGCCGACCCGTTCTTGAGGGCCAGAACCGCGAGCCGGCGGACGGCCGCGTTCTCGTCCTCATCCGAGAGCATCTTGTGCAGGAGCGGACGGACCGAGTTGACGGTGCTCGGATGCTCGCGGGAGAGCAGCTCGACCGAGAGGAGCGCGGAACCGCGCGCAGCCGGGCTCCCGTCGTCGAGCCCGCGCCGCAGCAGCTCCTCCTTCGCCCGCCACCGGAAGAGGCCGATCGCGCGGAAGGCGAGCGCTCGCTCGCGGAAGTCCGCACTGCGCGCGGCGGCCTCGAGCTCGTCGTCCCACTCGCCGCGCAGGGCAGCCAGCTCCTGCGCCGCGCCGTTCTGCGCTAGCTCGTCGGCCCGCGCCGCTGCCTCCGCGAGGGTCACACGCGGGAATGTAGACCGGCGGCGGCGAGGATCGCGGCAGCCGACCGCTCGACGTCGTCCTCAGTCGTGCGCCAGTTCGAGACCGAGATGCGCATCGCGTGCTCGCCGTGCCAGTCGGTTCCGGACAGCCAGCACGTGCCGTCCTCCTGCACGCGGCGGATCACGTCGCGCGTGTGCTCGCCGTCCCCGAAGCGGACGAGCACCTGGTTCAGGACGACCTCGTTGAGGATCGAGGCGCCTGCTGCGTCGAGCAGCTCCGCAAAACGCCGCGCGTGCGCGCACGATCGCTCGACGAGATCCGCGATGCCACGGCGGCCGAGCGACCGCAGCGCCGCGTAGACGGCGAACCCGCGGGCCCTGCGCGAGAACTCGGGAGTCCAGTCCATCTGGTCGCGTTCCCGCTTGTCGTCGGCGTGGATCAGGTAGGACGCGGTGACGCCGATCGCGGCCCGGTGCGCATCGGGATGGGCACAGAACGCGAAGCCGGAGTCGTACGGGACGTTGAGCCACTTGTGCGCGTCGGTCGTCCAGGAGTCCGCGCGCTCGGCGCCGCGCACCAGGTGGCGCAACGCGGGCGAGGCGGCCGCCCAGAGCCCGAAGGCGCCGTCTACGTGGAACCAGGCCCCGGCCTCGGCCGCCGCGTCGGCAATCGCCTCGAGGTCGTCGCAGGCTCCGGTGTTGACCTCGCCCGACTGGCCGCAGACGATCGTCGGCCCTCCGCCGAGGTCCGGCAGCTCGCCGACGAGCATACGGCCCTGGTCGTCCGCGGGGACGATCTCGAGGGCGGACGCGCCGATCCCGAGCAGGCGCAGCGCGCGATCGACGGTCACGTGCCGCTTCTCGCCGACCACGACCCGGATCGGCGGCGCACCCGCGAGCCCGTTCTCGGGAATATCCCAGCCCGCCTGCGCGAGAACGTGGTGGCGCGCGGCGGCGAGCGCGGTCACGTGCGCCATCTGCGCTCCCGTGACGAAGGCGACGGAGACGTCGAACGGCAACCCGAGCAGATCCGCGAGCCAGCCGCGGCAGACCTCCTCCACGACGGACGCGGCCGGGCCACCCGCGTAGAGGCCTGCGTTCTGATCCCAGACCGAGGTCAGCATGTCGGCCGCGACCGCCGCCGGCACGCCCCCGCCGATGACGAAGCCGAAGTAGCGCCCAGACGGCATGGCAACGAGGCCCGGCTCGACCGCCTCCGCGAGCGCGGCGAGGACGGCCTGCGGATCCACCGGATCCTCGGGAAGGGGTCCGCCCAGGGCCGTCGTCAGCGCCGACACGTCCGCCTCGGCGCGGATCGGCCGCGTCTCGAGCGTCTCGACGAAATCGCCTGCATAGTCCGCGACCTGGCGGAAGAGCTCGCGCTCGTTCATTGCCGCGACTGTACCGTCGCGCAGCTAGATTCAGCCCCGTGCCGCACAGGGTCGTTCTCATTCCGGGCGACGGAACCGGGCCGGAGCTGACGGAGGCCACACGGCGCGTCCTCGAGGCGACCGGCGCCGAGCTCGAGTGGGACGTGCGCGAGGCCGGCGCGGACGTGATGGACAGGCACGGCGGGAATCCGCTGCCGCCCGACGTCCTCGACGCGATCCGCGAGGCGGGCGTCGCGCTGAAGGGCCCGATCACGACCCCGATCGGCGGAGGCTTCCGCTCGGTCAACGTCGCGCTCCGGAAGGAGCTCGACATGTACGGGCAGGTACGGCCGTGCAAGAGCTACGCCGGCGTCCGCAGCCGCTTCGACGACGTCGACCTGATCATCGTGCGCGAGAACACCGAGGATCTCTACGCCGGCATCGAGTACGAGCAGGGAACGCAGGACGCAACCGACCTCATCGCATGGATGGAGGCGCGCGGCGGAAAGCTCCGACACGGCGACGCCGGCATCTCCATCAAACCGATCTCGATCACCGGCACGCGCCGCATCTTCGAGTTCGCGTTCGACTACGCGCGCCGCAACGGCCGCCGCAAGGTCACGGCCGTGCACAAGGCGAACATCATGAAGTTCACGGACGGGCTCTGGCTGCGCGTCGCGCGCGAGGTCGCGGCCGAGAACTCCGACATCGAGTTCGACGACCGGATCGTGGACAACATGTGCATGCAGCTCGTGCAACGGCCGGAGGAGTACGACCTCCTCGTCCTACCCAACCTCTACGGCGACGTCCTCTCCGACCTCGCGGCGGGGATGATCGGCGGCCTCGGCGTCGCTCCGGGCGGGAATTACGGCGAGAGCGTCGCCGTCTTCGAGCCGACGCACGGCTCCGCGCCGAAGTACGCGGGCCTGAACAAGGTCAATCCGATCGCGCAGATGCTGTCGGGCGTCCTCATGCTCCGCCACCTCGACGAGCGCAGCGCAGCCGACCGTCTCGAGAGCGCGATCGCCGCCGTGATCGCCGAGGGGAAGAGCGTCACCTACGACATGAAGCCGAGCCGCGACGACCCCACGGCCGTGGGCACGAGCGAGGTCGCGGACGCGGTCATCGAGAAACTGGAGGCTGAGGTAGCCGCATGAGAAGGAAGATCACGATCGTCGGCGCGGGCGCGACCGGCGCGACCGCCGCGCACATCCTCGCCGCCCGCGACTACGCGGACGTCGTCCTGACGGACATCAAGGAGGGGCTGCCGCAGGGAAAGGCGCTCGACCTGAACCAGATGGGCCCGGTGCTCGGCTTCGAGCCGCAGATCGTCGGGACGAACAGCTACGAGGAGACGGCCGGCTCGGACGTCGTCGTCATCACAGCCGGACTGCCGCGCTCGCCCGGCATGTCACGCGACGACCTCGTCACGACGAACGAGAAGATCGTCGGCTCGGTCACCGAGCAGGTCGTCGCCCAGAGCCCCGACTGCACGATCGTGATCCTCTCGAACCCGCTCGACGCGATGTGCCACGTCGCGAAGAACGTCTCCAGCTTCCCGAAGGAGCGCGTCTTCGGCCAGGCGGGGATCCTCGACACCGCGCGCTTCCGTACGTTCATCGCATGGGAGACCGGCGCGTCCGTCCGCGACGTGCAGGCGCTCGTGCTCGGCGGCCACGGCGACCAGATGGTGCCCGTCGTCTCGGCGGCGACCGTCGGCGGTGTCCCGCTGCGGAAGCTCGTCTCCGAGGAGAAGATCCGGCAGATGGTCGAGCGCACTGCCAAGGGCGGCGGCGAGATCGTGCAGCTCCTCGGCACCTCCGCCTGGTACGCGCCGGGTGCCGCGATCGCCGAGATGGTCGACGGGATCCTCCTCGACCAGAAGCGCGTGCTCCCGTGCACGGCGTATCTCGAGGGCGAGTACGGCATCGACGGCCTCTACATCGGCGTGCCGGTGAAGCTCGGTGCGGGTGGCATCGAGGAGGTCGTCGAGCTCGACCTCTCCGACGACGAGCGGGAGGCGCTCGACCGCAGCGCCGACGCGGTGCGCGACGTCGTCGGCGTGCTCTCGACGTGAGTTGAGTGCTCGAGACGATCGAGAACCGGTTCCCCGGGCGCGATTACCTCGTCGAGCTCGGCGCGCCGGAGTTCACGTCGATCTGCCCGCTCACCGACGCGCCCGACTTCGGTGAGCTGACGATTCGGTACGTCCCGGACGGCAAGCTCTTCGAGCTCAAGTCGCTCCGCGACTACCTCACCTCGTTCCGCGAGCGGAAGATCTTCCAGGAGGAGGTCGTGAACGAGGTGCTCGAGCAGCTCGTCGCAGACGGGGCGCCACGCTTCGTCGAGGTCGAGGGCGAGTTCGCCGCGCGCGGCGGGATGACGACACGGGTTGTCGCGAGCTCCGGGGAGCTTCCAGTGGCTGGAAGCGCCGCCGGCGAAGCCGGCGACGCCCGGCAAACTTCCCGGGCACCGGAGGCGCCCGGCGGGGCGTGGATCTCGGCCTGAGCGGCCGCACGGCGCTCGTCTGCGGCGCGTCGTCCGGCCTCGGCCTCGCGAGCGCCGAGGCCATGGCGGAGGAAGGAGCGAACGTCGTCCTCTTCGCGCGCCGCGCGGACCAGCTCGAGGAGCATGCAATCCGGCTCGGCGGCATCGCCGTATGGGGCGACGTGACGCAGGACGCGGACCTCCAGCGCGTCGTCTCGGCGGCTGTCGACCGCTTCGGTGGGCTCGACGTGCTCGTCTGGAACGGCGGCGGCCCGCCTCCGGGAACGGCGCAGGATGCCGACGAGGCCTCACTGGAGTCCGCGTACCGGCTCCTGCTGTGGCCGGCGGTGACCCTCGTCCGGCTCTGCCTGCCGCACCTCGAGCAGAGCCCGGCCGGACGGATCGTCGCGATCACGTCGCTCGCGGCCCAGGAGCCGACCACGCATCTCGCTCTGTCGAACACGTTCAGGCCGGCCCTGACGGGCTGGCTGAAGACGCTCAGCCGGGAGGTCGGCCCGAAGGGGATCACGGTCAACTGCATCGCGCCGGGACGGATCGCGACCGCCAGGCTCGACGAGCTCTATCCGGACGGCCCGAGCGACGCGCAGCTGGAGGAGATCTCCCTGCGGCGCTGGGGCACGCCGCGAGAGTTCGGCGACGTGGTCTGCTTCCTCGCCTCCGACCGCGCGCGGTACGTGACGGGCCAGACGCTCGTCGTCGACGGCGGACTGAAGCGGTTCCTGTTTTGAGACGCCTCTTCACTCCCTGGCGCGCCGTGGCCGCGCTCGTCTTCCTGGCTCTCCTCGCGGGCCTCGTGCTCTACAGCGTCCCCTCGGGCGCCTTCCCGGGCACCTCCAACCAGTACATCCTCCTGCCGGACGTCGCCCACCCGGTCTCGCCGCTCGTCCAGGTTCAGGGCGCCCGGGCCGCAAAGCCGGGAACGCTCTACTTCGTCGACGTCATCGAGCGCCGCGCGAGCACGCTCGAGGCGCTCTTCCCGTCGCTTCATCCTCACGGCACCCTCGAGCCCGCCGGCGCGATCGTCCCTCCCTGCGCCACGGCGGCGCAGGCCGAGGAGGCCCAGATCCAGGAGATGCTGTTCTCGCAGCGCGTCGCCGCCGCGGTCGCGCTCCGTCGCCTCGGATACCACGTCGGGGTCAAGCCGAGCGGCGTCGTCGTCTCGCAGCTGATCGCAGGCACGAACGCGCCGTGCAACCTCCAGCCGATGGACGTGATTCTCGACGTCGACGGCACGGCGACCCCGACGGTCGACGCCCTCCGCCGGGTGCTCGGGCGGGTGAAGCCGGGGAACCGAGTCGCGCTGCGCATCCGTCGCGGTAGCCGGACCCTGACGGTCCGCATCCGGACGGTCTCCACGCCGCAGGACCCGGGTCGCGCCCTGGTGGGCTTCGCGCCCGACCAGGCGGCGACGGTCAAGCTGCCGATCCGGGTCTCGATCGACGCCAACGGCGTCGGCGGCCCCTCGGCCGGCCTCGCCTTCGCGCTCGAGGTGATGCAGAAGCTCGGGCGCAACGTCCTGCACGGGCACCGGGTCGCGGCGACGGGCGAGATGGAGCTCGACGGCAGCGTCGCCCCGATCGGCGGCGTGAAGCAGAAGACGTACGGAGTCCGTCAGGCCGGAGCGGACGTGTTCCTTGTCCCTGCGGGTGACAACGCCCGGGTTGCGCGGCGCTACGCGGGCCCGGTCCACGTCATCCCGGTCCACTCGTTCGCCCAGGCGTTGCGCGCACTGGCAACGCTTCCGTCGGCGCAGTAGGAATCGTGATTTTTCCCCCACGCGAAACTGGCGGAAATTCGTCAGTTTTCGTCCACGGCAACGCTTGCTTCTGCGGTTCCTGCCCCTATCATCGCACCTCGAGAGCGGCCCGGACTTCCTAGAGCAAAGAAGAGGATGAGCAAACGTTCTACTCCAACGTGCGCTGACTGCTATTTCCGTCGCGCCGGCTTGTGCGCCCTCCAGGGCGAGACGATCTGCCCCACGTTCCGGGCCCACGCCGTCGGGAGCCTGACGCCGCCGCCCCAGCCGCGGCTCGTCCCCCGGGCGCTCGCAGTACACGCCGCCGCCTAGCTCGTAGGATTCGGGCGTGCGCCTCAGGCACCGCCGCCCCCGGATCGACACCAGCGAGGTCGCCGACCGCTGGCAGCCGCGGCTCTACGCGCGCCTGATCGTCCTCGGGCTCCTCGTCGCGTACGCGATCGCATTCATCCTCGAGAACCGGAAGCAGGTCAGCGTCCACTTCGTGCTCGCGACGGCACGCGTGTCGCTCGTCTGGCTGATCCTGCTCGCGCTCGGGGTCGGGCTGCTCGGCGGGATCCTGCTGGCGCAGCTAGAGCGCCGCCGGCGCCGCCGCTCGCACGAGCGCGCCGAGCCGAGCGACGCCGTCTGAGATCTCGTCCGGCGAGACGAAGCTGAAGGCGAGCCGGAACGCATTCTCGCCGCCGCGTCCGCCGGGGAAGAAGTCGCCGCCCTTCACGAACGTGACACCCGCCTGCTCGGCTTCGGCGAGCAGCTCGACGCTCGGCGGACCGGACGGAAGCTCGACCCAGACGAAGTAGCCGCCCTCGGGCTGCGTCCAGCTCGCGTCCTCCGGTAGCTCACGCTCGAGGGCCTCGAGCATCGCGTCTCGGCGCTCGCGGAGCAGTCCGTTCACACGCTCGAGGTTCGGCTCGAAGCTTTCCCGCTGCAGGAACTCGAGCACGGTCGCCTGCGTGACGTAGGGCGGCGAGATGTACGTCGAGACGGCGAACGCCTCGATCTCGCTCGCAAGCTGCGGCGGCAGGACGAACCAGCCGACGCGCAAGCCCGGGGCGACGGTCTTGGAGAACGAGGAGCAATAGGCGACGTGCTCCCCACCCGCGAGCTCGAACAGGCTCGGGAGCGGATCGCCGTCGTAGCGGACGAGCCCGTACGGATCGTCCTCGAGCACGAGCAGCCCTCGTTCGCGGGAGACCTCGGCGAGCCGGCGCCGGCGCTCGAGCGAGAGCGTCCGGCCGCTCGGGTTCTGGAAGGTCGGGATCGTGTAGAGGAAGGCGAACTCGCCGTCCGGGAGCTCGTCGGGAAGCAGTCCGTCCTCGTCCATCGGCACGGTCACGATCTCAGCGCCGAGGCGCGTGAGGATCTTGAGCGGCCGGTCGTACGTCGGCGCTTCGACGAGGACGCGGGTGCCGGGACGCACGAGCTGTTCGGCGAGAAAGACGAATCCCTGGAGCGAGCCGCTCGTGATCACGACACGAGAAGGCTCGACGCCGTGCTTCTCGGCGAGCCGCTCTCGCAGCGGGCCGTAGCCTCCCCCCGGGCCGTAGCTCAGGATCGAACGCCCGTCCCGCTCGATCGCCGCACGGGCGCAGTCCGCGAGCTCCTCGACGGCAAGACACTCCGGCGCGGGGACGCCGCGGGCGAACGAGATCACGCCTCGAGCGTAGCGCCCAGCCCGGCGCGCATCTCGTGCACGCGCGCTGCGCCTGCCGTATGACCCTTCTTCGCGAAGAACACCTCGGCCCGCGCGAGCGCACCTAGAGCCTCGTCACGCTTGCCGGCTACGCCAAGCACCGTGGCGAGATCGCACAGTGCGTTCGCCTTCACCTCGAGCGAGTCGGTCGGCTCGCTCAGCGCCACCGCGTCACGGGCGAGCCTCTCCGCCTCTTCGAGCGTGCCGCGGCGGGCCAGGATCTTCGCCCGCACCTGCCGGATCAGCAATTGCGTGATCACGTCGTCCGGCGCTCCGGCGGCCTCTGCCCGCTCCGTCATGCTCCACGCGTCCTCGTCTCGCCCGAGTCGAAGCAACGCCTCGGCAGCGTGCCCCGCGACGGTCGAGAGCCAGCCATGCTCCCCCAGCGATTCGAGCTCGGCGACGCCTTCGAGCGCGATGTCGGCCGCACGTTGCGGGTCGCCGGCCGTCAACTCGCACTCCGCGGCTTCCATCGTGACCGACGCGGCAAGCAGGAGCTGGCCGCGCTCCTTCCCCTTCTGCCGAGCCTCGAGGTAGGCCTCGCGGGCAAGGCCGATGTTCCCGCGCATCGACTCCAGCTGCGCGAGGTTGGCGAGGAAGAAGGGATGCTCCGTGGGGTTGGCGCGGTACCAGGCGATCGACTCCTCGACCGGGAACGGCCCGTACAGGTACGCCGAGAGGAGGCGCGAACGCGCTTCCTCGGAGAGGAGGCGGTCGCCGCTGCGCTCGGCGTGCTCGAGCATCCGTTCGAGCGCTTCCTTGACGGGTCGCCAGCGAAGGGCAGCGTGGTGAACGGCGGATGCGACCGACCACGCGTCCGCCAGTCCGGCATCGTCGGGTATGGCCGCGAACGTCTCGAGGGCCTCCTCCACGAGCGGACCGAATTCGTCGATTGCCCTCGGGTCGGCGAGGTAGGAGACACGCGCGCGCATGAGGGTGGCCCGTAGCTCACGCGGGCGATCTCCGGCCCGGCGCGCCTGCTCGATCAGGTCGTGGGCCTCGCCGAGCGCCCGCTGCAGGTCGCCCGCCTCCAGGCGCACTCGGATGAGTCTCAGCTGACGCTCGAATGCGAGTGGGACGTCTGGGCCGAGCGCGAGCGAGCGCTCGTAGAGCGCGATGGATGCCGTCGCGTCATGCCTGAGAGCGGCCCGCTCTGCGGCGGCACCGAGCCGCTCGGCTGCGCGTCGCGCGAGATCGTCCGTCTCCCGCCCGGCCATACCCAGCTCGACGCGGTATCGGTGCGCCTGCTCGAGGTGATAGCCGAGAATCTCGTCGAGCTCGATCAGGTCGGCTCCGCGCGATTCGAGCCAGGCCGCGAAGCGCTCGTGGAGCTCGGCCCGTGCGGACTTCGGCAGTCCGTCGTACGCGGCGTCGCGGATGAGCAGGTGGCGGAAGCGGAAGGCGTCATCGCCGGTGAGCTGCGTCCGGTCGGGACGGACGAGCTCCTTGCGGACGAGCGCCATCAGCTTCGTCGGGACGTCCGGCTCCTCGGGCGCGAGCGCCTCGACGCCGCCGCGGTGGAAGATCTTCCCCTCGACCGCGCCACGCTCGAGCACCCCGCGCTCGGACGGATCGAGCTGGTCGAGGCGCGCCGCGAGCAGCGCCTGGATGGTCGGCGGCACGACGACGTCGCCGTTCGGCGACTCCGCGACCATGGCGAGCATCTGCTCGACGAAGAGCGGATTCCCCTCGGCTGCCTCGCGGATCCGTCCGAGCAACGCCTCGTCGAGCTGCGCGTCGCCGAGCAGCCGCTCGATCAGCTCGTCGGTCTCCTCCGCCGTGAGCGGCTCGAGCAGGACGGTCGTCGCGTTGAGCTTGCCACCCGCCCATGTCTGCCGCCGGTCGAGTAGCTCCGGCCGCGCAATACAGGCGAGCAGGATCGGCGCGTCTCGGCTCCAGTCGGCGACGTGGTCGACGAGATCGAGGAACGTCGGCTCGGCCCAGTGGAGGTCGTCGAAGACGCACACGACCGGCGCCGACTCCTCGAGCAGCTTCCGGAATGCCCAGGCGATCTCGTCCGCGGTTGCAGGCTCCTCGGTCTCGCCGAACAGCGAGGCGATCGCCGCGGCCGCGCGCGGATCCGACGGGCGGCGGCCCAGCTGGATCACGACTTCGACGAGCGGCCAGTAGGTGATCCCCTCGCCGTAGGACAGGCAGCGGCCGCGCACGACCGCGACGCTCTCGAGCCCGCCGAGGAACTCGGCCGTCAGGCGCGACTTTCCCACGCCGGCGGCGCCGAGGATCGTGAAAAGGTGACAGGAGCGCTCGGAGCGGACGCGCTCCCAGGCGTCGTCGAGCGCGCGTCGCTCGCGCTCGCGTCCGACGATCGGGAAGTCGAAGCGCCGCTGCGCCTCCCCGACAACCGCCTGGAGCGGATACGCCGCGACCCGCGCCGACTTCCCCTTCAGCTCGAGCTGGCGCTCGTCTCCCAGCTCGACCGCGTCGCGCACCAGCCGCACCGTCTCCGCACCGATCAGCACCTCGCCGGGCTCTGCGGCTTGCTCCAGCCGCGCCGCGACGTTCACGGCGTCACCGGTCGCGAGCCGTTCCTCGGTGCCCGTCACGACTTCGCCGGTGTTGACGCCGATCCGCCCGCGGATCCCGAGCTCGGGAAGCGCTTCCTTCATCTCCAGCGCCGCACGCACAGCGCGCAGCGCATCGTCCTCGTGGACGACCGGGACGCCGAAGACGGCCATCACCGCGTCGCCGACGAACTTCTCGACGCTGCCGCCGTGGCGCTCGACGATCTCTTTCATGCGCTGGAAGTAGCGGGCCAGGAGCGTGCGCAGCGCCTCGGGGTCGGTCGATTCCCCCAGTTCGGTCGAGCCGGCGACGTCGCAGAAGAGGATCGTGACGGTCTTTCGCTGCTCGCGCGGCGCCCGCGCGGGCGCGACCGACGCGCCGCATTCGAGGCAGAACTTCGCGCCCTCGGGAAGTTCGTGCCCGCAGCTCGCGCACTTCGGCATGTGCCGAAGTTACTACCGAAGCCGCGTGGCGACCATCTGCGCTACCTCGGTCGGCGTCGTCCCGACCTCGATCCCGCGCGCTTCGAGCGCCTCCTTCTTCCCCTGCGCCGTCCCCGACGAGCCGGAGATGATCGCGCCCGCGTGGCCCATCGTCTTGCCGGGGGGCGCGGAGAAGCCGGCGATGTACGCGAGAACCGGCTTCGTCACGTGCGCCGCGACGTACGCGGCGGCCTTCTCCTCCTCGTCGCCGCCGATCTCGCCCACGAGGACGATCAGCTCGGTCTGCTCGTCGGCCTCGAACTTCGCGATCACGTCGACGAAGGAGGAGCCGACGACCGGGTCGCCGCCGATGCCGACGATGGTGGAGTTGCCGAGCCCGAGTTGCGTCAGCTCGTGCCCGATCTGGTAGGTGAGCGTCCCGGAGCGCGAGACGAGCCCGACGCTCCCCTCGCTGAAGATCTCGGCCGGGATGATTCCGGCGTTCGCCTTCCCGGGCGAGAGGACTCCGGGGCAGTTCGGGCCGATCATCGTCGTGCCCTGGCCGCGGAAGTACGTGTACGCGCGCAGCATGTCGTGCGCGGGGATGTGCTCGGTGATGCAGATCACGGTGTCGATGCCCGCGTCGACCGCCTCGTAGATCGCGTCGACCGCGAAGCGGGCGGGAACGAAGATGAGCGACGTGTTCGCGCCGGCCTCCGAGACCGCGTCGGCGACCGTGTCGAAGACGGGCACGCCCTCGACGTCCTGTCCTCCCTTGCCGGGCGTCACGCCGGCGACGAGGTTCGTCCCATACGCGCGGTTGCGGAGGCCGTGGAAGCGTCCCTCCGAGCCGGTGAGGCCGGCGACCACGAGACGCGTGTCGTTGTCGAGGATGATGGCCACTAGGCGGCCTTCAAGCCCTTCAGGACGACGGTCGGCAGCGTGAGCCTCCCGTCGTGGATCCGGCCGTCGAGCAGCTCGCTGATGCGCGGACGGTCGGCGTCCGGTGTCTCCGTCCGCGCGAGCCAGTCCTCGAAGTCGGTGTCGCGCACCATGGTCGCCTCGTCGGCCACCCGCAGCCTGGCAAGCTCGAAGAAGCTGTGCCACTCGGCCACCCCGTAGTTGCGGACGTGGCTCGGGTCGCGCAGCCGGTCCGCCTCCTCGGCGCTCTCGCTCGTGAAGGTGTTGTCGCAGATCACGACGCGGTGCCGTGCGACGCGGGCCATCTCGCGCACCGCGGCGAGCACGTCCGGGAAGTGGTGCGCCGCAATGCGGCACGCGACGGCGTCGAAGCTCGCGTCCGCGAACGGGAGATGGTCGGCCGGAGCGATCACGTCCGGCTCCATGCCCGGAGCGGCGTCGACGGTGACGACCTGCGCTCCCGCGTCGCGCAGCCTCCGCGCGACGTGACCGCCGCCGGTCGCGACGTCGAGCACGGTCACGTCCGGCCCCGGCTCGCACCACTCGACGACGAGGTCGAGATCGTCGCCGCCCGCATGGGTCGCGCTGTCGCGATAGGCCTGCGCCCGGTCGCTCCAGAGGTCGCTCACGCCGCCCCCGCCAGCTCCACCGCGCGCCGCGCTCCGTCGAGCATCGTCGCCTCGGGATGGATGTTCTCACGGCCCGCGTCGGCGAGGATCTGCCGGCCCTCCTCCGCGTTCGTGCCGTCGAGCCGGACGACGATCGGATAGCGCGACATGTCGAGCCGCTCGAGCGCCGCGAGGATCCCGCGCGCCACCTCGTCACAGCGCGTGATCCCGCCGAAGATGTTGAAGAAGATCGAGCGCACCTGCTCGTCGCGCGTGATCACCTCGAGCGCGTCGACAACGCCTTCCGCGCTGCCGCCGCCGCCGAGGTCGCAGAAGTTCGCAGGCCGCCCGCCCGCATGCGCGACGACGTCGACCGTGGACATCCCGAGACCGGCACCGTTCGCGAGCACGCCGACCTCGCCGTCGAGCTTCACGTAGGTGACGCCCTTCTCGCGTGCGAACGTCTCCAGCGGGTCGGCCGCCGCGTTGTCGCGCATCTCGGCGATCTCCGGGTGCGCGTAGAGGGCGTTGTCGTCGACCGTGAACTTCGAGTCGAGCGCCTTGACCTCACCTTCGGGCGTGACGATGAGCGGGTTGATCTCGCAGAGCATCGCGTCAAACTCGACGAAGACGCGGTAGAGCTTCTCCACGATCGCCGCGATCTGCTTCTGCTCGGAGGGATCCTCGACCCCGCCGCCGTAGACGAGCCGCCGCGCAACCCAGGGCTGGAAGCCCTCGAGCGGGTCGACGTGGAGGCGAACGAGCGCATCCGGGCTCTCCTCCGCGACCTGCTCGATCTCGACGCCACCCTGTGTCGTGAACATGAAGAGGGGCTTCTTCGCGCCGCGGTCGAAGGTGACCGAGAGGTAGTACTCGCGCTCGATGTCCGACGCCGGCTCGATCCAGAGCATGCGGACGACATGGCCATTGATGTCGAGCCCGAGGATGTCGTGCGCCTTCGCCTCGGCGTCGGTCGGGTCTTCGGCGAGCTTGACGCCGCCGGCCTTGCCACGTCCCCCGGTCAGGACCTGCGCCTTGACGACGACGGGGCCGCCGAGCTCCTCGGCCGCCTCACGCGCCTCCTCGGCAGTGGTGGCGAGCCGGCCGTCGGAGACCGGGATCCCGACCCGCCTGAAGAGATCCTTGCCCTGGTACTCGTAGAGGTCCACCGGCGCCGGACACTAACGACGCGACGCCGGTGGACCGCGCAGTTCAGCCCTGGGCGATGCCTTTAGTAGCGGCTGGTCGTCGTGTTGTACGGGTTGGTGGTGGTGGTCGTCGTCCCCCCACCGGTCCCGCCGGCCGCCTTCGTGATCGCCTGGCCGGAGCTGGAGACGACGTACCAGACGCCTCCGAAGAAGTCCTGCCGCTGCCCGTTGACCTGGCCCGCGGCCTTGTCGAGCTTGAAGAGATAGAGCGGGTGGCCGTTGTAGGTCACCTGGTGCTTGCCGTCCTTGCGCATCGTGACGCCGAGCAGCTTCGCCTTGATCCCCGTGCCCGCAGTGGCCTTCGCCGCGACCGTGAGCGGCGGCCAGAACGTCGCGCACTTGCCATAGCACACGCTCTTGTTCTTGCGATCGGCCTTGAAGAGGTAGAGCGTCTTGCCCGACTTCGTGGCCAAAACCTTCCCGAGCTTCGTCTGGCGCAGGTTCACCGTGCCGGTCGAGGCGGAACTCTGCTGTGTGACAACTGCGGCCGCCGCGGCACCGGCTGCCGCGAGCGCGATTGCGGCGACGATGGCGACGACGATCTTCTTCGGCATTTCGTTCCTCCTGTACTGGGGTTGCCGGGTTCTACGCGCCGCCTCTGGCCTCGGATTGCCCGTGTCTAGACTCGACGGGCGATGGATGCGATCGTCGCCGAGGAGCTGCGCAAGCACTACAAGACGGTGCAGGCGCTCGACGGGGTCTCGTTCTCGGTGCGCGAGGGCGAGGTCTTCGGCCTGCTCGGGCCGAACGGCGCGGGCAAGTCGACGACCGTCCGGATCCTCACGACGCTGACGCGGGCGGATTCCGGGCGGGCCTTCGTCGCAGGCGAGGATGTGGCGCAGCACCCGAACCGCGTCCGCCGCGCGATCGGCTACGTCGCGCAGGACTCCGGGGTCGACTGGGAGGCGACCGGTCGCGAAAACCTCCTCCTGCAGGGGCGGATCCACGGCATGTTCGGCAAGGATCTGCATGCGCGCGTCGACGAGCTGCTCGAGCTCGTCGGCCTGCAGGACGCGGCGTCCCGGGTCGCGCGCGGGTACTCCGGCGGGATGAAGCGCCGCCTCGACATCGCAATCGGCCTCGTGCACAAGCCGAAGGTGCTCTTCCTCGACGAGCCGACGACCGGTCTTGATCCCGAGGCGCGCGCCGCGATGTGGGTGGAGGTCGAGCGGCTCGCGGCGGCGGAGAGCCTGACCATCCTCCTGACGACGCACTACCTCGAGGAGGCCGACCGGCTCGCGGAGCGGGTGGCGATCGTGAGCAAGGGCAGGATCGTCGCCGAGGGGACGCCCGAGAAGCTGAAGCGGGATCTCCGGGGCGAGTCGGTGAGCGTCGAGCTGGCCGAGCAGAACGGCCGGGTCGACGAGGCCGAGCGGATCGTCGCGGGCATCGGCACCGAGGTGAAGGTCGACGGCCAGGTGCTGCGCGCCCGCGTCCCGAACGGAGCGCAGGCCATCCCGGTCATCCTCGGCGCGCTCGACGACGCGGGGATCGAGGTGGCGTCGGTGACGACGGCCCGGCCGTCGCTCGACGACGTCTACCTCCACTACACGGGCCGCGACTTCACCACCGAGGACGAGGGAAGGGCATGACCGCACAGCTGTTCCGCCAGACGGGCTGGATGGTGGTGCGCCAGGTGCGCAACCTCATGCGCGAGCCGATCTGGATCGCGATGATGGTCATCCAGCCGATGCTCTGGCTGCTGCTCTACGGCCAGCTGCTCAAGCGGGTCGGCGCCCAGGGGCAGTCCAGCGGGAGCTACATCGAGTTCCTCACGCCCGGCGTGATCGCGATGAACGCCTTCTTCGGCGGCATGTGGTCGGGCATGGCGATGATCAGCGACCTCGACCGCCACGTGATCGACCGCTTCCTCGCCGCGCCGACGGTGCGTGTCGCGATCGTGCTCTCCCAGGTCGTGCGCGCCGCGGTCACGGCGATCCTCCAGGCCTTGATCCTCCTGCTCGTGGCGCTCGCGCTCGGCGTGCGCGTGCACGGCGGCGTCGGGGGCTGGCTCGTGGTGTTCGCCGGTGCGGCGCTGCTGTCTGCCGTCTTCGCGGGGTTCTCGCACGGGATCGCGCTGCTCATGCGCCGCGAGGCGTCGATGATCGCGGCGGCCAACTTCGTCGGCATGCCGCTCATGTTCCTCTCCTCGATCCTCGTCACGGTCGCGCTGATGCCCGGCTGGATCAGGGCGATCGCCAGGTTCAACCCGGTCAACTGGGGCACGCGCGCGATGCGGAACGCCGTCATGGCCGGCGGCGACTGGGGGCCGACGCTCATCTATCTCGCGCTTCTCGTCGCGGTCGCGGCCGCGACGGCGCTGTTCGCGACGTGGTGCTTCCGCGCCTACCAGCGCTCGATCTAGCCCTCGCCGCCCTCGATCGTGCAGATGACCTGGCCCGTCGAGACGGGCTGCCCCGGCTCGACGGAGAGGTTGCGGACGGCCCCGGCGCGATGCGCGTGCACCTCGTTCTCCATCTTCATCGCCTCGACGACGCAGATCACCCGGCCCGGCTCGACCTCGTCGCCGTCCGCGACGG
Source organism: Thermoleophilia bacterium (assembly GCA_025936995.1). Classification (GTDB taxonomy): domain Bacteria; phylum Actinomycetota; class Thermoleophilia; order Gaiellales; family Gaiellaceae; genus Palsa-739. The sequence goes on along the minus strand of JAICSH010000013.1, from coordinate 22,463 downwards.
CCACCGTGAGGACCGTCCCCTGCATCGGCGAGACGACGGAGTCGCGCCCGCCCGCGCCGGCTCCTCCATGTCGCGCCCGCTCGCCGTGCCGCCGCGCGAGCGCCCGCCACCCCGGCTCGGGCTCCGAGAGCTGCACCTCGAACCGCCGCCCGTCCACCTCGACGGTCCGCACTCTCTCGGTGGTTCGAACGGGACCTGTCGTTCCTTGTAACACGTTGTTACTTGGCGCCGCGACGGGGGCACCTGCGTCGAGCTCGGCGACGCGCGCGGCGAGCTCCTCGGACTCGACCACGCCGTGGCACGTCTCGCCGGCGACGAAGCACGGGTGCGAGAGGAGCGCCTTGTGGAAGCCGATCAGCGTGGTCGGTCCCGCGATCCAGAACTCGTCGAGCGCGCGCAGCATCCGCCGGCGCGCGTGCTCACGGTCGACCCCGTGCACGATCAGCTTCGCGACCATCGGGTCGTAGGCCGCGGACACCTCGTAGCCGGCCGCGACGCCGGAGTCGACACGCACGCCCGGCCCCGCGGGCTCCCGGTAGCCCGTCACCGGAGCAGACGCCGGAAGGAACCCCTGCGCCGCGTCCTCCGCGTTGATGCGGCACTCGATCGCGTGGCCGCGCAGCTCGACGTCCTCCTGCCGCATCGAGAGGGGCTCGCCGAGCGCGACGCGGATCTGCTCACGGACGAGATCGAGCCCCGTGACCATCTCCGTGACGGTGTGCTCGACCTGGATCCGCGTGTTCATCTCCATGAAGAAGTACTCGCCGTCGCGCGTGAGCAGCCCCTCGATCGTCCCCGCGGAGCGGTAGCCGCAGGCGCGCGCCGCCTCGACCCCGATCGCGCCGATCCGCCGTCGCAGCTCCTCGTCCACCGCGGGCGACGGCGTCTCCTCGACCAGCTTCTGGTGGCGGCGCTGGATCGTGCAGTCACGCTCGCCGAGATGGACGACGTTCCCGTGCGCGTCGGCCAACACCTGCACCTCGACGTGGCGCGGATCGACGATGAGCTTCTCGACGTAGACGTCCGGATTCGCGAAGTACGACCGGCCCTGCCGCTGCGCGCGCTCGAACGCCTGCTGCGCGTCGTCAGGAGCCTCGACGACCTCCATCCCCTTGCCGCCGCCTCCTGCCGCGGCCTTGATCAGGAGCGGATAGCCGAGCTCGTCGCCGAGGGCGAGCAGCTCGTCCACCGAACCGACCGGGTCCGTCGTCCCCGGGATGATCGGGACTCCCGCCTGCTGCATCGCCGTGCGCGCGGCCGTCTTGTTGCCCATCAGCTCGATCGCGGCGGGCGGCGGCCCGATCCAGACGAGGCCCGCCTCCTCCACGGCCCGCGCGAAGGCCGCGTTCTCGGCGAGGAACCCGTAGCCGGGATGCACGGCCTGGGCGCCGGAGCGCTGGGCGGCGTCGAGGATCCGCTCGGCCGCGAGGTAGCTCTCGGCCGCCGGAGTCGGCCCGAGGAGGAACGCCTCGTCCGCATAGGCGACGTGGAGCGCGGCCCGATCGCCCTCGGAGTAGACGCCGACTGCGCCGATGCCGAGCTCGCGCAGCGTCCGGAAGACGCGGATCGCGATCTCTCCTCTATTGGCGACGAGAACCTTGTCGAACATCGGCGGGCCGTATTCTCTCCACGTTGTGAATCTGACCGCGGCCGACCAGCTCACCGTCGCGCGTGCGGCCTCGGTCCCCCTCGTGGTCGTGCTGTACGCCTGGAGCTTCTCGGGCCACGACTACTGGGCGACCGCGGTCTTCTGCGTCGCGATGACCACGGACTGGCTCGACGGGAGGCTCGCGCGCAGGCAGGGCCACTCGTCCTCCGTGGGCTCGCTGCTCGATCCGATCGCCGACAAGGTCCTCGTGCTCGCCGCGCTCGTGATGCTCGTCGGGCAGGACGTCATCCCCGCGTGGATGGTCGCCGCGATCGTCGTGCGTGAGGTGCTCGTGACGGGCCTGCGCCAGGCGGCGATCGAGCGCGGCGTCGTCCTCGCGGCCCGCGACCTCGGGAAGCTCAAGACGTGGGCTCAGGCGGTCGCGGCGGCCGTCGCGGGCTTCGCGGCCGCCGGCGCGTGGACGGAACGCGCAGGCTGGTGGACGCTGCTCGTCGCAGTCGTGCTCACGTGGCTGTCGGGCCTCGACTACGCGCGCAACGCGCCGAGACTGTTCAGCCGGGCTCAGCCGGAATAGCGGCGGGAGCGGTCAGGCCGCGATCCCGCGGGTCTCGCACCACTCGTCGAAGCGGGCCCACGCACGCAGGTACTCGCGGAGGGCGTAGAACCCCTCCTCGACCTCCGCCCGGACGGCCCAGTGACAGTGGCCGCAGTAGCCCTGATCGTCGACAGCCGGGGCTTCGTTGCAACGGATGCACTCCTCCCACATGCGGAGGGAACGCCCCGCTGCTCGCCTCGGTTACGGCTCGTCCTCCTCGCCGGGGCGTTCCGGCAGCTGCGCGTCGGCCCAATCCGAGCCGGTCTGCCGTTCCGCGTTTTCCGCGCCCAGCGCGGCGAGGATGGCTTTCCGCTCCGCCTCGCCGGGTTCCGGCGTGATCTCGAAGGACGCCACCCGGAGAGGCTAATGCTCTCGGCGGCACCGACCGATGGGTGAGCGTGGGTCAGCGTCTCGTCACGCTTGCGGCCGCCGTGGGGATGGCCGCCCTCCTGGCTGCCGCCGCGGCGCCCGGCGCCTCGAACCGCCTGCCCGACTGGGCGGCGCCGCAGATCGCGACCGTGGTTTCCCACGGGCTCATGGGCGCACCGAGCGTCCACAAGTTCCGGCCCAACGCAACGCTCACGCGGCAGACCCTCTCGGATCTCGCCTTCGGCCTCCGGCAGGAGCTCGCATTCCCGGCGCCTCCGCCCCCGCCCGGCACCACGACCACGAGCGCGACGACGACCGGCACGACGACGACCGAGACCGTGCCGACGACGACCACCAGTACGGCTACGACCGCAACGACGACGAGCGTCGCGCCCACCGTCTCGAATCCGGCCGGGACGGTCACGATGGCGCAGCTCGACCGCAACCTCGTCCAGTCCCTCGGCCTCGGACAGGCGGCGAAGGAGTTCGCGCAGGGTGCGCGCGCGGCCGGCCTCGCCGTGCCCGGCCGCTTCGGGTTCGAGGTCGTCGCCCGGCTCCTCGGACTCCGCACCAACCATCCTGCCGCGCAGGACTTCCTCGAGCTCCGCCCGCAGGATCCGGCGACGCGGGCGGAAGCCGCGTACTCGGCGGCACAGATCCTCGGCTTCGGCCTGCTCGAGGACAGCTGGCAGATCCAGGAGGTACAGAGCCTCGCCGACACCTTCATGCTGCCGACCTTCGACGACTGGCAGAAGCAGATCCTCGACGTCGCGTTCTCGAAGATCGGGATGCCCTACGTCTGGGGCGGGACGAACGACGCGCAAGAGGTCGACTTCGGCGTCACGGCACGCGGCGGCTACGACTGCTCCGGCTTCGTCTGGCGCGTCTACAAGCTGCAGAGCTACCCGAACGACGGGAACCTCGCCTCGACGATCCTGGGCCGGACGACGTACACGATGAGCGTCGAGGTGCCGCGCTCGAAGCGCATCTCCTTCGCGAAGCTGCAGCCCGCCGACTTGCTCTTCTTCGGGACGAAGGGCACCCACTCCACCGGGGCGCAGGTCTTCCACACGGCGATCTACGTCGGCAACGGCTGGTTCATCCAGTCCTCGGGCTACGGGGTCGCGCTCGCCCAGCTGAGCGGCTGGTACAAGAAAAAGTTCGCGTGGGGGCGCCGGCCGCTGCACGAGGCCGGGCTCGAGTAACCCGCCCGGGGGAGGCCGCTCGGCGGAATCCGATGCGGTTACCCCGTTCGAGTGACGCCGCTAACCCCTTCGGGTGATTTCGGCTCGGCGGGATCGCAACCACAATCTCTCCGTCTGGCGTCCCTACGACGAATCTCGTCTGGAGGCAAAATGCTCGAGTGGAAGTTCCGCCTCGTGATTCTTCTGGCCGTTGCTGCGGCGGTTGCAGCTTCGCTCGGAAGCTTCTACGGGTTTTTCAACTACGGCTGGTAAGCACTCGCACACCTCGTAGGGGAGGATTCGGTGGTGGGTGACCAGCAGACGTCTGTCGGCGGCCGACATCTGACTCGGGCCGGACGGCGACGGGCTCGGTAGGGCGCGGCGGTGTCGGCTCCCGCTGCGGTCCCTGCGAGGGTGCTCGCGGTGGTGGCGCCCGTCATCGTCGCGGGCGTCGGCGCTGTCGGCTTCGCGGTCTACCGCTACGCAGACGTACCGCGCTCGGCGGCCGACGTCGCGGCGCTGCTCGGCCTCTTCGCGAGCATGGCGCTCGCGGAGCGCTTCCCGGTGCCCGTCGAGGGGATGGGCGCCGGCGGGGTCACGCTCGGATTCGTCTTCTCGGTCTCCGCGATCATCCTGCTCGGCTGGCCCGCCGGCGTGATCGTCGCGGCGGGCGGGCCGACGTTCACGCATCTCCTGCAGCGCCGTCCGCTCCTTCGCGTCGCCTACAACGGCTCGATGTTCGCCCTCTCGGCTCTCGCTGCCGGCCTCGCGGTGGAGCACGTCCACGGAGGCTCTGCGGGGATCCTCGTCGCGCGGGTCGTCCTCTGCGGATTCCTCTACTACTGGGTCGTCAACCTCGTGCTGATCAGCGCGGTGCTCTCCGCCGACTCCGGCCGCTCGTTCTTCGCGATCGCGCGGGAGAACATCACGCAGACGACGGCGCCGTTCGCCTTCATGGCCTCGGCCGCACTGACCCTGGTCGTCCTCTGGCAGCGCGATCCCTGGCTGTCCATCGCCCTCGTCGGCCCGCTGCTCGCGATTGCCCTCTACCAGCGCTCGACCTTCAAGGCGATCCGGGCGATGCGGCTCGCGCTCACGGATCCGCTCACCGGGCTAGGCAACCACCGCAGCTTCCACGAGCGGTTGCAGCGCGAGCTCGTCGCAGCCGAGGAGGAGAGGACGCCGCTCGCCCTCTGCCTCGTCGACTTCGACGACCTCAAGTCGATCAACGATCAGTTCGGCCATCCGGTCGGCGACCTTGTGCTCGGCCAGGTGGCGTCGCGGCTGCGACAGGGAGGCGAGTCCTTCCGGCTCGGCGGCGACGAGTTCGCGGTGCTCCTGCCGGGCCAGGACGAGCGGCAGGCGACTGCGGTCGCCCGCTCGATCGTGGAGCGGGTCGCCTCACTGAATATCGAGGGTGTCGGCCTCGTGACGGTGAGCGCCGGGGTGGCGACGTACCCGATGCAGGGCTCCGGACGGGACGAGCTCATCCGGCTCGCCGACAGCGCTCTGTACTGGGCGAAGAAGGACGGCAAGAACCGTGTCCGTGCATACGCCGCCGAGTCGATGCTTCGCGCCAACCTCGAGCACCTCGCGGACACGCCGGATCGCGCGGCGCAGTACCGCGCGGCGGAGAGCCTCGCGAAGGCCGTCGACGAGCGTGATGCGTACACCGGGAGCCACTCGCAGCGCGTCGGCGACTACTCGGCGCGGATCGCGCGACGGCTTGGCGCGGACGAGCCGGCGATCGAGCTCACCCGCCTCGCCGGCAATCTCCACGATCTCGGCAAGCTCGCGATCCCGGAGGAAGTTCTCCGCAAGCCGAGCTCCCTCAGCGAGGCGGAGCGGCTCATCCTCGAGCGCCACCCGCAGATCGGCTTCCGGATGCTCGAGAGCCTCGGCGTCCAGCCCGTCGCCGAGTGGGTGCTGCACCATCACGAGCGCTGGGACGGCGCCGGCTATCCGAACCGCCTCGCCGGCGACCAGATCCCGCTCGGCGCGCGCATCATCTTCGTCGCGGACGCCTACGACGCGATGACGTCCGAGCGCGGCTACCGAGATACGCGCACGCAGCGAGACGCACTCGCCGAGCTGGAACGCTGCGCCGGCACCCAGTTCGACCCCACGGTCGTCAAGGCGCTGGCGGAGGAGCTACTCCCGACGCTCGAGCCCGACGCCGCGCTCGCGTCGTAGCGCCTCGAATCCGTCCTTCGGCGCACCGAGCCTGACCATCGCGGAATTGCCTGAACCGGCCACGTCTCGGTGCCAGGCACCGGGACACGGCCGACGCGGACGGGGCACGGCCAGTGCCGCGTGATCACGCTTCGCTCGGCGCCAACGGACATGTCCGCGTGCCCGGCACCGCGCCACGTCTCTTGGAGACGATCGTCGGACGTTTCGGCGCTTGGCTAGGCGAGCTCTTCGATGAGCTCGATCAGCTCGTCGCGGCGGTAGCCCTGCTGGCGGGCGAAGCGGACGAGCTCGCGTGCCCGGGCGATCACCGCTCCCCGTTCCGGCGTCCCGGCAACGGTAACTCCGCGGCCGCGACGGAACTCGAGCATTCCTTCGTCGCGGAGGAGGCGCAGCGAGCGGAGCACCGTGTTGGTGTTCACGCCGAGGACGGCCGCAAGGTCCCGCGCGGGTGGCAGCCGCTCGCCCGGCTTCGCCTCGCCGTCGGCGATCGCGCGCCGGATCTCCGCCGCAACCTGCTCGAAGAGCTCGGTCGGCTCCCTCCGGTCGATCTTGACCTTCAGCATGGTGCTAGAGAAAATAGCATCCCGCTAGAGCGGGATGTTGCCGTGCTTGCGACGCGGGCGCGGCTCGGCCTTAGTGAGCGAGGTCTCGAGCGCGCCAATGAGGACGGGACGCGTGCGGCGCGGCTCGATCACGTCGTCGACGTACCCGCGCTCGGCGGCGGCGTACGGGTTGGCGAAGCGCTCCTTGTAGTCGGCGATGAGCGCGGGACGCTCCTCGTCCGGCCGGTCGCGATAGATGATGTTCACCGCGCCCTCGGGCCCCATCACCGCGACCTCCGCCGTCGGCCAGGCGAAGTTGAAATCGGCGCGGATGTGCTTCGAGCTCATGACGTCGTACGCCCCGCCGTACGCCTTGCGCGTGATCACCGTCAGCTTCGGCACGGTCGCCTCGCAGTACGCGTAGAGAAGCTTTGCGCCGTGGCGGATGATCCCGCCCCACTCCTGGGCAGTCCCCGGGAGGAAGCCGGGAACGTCGACGAAGGTGACGAGCGGCACGTTGAATGCGTCGCACGTCCGGACGAAGCGAGCCGCCTTGTTCGAGGCGTCGATGTCGAGGACGCCTGCGAGCGAACGCGGCTGATTCCCGACGACCCCGACCGGATGCCCGCCAAGCCGCGCGAACCCGCAAACGATGTTCTCCGCCCAGCGCTCGCACACCTCGAGGAACTCGCCGTCGTCGACGACGCGGCGGATGACGTCGTGCATGTCGTACGGCTTGTTCGCGTTGTCCGGAACGAGTGTGTCCAGCTCCGGGTCCTCGCGCTCGGCGGGGTCGGTCGACGCGCCCCACCTCTCGGGGCGCTCCGCGTTGTTCTGCGGCAGGAACGAGAGAAGGTAGCGCGCGTCCTCGAGGCACGTCTCCTCGTCCGGCGCCGTGAACTGCGCCACGCCCGACTTCGCCGCGTGCGTCGCTGCGCCGCCGAGCTCCTCGAACGTGACCTCCTCCCCCGTGACCGTCTTCACGACGTCGGGGCCGGTGATGAACATGTACGAGGAGCCCTCGACCATGAAGATGAAGTCGGTCATCGCGGGCGAGTAGACGGCGCCCCCCGCGCAGGGGCCCATCACGAGCGAGATCTGAGGGACGACGCCGGACGCCTGAACGTTGCGCCAGAAGATCTCCGCGTATCCGGCGAGGGACACCACCCCCTCCTGGATCCGCGCGCCGCCGGAGTCGTTGATCCCGATCACCGGGCAGCCGTACTTGACGGCCAAATCCATGACCTTGCAGATCTTCTCGGCGAAGACCTCGCTCAGCGAGCCGCCGAAAACGGTGAAGTCCTGGGAGAAGACGAAGACGCGGCGGCCGAAGATCGTGCCGTAGCCCGTCACGACAGCGTCGCCGTACGGGCGGCGGTCCATCATCCCGAAGTTCGACTCGCGGTGGCGGACGTAGCGGTCGAGCTCGACGAACGAGCCGGGATCGCAGAGCTTCTCGGCGCGCTCGCGGGCCAGGAGCCTGCCTTCCTCTCGGCGGCGCGCGACGGCCTTCTCGCTGCCCGCGTGGAGCGCCTCTCCCCTCAGCGCCTCGAGCCACCGGAGCTTCCCCGCCGTCGTCTCGTGTCCCTCACCCACCGCCGCGGAGCCTAACGTTCGCGCTCGTGAGGCATCGCCTGCCCCCAGCGCTGCGCCTGCGCAGCTTTGCGCTCCTCTGGACGGCGCTGCTCACGAACGGGTTCGCAACGCAGATGATGGTCGTCGCGATCGGCTGGCAGGTGTACGCCATTCGCCACCGGCCGCTCGACCTCGGCCTCGTCGGGCTCGCGGAATTCCTGCCGCTCCCGATTCTCGCGCTGCCCGCAGGTCAGCTCGCCGACCGTGTCGCGCGGCGCTCCGTCGCCGCTGTCGCGGGTGTGCTCCAGGTCGGCATCGCCGGCGTTCTGCTCGCCATCACCGCCGTCGGGCCGAGCTCGATCTGGCCGTTCCTTGCCGTGGGACTCCTCAACGGCATCGCCTCGGCCATCGGCGCGCCGGCACAGCGCGCCCTCACGCCGGAGCTGGTGCCGCTGGATCTCCTCCAGGGCGCAATCGCGCTCCGCAGCGTCGCCGGGCAGATCGGAGTCGTCGCAGGCCCGGCGCTCGGCGGGCTGATCTTCGCGGTCGAGCCGCTCGCGGTCTACGCCGTCGCAGGGGTGCTTCTCGTGGTCGCCGCGGCTGCGATCGTCAACCTGCCGCGCACCGTCGTGAGACAGGTCCAGGAGGCGATCGACCGCGACCACCTCGTTGCGGGCATCCGCTTCATCACGCGGACGCGCGTCGTGCTCGGCGCGATCCTGCTCGACCTCGTTGCCGTCCTCTTCGGCGATCCGATCGCCCTCGCCCCCGTCTTCGCGAAGACGATCCTCCACGGCGGCCCCGTCGTGCTCGGCGGCTTGCGCGCCGCGCCGTCGGTCGGCGCGCTGGTGGCGGGCCTCCTGATCGCGAGGCGCCCCCTGCCCTTCCCGGCCGGCCGCTCCCTGCTCGTCGTCGTGGCGACATTCGGGGCGGCGACGATCGTCTTCGGTCTCTCCCGCTCCCTGCCGCTTTCGCTCGTGATGCTCGCGATCACGGGCTTCGTCGACATGATCAGCATGAACATCCGCGCAACCGCCGTGACGGTGATGACACCGCTCTCGCTCCAGGGTCGCGTCGGCGCCGTCGAGTGGGTGTTCATCAGCGCCTCGAACGAGCTCGGCGCCTTCGAGGCAGGCGGAATGGCCGCCCTCCTGGGAACGGCCCGGGCGGTCGTCCTCGGTGGCGCGCTCATGATCGGGTTCGCCGCGTCCTGGTCACGGCTCTTCCCGCCGCTGGCGCGGATGGGACGACTCGACGAGCTGCGGCCCGAGCCCGTATAGGGTCGTTCGCGTGTCGGAGCCCCTCGACAGGTCGACGATCTGGCCGTACGACGAGCGCGGCGACGCGCGGGAGTTCCACTACCAGCGCTTCGGCAGCCCGACGGTCGCCGCGGCCGAGGCTGCGCTCGGGGAGCTGGACGGAGGGTCCGCGCTCCTCTTCCCGTCCGGGGCCGGCGCGACGACGGCGCTCGTCCTCTCGCTGCTCGAGCCCGGCGACACCATCGCGCTCGCCGCCGGCGGCTACTACGGCACAGGTGTCACGTTTGCGGCGCTCGCCCGGTGGGGCGTGCGCGTCGTGGAGTTCGACCAGACCGGGACGCCGCCCGAGGACGTGCAGCTGGTCTGGCTCGAGGCGCCGTCGAACCCGTACCTCACCATGCCGAACCTCGAGGCCGCGGCCGCGCATCCGGCCCCGGTCGTCGTCGACTCGACGGTTGCGACGCCGGTGCTGCTGCGCCCGCTCGAGCGCGGCGCCGATTTCGTCCTCCACAGCGCGTCGAAGTACCTTGCGGGCCACGACGACGCGCTCCTCGGTGCCGTGGTCTGCCGCGACGAGGCTGCGGCGGAGGAGCTGCGCACGTTCCGTGGACGCACCGGAGTGGTTGCCGCGCCGGATCCTGCCTGGCTGCTGCTCCGCGGCCTGAAGACGCTCGAGGTGCGCGTGCGACGGCAGACCGAGACGGCGGCGTTCCTGGCCGAACGGCTGCGGTCGCACGCGGCCGTCGAGGTCGTCCGCTACCCCGGGCTCGGGGGCGTCCTGTCATTCGACGTCTCCGACGCGGATGCGGCACGGAAGGTCGAGACGTCGACGAGGGTCATCGTCAACGCGACCTCTCTCGGAGGCGTGACGAGCCTCATCGAGAGCCGCCGGCGCTGGGAGGGAGATCGCGTCCCGCCCGGGCTGTTGCGCGTCAGCGTGGGCCTCGAGGATCCGGCAGCTCTCTGGGCCGACCTCGAGCAGGCGCTCGACACCTAGCACCGCGCAGCCGTCGAGGCGATCCGAGCGCGGAAGAGAACCACCGGCTCGTCCTTCTGAGCAGCCCGCCGCGCCCACGGTCGGATTGCCCCTCGGCCATGGCGGGGAAACCCGAGCGGAAGAGGTGTCTCCGCAGCCGTTTCGGATCTTCGTCGCCGAGGACGACGAGTCGTTCCTCGACGCGATCGCGCTCGTCCTCGAGCAGGACGAGCGCTTCGCCATGGCCGGCCGGGCACGCGACGGACGGGAGGCGGTCGACCTGGCGGCGCGGCTGTCGCCCGATGCGGTCGTCATGGACATCGAGATGCCCGTGCTCGACGGCGTCGAGGCGACGCGGCTGCTCCGCGCGGAGGCGCCGGACCTGCCGATCGTCGCCATCAGCGGTCACGACTACGAGGAGCGCGTGCTCGAGATCCGGCAGGCCGGCGCCGACGACTACGTGCGCAAGGCGCGGCTGGCCGACGAGCTCCCGCGGGTGCTCGCGACGCTTCTCTCCCGCAGGAAAAGATCGAGATGAGAGCCGGAGGTCGGACTCGAACCGACGGCCCACGCCTTACAAGGGCGTTGCTCTACCAGCTGAGCTACTCCGGCGCCGGAGCGACCAGCGTAGCGCTCGTCAGAGCAGAACCTCGCGGCCTTTCTGGTGCGCGAGGATCTTGCGCTTGACGCGCTGGAGCGCGTTGTCGATCGTCTTCGTGTCGCAGCCGAGCTCGTCGGCCATGTCCTCGTAGGACGAGCCCTCGAGATAGAGCCTGAGCGCGTCCGCCTCGAGCGGCGACAGGCCGCTGCCGAGATTGAAGACGAGGCTCTGCAGCTCCTCCGTCGAGATGACCACGAGCGGCGGCTCGTGCACCGCCGGGCTCGGCAGTGCGTCGCCGAGCGTGCACTCACCGTCGCCGTCCTGCCCCGCCGGCGTGTGACTGAACGAGATGTACGTGTTGAGCGGCGCGTGCTTGAAGCGGGTCGCCGTCTTGATCGCGGTGATGATCTGCCGCGTGACGCAGAGCTCCGCGAAGCTGCGGAACGACGTCTCCTTGTCCGCACGGAAGTCGCGAACCGCCTTGTAGAGCCCGATCAGCCCCTCCTGCAGGAGGTCGTCGTTGTCGCCGCCGGCGAGGAAGTACGAGCTGGCCTTGAGGCGCACGAATCCCGTGTAGCGCCGGATGAGCGCGTCCATCGCGACGCTGTTGCCGTTCCGCGCCTTCATGACGAGCTGAAGATCCTCGAGCTCTCGCTGAACTTTTTGCGGCGTGCGTGCTGTCGCGGTGCGAGCAGCCATGGCGCCTCCCGGACGTCGTGACGGGCAAACTCTCACCCTGTGGTCGAGGCGAAGATAGCAAGGGGTCCAAGGTTTTACAAGTCCAATTGCTTCGGACCCAGCTTGCCCTGGACCCAGGACGCTAACGAGCTCTAGCGTTCGCCGCGACGTAACCGTTCGAGCCGCGCCAGCGTCTCGGGGTCGAGCCGGTCACGGAGGTCGCCCCGTCTCGAACGCTCCCGGCTCGGCGGCGCGAGCTCACTGAGGAAGGTCTGGGACGCGACCTTCCTCACCTCGATGCCCGCCGTCCCGCGAACGGCGGTGTCGGAGGAGACGATCGCCACCTGCTCGCTGCTCCGGTGCTCGGCCGCGAGCCGCTCCAGCAGCGTGTCCGCGTCCTTCGCCCAGCGCACCTCGAGCGGGCCGCGCCGCTCGGTGGGACCCTGGCCGTCGAACACGAGCACGCCGCGGGCCCCCTGGGCCGCGACCCAGCTCGCGAGGAGGTCGCGCAGCTCGTCGGGCGAGCCGAAGTCGCCCGCGTGCAGAAGGTTGAACCCGTCGAAGAGGTAGAGGGTCGTCTCAGCCATCTCGCCGGCGCCGAGCCTCGTAGAGGAGAAGCGCAGCCGCGACGCTGACGTTGAGCGACTCGACGCGGCCGAGCTGCGGGATCGAGATCTCCAGATCGCACGTGCGCCGGACGAGCGGGCGCAGGCCCTTTCCCTCGGCGCCCAGCACGAACGCGATGCCGCCCGAGAGATCCGCCTTCCACATCGGTGTCCCCGAGTGCCCCACGGCGCCGGCGATCCACAGGTCGCCGCGCTTGATCTCCGCGAGGTAGCGCGCGAGATTCGGGACGACGGCGACGGGGAGGTGCTCGACCGCTCCCGCCGATGCGCGGCAGACCGCGGCGGTGACCCGCGCCGAGCCGTGGGAAGGCACGACGACCCCGCTCGCACCCGCTCCCTCGGCGCTGCGGATCACGGCGCCGAGGTTGTGCGGGTCGCTGACCTGGTCGAGGCAGGCGAGCAGAGGCGCCGGGCCGGAAGCGATCTCGGACGCATCCGCGTAGCGGAACGGCTCGCACCACGCGACAACTCCCTGGTGATCGCGCGTGCCGGCCGCCTCGGAGAGATCTCGCTCGAGCTTCGTCTGCACCCGCGGGCGCTCGAGGTCGCGCAGCCACTCCTCGCCGCGCACTGCTCGCTCGCTCGCCCACAGCTCGAGCACTTCGCGCCGCCCGCGCAGCGCCTCGTGCACGGGGCGCCGCCCGTAGACGATCTCCCGCGTCACTGACGGCGGACGAGCCGGTAGCCGGGAGGCTCCGCCACGTCCCGCACCTCCCACCCCGCCCCGGCGATCTCGTCGCGCAGCCGGTCGGCCTCCCCGAACTCCCTCGCGTCGCGCGCCTCGCGCCTCCGCTCTGCCAGCCCGGCGAGCTCCGGGGGAGCCTCCTCGATCTGGGCGATCGACTCGAGCCCGAAGATCCCGAAGGCACGCCTCAGGAGCTCGTGGTCGCGCCAGCCGTGCATCACGGCGAGCGCCTCGGGCGTGTTGAAGTCGTCCTCGAGCGCGGCTTCGAACTCCGCCCAGTCGCCGACGGGCTCGCTCGGCGAGCGGAACACGTTGCGCAAGGTCTCGAGTTGTGCGCGGGCCTGCTCGAGCGTCTCCTCGGAGTATTCGAGCGGCTTTCGCCAGTGGCCGGTTAGGAAGAAGAAGAGCAGCGTCTCGCGCCCCCAGCGGTCGAGCGCGTCCCTGAGCGAGACGTCGTTGCCGATCGACTTGTGCATCTCAGTGCCGCGCATGCTGAGCATCCCGTTGTGCATCCAGATGTGCGCGAAGCCGTGGCCGAGCGCGCGCGACTGTGCGATCTCGTTCTCGTGGTGCGGGAACTTGAGGTCGAGCCCGCCCCCGTGGATCTCGAAGCTCGTCCCGAGGTACTTCTCGGACATGGCCGAGCACTCGATGTGCCAGCCGGGGCGGCCGCGGCCCCACGGCGAGTCCCACCACGTGTCCTCGCCCGGCTTGTTCGCCTTCCAGAGCGCGAAGTCGCGGGGATCGCCCTTCAGCGGGTTCGGCTCCTGCTCCTCCATCTGGTCGAGCCGCTGCCTCGAGAGCCGGCCGTAGTCGGGGAATTGCGCGACGCGGTAGTAGACGTCGCCTTCGACCTCGTACGCGAAGCCGCGCTCGAGCAGCTGCTCGATCAGCGCGATCTGCTCCGGGACGGTCTCGGCTGCCGTCGGCTCGACGTCGGGCCGGCCGAGTCCGAGCCGGTCGGTGTCCTCGATGTACCAGCGGGTCGCGTCCGCCGCGAGGGCTGCGCTCTCCCCGGGCGCCGCGTCGTAGATCTTGTCGTTGATGTCGGTGATGTTCACGACGACCTTCGTCTCGTAGCCCTGGTGCTCGAGCCACCGCTTCAGCCACAGCGGGAGAACGGAGACCGCCAGCGCGTTGCCGACGTGGATGCGCTGGTAGACGGTCGGGCCGCACCAGTAGATCCCGATCGGGCCGGGAGGAGGCATCAGCTCGACGAGCGAGCCCGTGAGGGTGTCGTGGACGCGCACGGCTTCTAGCCTACGTCGCGCGGCGCAGCAGCTCGTCGCGCGGAAGCGCGGCAATCACGGCCGCGAGCTCGGGACCCCGCTCGTGCCCCGTGAGCGCCAGGCGCACGGCTTTGAGGTCGCCGCCGACGGCCTTCAGCTCGCGCACGACCGCCCGCGGCTCCAGTCCCGATCCGACGAGCTCACGGAAGCGCGCGAGCGTCTCCGGGGCGTCGACCTCGGCATCCGCGGGCTCGAGCACGAGCGCGGCGTAGGCGCGGGCCTCCTCGAGATCCCGCGCGCCGCGCAGCACCGGCGCCACCGAGACGGGAACGCCGACCCGCCCGGCGAGCTCGTCGTCACCGAGCGCCGCGAGCGCCTCGATGGACAGCCGCCGGAGCCGAGGAAGGTCGAGGTGGACGTCGTGGCGCGGCAGTCCCAGCTCCTCGAGGTAGGCGCGGACGGCCTCGGCCGGGATCCCCTCGTCGCGAAGCGAGGCCACCGAGCCGCCCGGAGCCCGCTTCGCGAGCTTGCGCCCGTCGGGGCCGAGGATGAGGCCGTGGTGGACGAACTCCGGCGGTGTCGCGCCGAGCGCCTCGAAGAGGCGCCGGTGCAACGCCTCGTTGGGGCGGTGGTCGTTGCCGCGGACGACGTGCGTGATCCCGAAGTCGATGTCGTCGACGACGGACGCGAGGTGATAAGTCGGCGAGCCGTCCTCACGCAGAAGCGTGAGCCCGTCGAAGCGGTCGCCGAGCGGCGCGGCGGCCTCGCGATGGCGCTCCGCGCGGTCGCTCTGTCGCACCGGCCCCTCGTCCCAGGCGATCCCGAGCCACTCGAGATCCTCCACGATCGCCTCCTCCCCACCCTCGACGTTCCGGGCGGGATCGGTGTCGTCGATGCGCAGGAGCAGCCGGTCGCCGAGCCGCCGGTTCGCAACGGCGCTGAGCGCGTTGCCGAGGTGGAGCGAACCCGTCGGGCTCGGCGCGAAGCGGACTTTGACCGGCACGCGAGCGAGTGTAAGCTGCGCCCCGCGATGGAGTCCTGGCGAGCAACGGTTCTCCGCCAGAACGGCTAGTTCGCCGCTTCCCACCACAGCGTCCTAGGGAAGCGGCGGGACGCGACGCGATCCCGCCCCAACACGGAGGTGTACGTCGCGATGCCCATGCCACATCGCACCCAGCAGCAACTGATCAGGCGCCGCCTGGTCGGCAAGGACGGCGCGGAACGCATCCGCGAGCTCCGCGCGATCCTTGCCGAGCTGCCCGGCTACCGGAACGGCCCGTACGCCGACCTGCGGAAGTGGGTCGAGGGCGAGCTCGAGGCGACACGGACACGGAAGCGGGTCGTGCACCGGGACTCGATCGCCGTGCGCCGGGAGGGCGCTGCGCAGATCGCGCTCGTCGGCCCGCCGAACGCGGGAAAGTCCTCGCTCCTCCAGGCGCTCTCGGCGATCCAGATCCGCACCGGGGACTACGCGTTCACGACGACGCGGCCGGTCGCGGCGACGACTCGCCTCGGCGGCGTGCTCGTCCAGCTCGTCGAGATCCCGGGCCTGATCGAGGGTGCCGCCGACGACCGCGGCGGAGGCCGCTCCCTGCTCGGCGTCCTGCGCAACGCCGACGCGATCCTCTGGTGCCACGCGTGCGACCGGCCTCTCGAAGAGCTCGAAGTCATCCGCGAGGAGGTGGCCGCCGCCGGGATCGAGTTGCCGGGGCTGCTCGCGGCGACGAAATGCGACGACGGCGCGCCGCCGGCGCATCCGGAGCTGCCCGTGGTGCCCGTGTCGGTTCTCGACGACGCGAGCCTCGACCGGCTGCGCGAGGAGCTGTGGGCGCTCACCGGACTCGTGCGGATCCACCTCCGCGACGGCGGAGATCCGGTCGCGCTGCAGCCGCCGGCCACCGTGCTCGACGTGGCCGACACCATCCACCACGAGCTGCGGGAGCGCTGCACCGGCGCGCGCATCTGGGGTCCGTCCGCGCGATTCGAGGGCCAGCAGGTCGGCCGGCAGCACGAGCTCCAGGACGGAGACACGGTGGAGATCCTCGACCGCTAGAGGTTTGGCTTCTCCGGGGCGCCGGAAGATCGAGGGCGATGAGCGACGTCATCGTGATCACCGGCGCCTCGGGCGGCATCGGCCGCGCGACCGCGCGCAGGTTCGCGCAGCACGGCGCGAAGATCGCGCTCCTCGCCCGCGGCCGGGCGGGGCTCGAGGCGACGGCGCAGGAGGTCGAGGAGCGCGGCGGCAAGGCTCTCGTCCTCCCCACCGACGTCGCGGAGGCCGACCAGGTCGAGGCTGCCGCGCAGGCGGTCGAGGACCAGCTCGGCCCGATCGACATCTGGGTGAACGACGCGATGGCGACGATCTACGCCGAGTTTCTCGACGTCGAGCCAGACGAGTACCGCCGCGCCACGGACGTCACGTACCACGGCATGGTCTGGGGGACGCAGGCCGCGCTGAGGCGAATGGCCGACCGAAACCGCGGCACGATCGTGCAGGTCGGCTCGGCGCTCGCCTTCCGCGGCATCCCGCTCCAGGCGCCCTACTGCGGCGCGAAGCACGCGTGCAAGGGCTTCACCGAGTCGGTCATCACCGAGATCCGCCACCACGGCTGGAACATCCACGTGACGATGGTTCACCTCGCCGGCTTCAACACGACCCAGTTCACGTGGGGCCGCACGAAGCTGCCGAAGCAGACTCAGCCGGTGCCGCCGATCTACCAGCCCGAAATCGCAGCGGACGCGATCCACTGGGCGGCGTACCACCGGCGGCGCCAGGTCTACGTCGGGCTACCGACGGTGCTCAACGTCCTCGGCGAGCGCGTCGCGCCGGGACTCCTCGACTGGTACCTCGGAAAGACCGGCTACGGCTCGCAGATGACGAAGCAACCCCTGGACCGCGGACCGGGCCACGACAACCTCTTCGACCCGGTCGACGGCGACCAGGATCGCGGCGCCCACGGGCCGTTCGACGACGAGGCGCATTCCCGCAGCATTCAGACGAGCCTGACGAAGCACCGTCGGCTCGCCGGCTCGCTCGCTGCGGGAGTGGGAGCTGCGGCCACGGGCGCGGCGCTGCTCCGCAAGCGCTAGGCGGCCGCGGCCCGCAGCAGCTCGGCGCCGGCCCGGCCCCAGCGTTCGGCGGGCTCTTCCTCGAGCACGGCGCACAGGGCGCGTATCTCTCCCTGACCGAGCGTCGCGCGTCCCGACTCGAGCGCCCGCCCGAGCCGGAGCGACAGATCGCGGTGGCGCGCGGAGACGCCCGCACGCGTGGCGGCCGCAGCGGCGAGAGCGGTCACGATTTCGCGGGGAACGGGAACGATCTTGCCGTCGAGGTCGATCTCGATCGCCTCTTCCACCATTTGCCCTCTCTATGGCCCGGAACTCGAGTTGCGCAACCTATCTACGAGGGCTGAATGCGTAAACCTTCGCCCAGCCGACGACGTAAAGCCGCTGCCCGTCCGTCACGACGGGCGTGAATGCGCCGTCGGGGAACGTCCAGACCTGTTTCCCCGTGCGCGCGTCCAGGCCGTACGTGCGGCGCGCGAGAGTGGCGAAATAGACGATTCCGTCGACGACGGTCGCCGAGCCCGAGATCGGACCGTTCGCCTGGAACTTCCAGAGGACGGCGCCGGTCGCCGCGTCGAGGGCGTAGAACATGTGGCTGTACGAGCCGACGAAGACGCGCCGGCGCCAGACGGCCGGTGAGCCGTAGACGAAACCGCCGGTTGCGCGCGACCAGCGGAGCTTGCCGGTCCGCTCGCCGAACGAGTACACGTGCCCGTCCGTCGAACCGAGGTAGACGCGGGAGTAGGCGACGGCCGGCGTCGAGTAGAAGGTGCCGTGGCCGCCGAACCAGTCGCGGGCCGACTGCGAGCGCCAGATCAGCTTCCCGTCCGTCGCGTCGAGCGCGTAGAGATGGCCGTCGTAGGCGCCGAAGAAGACGCGTCCGCGGTCGTTTGCGAGCGCCCCCTTCACGGCTCCGCCCGCGTGGAAGGTCCAGACCGTCTTGCCGTCGACGTCGCGCAGGCAGTAGACGTTCCCCTCTGCGTCGCCGACGAAGATCCGCTTCCCGACGATGAGCGGCGACGTCTCGCTCGCGCCGAGATGCTTCGTCCAGCGGGGATGGTGCGACGGGCCGGCGGCGACGGCGAGAAGCTCGCCGTCCCCCCGCTTCGCAGCGTCCCGGCCGCACGGGTGCCGGTTGAGGAAAGACTCGAAGACCGAGCCGCGACCGAGCCGGTCGACCGCCGGTGAGGCCGCTTCGCAGCGGCCGACGTGGATCGTCCAGAGCCGGCGCCCGTTCCTTGTCGAGACGGCGATCAGGTTGCCGTTGAGCGCCGCGTAGTAGAGGTAGTGGAAGCCGATCGCCGGCGGGAACTCGACGAGGGACGTCCCGCCGGACACCCAGTCGCGCTTGAACGGCGGCCTGAGCCGGCCCACGCCGACATGAAGATGCTGCGGGACGCCGGCGAACATCGGCGACACGAGCGACTGCTCAGTCGGCGCCGCCACGGTCTGCGTCGGGACGAACTCGGTCGTGGACCCCATGACGTTGCCGCCGTAGCGGTGCTTCGAGAGGTAGTAGGCCGTCCCGGCGCCGGCGAGCACGACCAGGACGCCGGCGACGACGAGGAGGCGACGCATCCGCCGGATGATGCCTGTGGTGCCGAGCCGACCGACGCGCTACGTTCGCCGAGTGGAGGCTCTGCTCCTTGCCTGGTTCGCCGCGCACGGTCGCGACCTCCCGTGGCGGAAGACGCGCGACCCGTACGCGATCCTCGTCAGCGAGGTCATGTCGCAGCAGACGCAGGTCGAGCGGGTTGTGCCGCGCTGGGAACGGTGGCTCGAGCGCTGGCCGACGATCGAGGCGCTCGCGGCCACGCCTGCCGCAGAGGTGATCCGGGAGTGGCAGGGCCTCGGCTACAACCGGCGCGCGCTCGCTCTGCATCGCACGGCTAGGCACGTCGCCGAACACGGCTGGCCCGAGGACCTGACCGTGCTGCCCGGCGTCGGCCGCTACACCGCGGACGCGGTCGCGTGCTTCGCGTTCGGACGCGCGGTCCTGCCCGTCGACGTCAATGTGCGGCGCGTTTCCGAGCGAACCGGGCATGCGTTCTCGCACGCGAGCGCTCAGGCGCTCATGGATCTCGGCAAGACGGTCTGCCTCGCGCGCATCCCGCGCTGCAGTACGTGCCCGCTGGCCGCCGCCTGCCCTTCGCGCGGGAGCCGCTTCGAGCCGGCCCGCCGCCAGGGCCCGTTCGAAGGCTCGTTCCGCCAGCGCCGGGCGGAAGCACTTCGCGCGGTCGTCGCGGGCTCCCAGCCCGTCGATGCCGAGGCCGTCGCGTCGCTCACTCGCGACGGGCTCCTGCGCGTGGACGGTGTGGCAGTGTCCTTGCCGGACTAGCCGGGTACCATCCTCCCGATGCTCGCCACCTCGATCGTCACGCTCCTGATCCCGCTCTGGATCCTGCTCGGCCTGCTTGCGCTCCTCGGCGTCCTCGGCGTGCTGGCCCGCGTCCAGAACGGTCGGTATCTGCGTCCGATCGTCACCCTCATCGCGAAGGTGCCGCTCTTCCGGCGCTGGCTCGAGAAGGGGCAGCGCGCAGCGATCGAGCGCACGAATCCCGAGCTCGCGAGCGCGATGCGAAAGCTCGAGCCGCACGCGAAGCATCTCCACGACCCGCAGCAAGCGCAGAAGGCGATGTCCCGCCTCACGCGCGAGGAGCGCGCCGCGCTGATCGAGATGCAGGACCAGCAGGGC
This sequence comes from Thermoleophilia bacterium, assembly GCA_025936995.1. GTDB lineage: Bacteria > Actinomycetota > Thermoleophilia > Gaiellales > Gaiellaceae > Palsa-739. The sequence goes on along the minus strand of JAICSH010000013.1, from coordinate 2,581 downwards.
GGCCCCGAGGCCCCGGCGACGAACCGCCAGATGCGCCGCCAGCTCGAGAAGCAGCGCAAGCGCCGCTAGTCGAACGCGTGCCGAACCCAGACGTTGGGTTCGACGTAGACGCCGCGGCCGTTCTTGAAGTGCACCGGCACGAGGGCGCCGGGGACGATGTAGTTGCCGTCCTCCGGGAAGACCATTCCCGTCCATCCCTCCCACTCGGAGCACGTGCCGGAGATCGTCATCGAGCGCGGCGCCGTCGCCAGGATCTCGCCGCCCAGCCGCTCGTGCGTCCGTAGCCAGGGGTCGTACGGGAGCCCGTCGCTGCGGCGCCAGGTCGCGTAGCCCTCGAGCTTGACGAGGGGGTAGCGCTCCTTCCAGGTCGGGCGCACCGGCGCGACGAGCGCGTCGAGGCCGTGGCCGGCGCCGACCGCAGCGAGCCGTCGCAGGATCGCCTCCGCGATGCCGTAGCCGCGGTACTCCGGGACGAGGCCGGCGACGACCGCGCAGAGCGTCGTCGGCGTCCCCTCGACGCCGTCGGTGAGCGCCCAGTCGAGCCCGCGCGGCGACGGGCTTCCATTCCACACGACGGGGACGCTGCATGCGTAGCCGACGGCGCGGCGCGGTCCGGCATCGCGATCGACGGCCCAGAGCTGGAAGTCCGGGTACTGGCCGTAGAGCTGCGGCCAGAAGGACTGGACGACCGGATCGTGCGCCATGAACTCGGGCCAGACGTCCGGCAGCGTCCCGCGCAGCTTCGGGTGCTCGGCGTGCGTGACGAGCGCCAGCTTCATCGCACGATGAGGGCCACGGCCTGCGCGGCGAGCCCTTCGCCGCGCCCGGCAAAGCCCAGGCGGTCGGTCGTCGTGGCGCGTACGGCGACGAGCTCCGGATCCACCCCGAGTGCGCACGCCAGCCGCCGTCGCATCTCGTCCCGGTGCGGCGCGAGCCGCGGCTCCTCGCCGATCAGGACGACGTCCGCATTGGCGAGCCGCCATCCGCGCTCCTTCACCCGCTCCCAGGCCTGCGACAGCAGCTCGAGCGAGTCGGCGCCCTCCAGCGCGGGATCGCCGGACGGAAAGAGCGCACCGATGTCCTCGAGCCCGGCCGCTCCGAGGACGGCGTCCGTGAGGGCGTGCGCGAGGACGTCGCCGTCGGAATGGCCGGCTAGCCCGCGCGGATGGTCGATCCGGACGCCGCCGAGCACGAGCGGAACGCCTTCCTCGAGTGCATGCGCGTCGAGGCCGGTGCCGACGCGGTACTCAGACACGGTCGAGCGCCTCCGGCAGCTCTTGCAGCGAGCCGATCGTCACGATGCCCGGCGGCGACTCGACGTCGGCGTGCGCGCCCCGGCGGACGCGGATCGCGCGCAGGCCGGCGGCGAGCGCTGGCGATACGTCGTTGTCGACACGGTCACCGACATAGAGGATCTCGCCTGCCGGCGCGGCCGCAGCCTCGACGACGCGGGCGAAGAATTCCGTGTCCGGCTTCTGCACTCCCCAGCGCTCGGACGAGCCCACGAAGTCGACATGCGGGCGAAGGAACTCCTCGTGATGGGCGTACATGTTTCCGGCGGCCCCCAGCCGGAGGCCCCGCGTCCGAAGCGCGGCGAGGCACGGCAGGGCGTCGGAATGAAGGTCACGCTCGGCGAAGACGAACTTCGTGGCGCTCTCGGCATGCCAGCGCTCGTAGGTGGCAGCTTCGTTCACGAGCGTCTCGCCCACGTCGAAGACCACCACCCTCAACGCCATCCCGCCACCGTCTCGAGATCGGCCTGGGAAGTCACCTTCAGGAGGCGCGGGTCGCCGTCGACGACCTTGACCCGACCGCCGACGGCCTCCACGAGGCCCGCGCAATCGGTCGCCTCGGCCCCGCTCGCCTGCGCACGACGGAGCACGTCCGCCGTGAACGCCTGCGGCGTCTGGACCGCCCACAGCGCATCGCGCGTGACGGTCTCGTGCACGCCGCCGTCGGAGCCGACCCGCTTCAGCGTGTCGCCGACGGGAAGGCCCGGAACGACGCCGTCCCATCCCTCCGAGAGCGGTGCGAGCACCCGCTCGACGACTTCGTCCGTCAGCAGCGGTCGCGCTGCGTCGTGCACGAGGACGACGAGCGCGTCGGCCGGCACCTCGGCCAGACCCGCGCGCACGGAATCGCTTCTCGTCTCGCCGCCCGCCACACAAGCCTGCACCTTGCCGCAACCCTCCTCTTCCGCCACGAGGATCGCAGGTTCCTCCCAGCCGGGGGGCGCGACGAGCACGATCGCATCGACCCAGGGACAGGCGTCGAGCCGGCGCAGCGGCTCGGCGAGGAGCGGCTCGTCGCCGAGCTTCGCGAACGCCTTCGGCCGGTCCAGCCCGAGCCGTTCCCCCCGCCCCGCGGCGACGAGGATGGCCCAGACGGACATGGCGGGAAGCCGCCCGGGCTAGGCGGTGGCCGCCGCGGCGGCCTTCTTCTTCGCCGCCGGCTTCTTCTTGGGCGGGCTGTCGGAGGCGAGTACCTCCTCGAGCCAATCCGCGCAGGTCTCCTCGTCCATGGCCTTCGCGTACATCAGCTCGGAGGCGAGGATCTTCTTCGCCTTCACGAACATCTGCTT
>JAICSH010000007.1 GCA_025936995.1 Thermoleophilia bacterium | reverse complement strand
GGTGCGGCCGTCGTGGTTGTACGTCAGCTCGAGCACCGACTCCTGCTCGCCGATCCCGAAGAAATAGTTCGTCGCCTCGAGCTCGCCGTTGCGGACGATGTCCATGTCGCGCTCGAAGCCGAATCCGAGCGCCTCGTAGAAGGCGCGACTCCGCTCGGGATCGGTGATCCGGACCATCGTGTGCAGGAAGCGGGCCATGCCGCGGATCCTAAGCGCTCCTCAAGCCGTGGCTGTGCCTGGCCGATGGGGAGTTGTAGCGTCCAGGAGGCTGTCTGCCCGGACAGAGACGTAGATGGGTCGGAGAATTGCACCGGTGGGGGCACTGGCGCCGCCGTTCGTGGGGTCGCGCGTAGCCGCGCGCCTGAGCAGGCGGCTGACGGTCGTCGTTGCGCTCGTCTTCGTCGTCCTGCCGCTGGCCGGCGGCGTCTGGGCGTTCGCGGGCTGGGAGGCGACGCAGACGCGGTCGCATGCCGAAGCTCCGCTGCAGGACGCGCTCCAGCGGGCGACGAGCGGCTACCAGCGCATCCTCGACGACGCCGGCAGGCAGGCCCGCGCGCTGGCGTCGTCGCGCCGTGTGCAGCGCGCGTTCGAGCGCCATGACCGGCGCGCGCTGGACAGGCTGGCGCAGCCGAACGTGCGGTTCGTCCTGGGCCGCCACGCGCCCGCGGCTGCGAGCGACGGCGCGCCCACTCGCACCGTCCGCATCCTTCTGGGGAAGCGCCGCATAGGGACCGTGGTCGTTCGGGTGCCGTTCGACGGCGAGCTCCTTGCGCGGCTCGAGCGCACCGCGCGGCTGCCGAAAGAGCGGAGGCTCGGCTTCGTCCAGGCGCGGTCGCTCCTCCTGCCCTCCGGGAGCCGGAGCGCGCTCCCCGTCGACCTGCCGGTAAACGAGTCGTCGGAGGTCGACGCGGCCGGCCGGCGGTACATCGCGGTCTCGGCTGCGCTGACGCGCGAGGCGCCGGCGGTCAGGCTCGTCGCGCTCGCGCCGGCCTCCGAGATCCTCGGTCCGGCAAACGACACCCGCCGCCGCGTGCTGCTGGCGGGGCTCGCCGTCCTCGCCGCCGTCGCGCTTGGCGCATACGCGCTCGCGCCGCTCCTCGGCCGCAACCGCCTCGCGCGCGCGGAACGCGAGCGAGCCGCGGTCGTGCTCTCGCACATGGGTGAAGGCGTGTTCCTCGTCGACTCGAGCGGCGTGATCCGCCTCTGGAACGCCGCGGCCGAGAGCATCACCGGCATGACGGCGGAGGAGGTGCGCGGCCTGCCGGCCGAGACGGCGCTCCCCGCCTGGGCTTCCGTCTCCGCCCGCGTCCCGACGTGCAAGCCGGACGAGAGGTCGCGCCCCGAGACGATCCCACTCGAGCTTCGCGGACGCGAGCTATGGCTCTCGATCGCGGGGGTCGAGTTCGGTGACGGCACCGTGTACGCCTTCCGCGACGCCACGAGCGAGCATCGGCTCGAGGCGATTCGCGCCGAGTTCGTGGCCACCGTCTCGCACGAGCTCCGGACGCCCCTCGCCGCGCTCCAGGGTGCGGCGCTCACGCTCACCGAGCGTGGACGCGCTCTCCCGCCCGCGACGCGCGAGAAGCTGCTCGCGATGATCGCCGGACAGTCGAAGCGGCTCGCGAGCCTCGTCGACGACATCCTCCTCGCCGGGCAGCTCGATGCCGGCTCGCTGCGCGTCGAGCGGGAGCCGTTCAGCGCCGCGGCCGTCGCGAGGGCGGCCGTGGACGAGGCCCGGCAGCGCGCCGCGACCAAGGCGATGCTGCGCGTCTCGGCGGCGGACGACCTCCCGCGCGTGCTCGGCGACGAGGGACGGACGCACCAGATCCTCGCGAACCTCATCGACAACGCTGTGAAGTACTCCCCCGCGGGCAGCCGGGTCGACGTCGAGGTGCAGCGCGAAGAGGCACGTGTCCGCTTCTCGGTTCGCGATCGCGGCCCCGGCATCCCGCCGGCGGAGCAGGAGCACGTCTTCGAGAAGTTCTACCGGCTCGATCCGCACCATCACTACGGCGTCGGAGGGAGCGGCCTCGGGCTCTACATCTGCCGCCAGCTCGTCTCGTCGATGCACGGGCGGATCTGGGTCGAGTCGGCGCCGCAGCACGGAAGCACCTTCACCTTCGAGCTGCCGATCGCCGGCGACCGCATTCCCGCCGCCGTCTAGGCGTCGCCTCCGGCGTAGAATCGCGCGGCAATGGCCGTCGCCGTCCGCACGCTCGAGAACTTCGTCGGCGGGACGTGGGTCGCCGCGACCGGCGACCGCGCCCGGAGCATCGTCTCCCCTGTCACGGGAGAGGCGCTGGCGGACGCTCCCGACGCAAGCGCAGCCGACGTCGAGGCCGCAGTCGAGGCCGCACGCCGCGCGCAGCCCGCGTGGGCAGCGCTCTCCGCCTGGGAGCGCGCGAAGGTCTGCCACGCGATCGCGGACCTGATCGACGCGAGGCGTGAGGACTTCGCCCGCGAGCTCACGCTCGAGCAGGGCAAGCCGTACGCGACCGAGGCACTCGCCGACATCGACGAGACGGCCGAGAACTTCCGCATCGCCGCCGAGGACGTGAAGCGGATGGAGACGGCGGTCATCCCGTCCCAGGATCCGGCCAAGCGCATCCTCACGTTCCGCAAGCCGAACGGCGTCTACGCCGCGATCACGCCGTGGAACTTCCCGACGCTGATCCCCGTCGAGCTGATCGCGCCGGGCATCGCCGCCGGCAACACGATCGTGATCAAGCCGTCGGAGTGGACGCCGCTCGCGATGGCGAACTTCATGCAGATCATGGCCGACGCCGGGCTTCCCGACGGCGTCGTCAACGTCATCTACGGCAGCGGCGAGGTCGGCGAGCGGCTCGTCACGCATCCCGGCGTCGACGGGATCGGCTTCATCGGCTCGCACACGACCGCGGAGAAGATCGTCCGAGCCGCCGGGCTCAAGCGCTCGCTCATCGAGGCGAGCGGCAACGGGCCGGTCGTCGTCTGCGAGGACGCCGACCTCCAGCGGGCGGCCGTGGGTGCGGTCTTCGGCGGGTTCTTCTGCGCCGGCCAGGTCTGCTGCGCGACCGAGCGCGTCCTCGTGCACGAGCGCGTCCACGACGCGTTCCTCGAGGAGGTCGTGAAGGTGGCAAGCGAGTGGCCGCTGGGCAATCCGTTCGAGGCGGAGACGAAGGTAGGCCCGATGAACAACGAGCCGACCGCCGCCAAGATGGACGCGCATCTCGAGGACGCGGTCGCCAAGGGCGCCGAGGTCGTGCTCGGCGGCTCCCGCGCGAGCGGTCATCCGACCGACCTCTACTACGAGCCGACCGTGGTCGCAGGCGTCGGGCTCGACACGCTGATCAACCGGGAGGAGACGTTCGGGCCGATCGTCCCGCTCATCCGTGTCGGCTCGGACGACGAGGCGCTCGCGGCGGCGAACGACTCGCACCTCGGCCTCCAGGCGGCCGTCTACACGTCGAGCCTCTCGCGCGCCTTCCGCTACCTCGACAACCTCCGCGTCGGCAACGTCGTCGTCAACGACTCGACCGACTACTGGGAGGCGCACGAGCCGTTCGGAGGCGCGTCGGGGACGCAGACCGGCTGGGGCCGGATCGGCGGGCGCTACACGATGCTCGACATGACCGACCTCAAGACGGTCGTGCTCGACGTCGGCGGCGGACTGACCTAGTCCTCGAGGTCGTCCGCGACGATCGCGTAGAGGACCGAGTCGACCCACTCGCCGTCCTTGCGATACGCCTTCCGCTTCTGCCCCTCGCGGACGAAGCCCGACCGCTCGGCGTGGGCGCAGGCGCGCTCGTTGAAGGCGTAGATCTCGAGCTCGATCCGGTGGAAGTCGAGCTCCTCGAGCAGGAGCCGCTGGAAGAGCCGCGCCGCCTCGTCGGCAAGCCGGCGGCCGCGGAAGCGGGGATGGACGGCGAGCTTCTCGAGCCGCGCGATCCGGTTCGGCTCGCTGGAGACGCGGAACCCGACCGTCCCCGCCGGCTCCCCGTCCAGCTCTACCACGAAGCGGCCGAAGCTCTCCGGCTCGGCGAGCGAGCGCTCGATCTCCTCGAGCACGCCCTCTCGGGTCGTCGCCGTCCGTGGGCCGAGGAACGGCCGCACGTCGTCGTCGGTGACCAGCTCGACGAGGAAGTCCGCGTCAGGCGGCCTCGCGCGCCTCAGCTCGACGGGCACGCAGCGAGGCTAGCCGAACGGATCCGGTGGCCAGCGCGACGCCGCCGAGGATGAGGAAGAGACCCGCGAAGGCGTACGCGCCGAACCGCTCGTCGAGGAAGACCGCGCCGTACGCGAGCGCGATCGGCGGCACGAGATAGGTCACGAGGCCGGCGTAGACGGGGCCCGCCTGCTGGATCAGCACGAAGAACAGGAGATACGCGATCGCCGTCCCGACGAGGCCGAGGACGAGGATCGCCGCGATCGTCTCCCCGTGCCACATCCCGCTCGGCGCCTGCACGACGCCGGCGGGAAGCGCCACGAGCGCCGAGACGGCGGCGGTGCCGAGCGCGACCACCAGCGGCGGCGTGCCGAGGAGATGGCGCCCGGCGATCAGCTGCCCCATCGCGTAGCAGAAGGCGACGGCCACTACGGCGAACGCCGCGAGCAGCTTTCCCTCCGGCTGCGCTCCGACGAGGAGCGCGACTCCCACGAAGCCGACGACGAGCCCGACGAGGCGGGCCCCGACCACACGGGACTCCCGGAAGAACCCGAACGCGAGCAGCGCGCTGAACATCGGGACGGCAGCCTGCAGGATCGACGCGAGGCCGGAGTCGATCCGCTTCTCGCTCCACGAGAGGAGCCAGAAGGGCACCGCCGTGTTGACGAGCCCGACCACCACGAGCCAGCCCCACGCGCCTCGCACCTCGGCGATCGTGCGGCGGACGCCCAGCCGCAGCGGCGCGATCGCCGCGAGCAGGAGCGTGGCCGCCCCGAGCCGCCCGAGGATCAGCGTCGACGGCTCGAGCTGCCGATCCGCGATCTTGATCAGCATGAACGAGGCGCCCCAGATGAGCGCGAGCAGCGTGAGGAGGACGATCGGTCGGCGCATCTACCTGCGGGAACGCAACGCGGCTCGCTGGCGTGAGATTCCGCCGCGCCCCCGGATACACTGAATCACCTGTCGGAGGTCGCCGCCCAGCCAGTTCACCGCGCCCTCGGTCTGACCGACTGGGAAGCGGGGCGTATCCGGGAGCTGCTCGGTCGCGATCCGAATCATTTCGAGCTCGCGGTCTTCTCGCTCCTCTGGTCCGAGCACTGCGGCTACAAGCACTCTGCCCTCCTCCTCAAGCGGCTGCCGTCGGCCGGCGAGCGCGTCCTCCAGGGCCCCGGCGAGAACGCCGGCGTCCTCGATCTCGGTGACGGAACCGCCGTCGCGTTCAAGGTCGAGTCGCACAACCACCCGTCCGCCGTCGAGCCGTTCCAGGGCGCCGCGACGGGCATCGGCGGGATCTTGCGCGACGTGATCGCGATGGGAGCGCGGCCGGTCGCGCTCCTCGACGGCCTCTGGTTCGGCGAGCCGGGCTTCCAGTTCCAGCAGGCCGTCGCCGGAATCGGCCACTACGGCAACTGCGTGGGCGTGCCGACGGTCGGCGGGCAGACGGTCTTCGATCCCGCGTACGCCTCGAACTGCCTCGTCAACGCGATGTGCGTCGGCCTGGTCGACACGTTGCGGCTGCGTTCGGCGAAGGCGACCGGAGCGGGCCGTCTCGTCGTCCTCTACGGCGCGACGACCGGCCGCGACGGCATCGGCGGCGCCTCGGTGCTCGCGAGCGCGGAGCTGAGCGAGGATGACGCGGACAAGCGCCCGTCGGTCCAGGTCGGCGATCCGTTCACCGGCAAGAAGCTGATCGAGGTCTCGCTCGAGCTCGTCGACGCGGGCCTCGTCGAGTCGCTGCAGGACTGCGGCGCGGCCGGCCTTGCGTCGGCGCTGTCCGAGATGGCGTCAGGCGGCGCCGGCATCGACGTCCAACTCGACCGCGTGCCGCTCCGCGAGGAGGGGATGGAGCCGTGGGAGATCATGATCTCCGAGTCGCAGGAGCGGATGGTCGCGGTCGTGCGTCCCGAGATGCTCGAGGCGGTGCAGGGCGTCTGTGCACGCTGGGAGCTGCCGTGCACGGCGATCGGCGAGGTGACCGGCTCCGGCGCACTGCGAGCCTTCGACGCCGGCGAGGTCGTGGGCGAGATCCCGGCGCGGCTGCTGACGGACGAGTGCCCTCGCTACGAGGTCGAGCAGCGCGCCGAGCCACGTCCCCTGCGCCGGCCGGAGCAGCCGGCCTTCGATGTCCGCGAGGTGTTCGAGCAGTACGACCAGCTCGTCGGCTCCCGCACCGTCCGGCGACCGGGGCTCGACGCCGCCGTCCTGCGGCTGAGGCCCTCCATCCGCGGCCTCGCCGTCGCGCTCCAGGGGCCGGCGCTCGGCGAGAGCGACGGCTTCCGCGCCGGAGTCCAGGCGACCCTCGGCGCTGCCCGCAACGTCGCGTGCGCCGGCGGCGAGCCGATCGGCCTCACCGACTGCCTCAACTTCGGCAATCCCGAGAAGCCGGGGATCGCGCACGAGCTCGCCCGGGCGATCGAGGGGATCGCGCAGGCTGCGGAGACGCTCGGGATCCCGGTCGTCTCCGGCAACGTCTCGCTCTACAACGACGCGGACGGCGCCTCGATCCCGCCGACCCCGGTCGTCGGCTGTGTCGGGCTGGTGCCGGACGTGCGACGAGTCCCGGGCAGGTGGCAGAGCGGCGACGCCGTCCTCCTCGCGACGTCGCCCGACGGATCACTCGCAGCCGAGACGGCGCTGATCCGCTTCCTCTGGAAGGCCGCCCCCCACCTGACCCTCTGCCACGACGTCGGCAGCGGCGGCATCCAGGCGGCGCTCGCGGAGGCCGCGGCCTGGAGCGGGGGACTCGAGGCCGAGATCGAGATCCCGGACGACTACGACTCGCGCCGCGGCGCGGCGATCCTCGCCTGCCGGCCGGCGCGGGTCGGCCGGCTGGGGTCGCGTGGTTTCGTGCGGATCGGGCAGGTGCGGTAGCCGTGTGCGGAGTCTTCGGCGTCTACGCACCCAACCGCGACGTCGCGCGGCTCGCGTACTTCGGCCTCTTCGCGCTCCAGCACCGCGGCCAGGAGTCGGCAGGCATCGCAGTCTCGGAGCACGGCCGCCTCACGGCGCTCCGCGACCTCGGGCTCGTCTCCCAGGTCTTCGACGAGCAGAAGCTCGGAGGCCTGCGCGGCCAGGTCGCGATCGGGCACAACCGCTACTCGACGACCGGCTCCTCGCAGTGGGCGAACGCGCAGCCGCTCGTCCAGCACGGCCGGGCGCGCACCGTCGCGCTGGGCCATAACGGGAACCTGATCAACGTCGGCGAGCTGCGAGCGGCGCTGCAGGAGGACGGGGTCATCCTCGGGACGACGTCCGACAGCGAGCTCGTGGCAGCGCTGATCGCGAACGACGAGGCGCCGCTCGAGGACGCAGTGGCGAACGCGATGCGCCGGCTCGACGGCGCGTACTCGATCGTCGCGCTCTCGGACGGACGGCTCGTCGCCTTCCGCGACGCCCACGGCTTCCGGCCTCTCGTGATCGGGCGGCTCGGGGAGGATTTCGTCTTCGCCTCCGAGACCTGCGCGCTCGACCTCGTCGGCGCGGAGCACGTCCGCGAGGTCGCGCCCGGCGAGCTCGTCCTGGCGGACGCCGACGGCCTCCACGCGACGCAGGTGCTCGAGCGGGCCGACGGCGGCGCGCTCTGCATCTGGGAGTTCTTCTACCTCGCCCGGCCCGACAGCCGGCTCGAGGGGATGGAGGTGCACAACGCGCGCGTGCGGATGGGCGAGCAGCTCGCGCGGGAGGCGCCCGTCGAGGCGGATCTCGTCCTGCCGATCCCCGACTCGGGCACGCCGGCGGCGATCGGCTTCGCGCGCGCCCTCGGGCTCCCGTTCAGCGAGGGGCTGATCAAGAACCGCTACGTGCAGCGCACCTTCATCCAGCCCGACCAGGAGCTGCGCCGCCAGGGGATCAAGCTCAAGTACCACCCCGTCGCCGAGGTCGCGGGCAAGCGTGTCGTCGCGGTGGACGACTCGATCGTCCGCGGCAACACGACTCGCGAGATCGTGCGGATGCTGTTCGACGCGGGCGCGGCGGAGGTGCACCTGCGCGTGTCGTCTCCGCCGGTGATCGGCCAGTGCTTCTACGGGATCGACCTCGCGGATCCCTCGGAGATGATCGCGTCGACGCGGACGGTCGAGGAGGTGCGCGAGCACGTCGGCGCGACCTCCCTCGCGTACCTGTCGCACGACGGGCTGGTCGAGGCGACGCAGCGTCCGGCTTCCGGGCTCTGCCGCGCCTGTCTCACGGGCGACTACCCGACCGAGGTGCCCGCCGAGGCCGCGAAGCTCAGGTTCGAAGCGGCCCGCGCGTAGCCGTCGTTGGCAGGATGGGCGGCGGTGCAGCTCTTCCACTATCACATCGTCACGAGCCGCGTCCGCGAAGTCGAGGCGCGCTACATCGGCAAGCTCGCGTTCGACCTCGTCGCGCGCCACGGCCGCATCGGCGAGGACCTGACGTCGTATGAGGCCGGCATCGCCTGGGCGGAGCTCGACGCGATGGGCTTCAAGCTCCGGCTGACCGAGCTCGAGAAGGGCGCGGTGAACGTCGTCGTCCAGCCGGGCCAGTGGCCGACGCCGCGGGTCGACCACCTCGGGTTCGTGCTCGACGAGGACGAGTTCGAGACCGCCCTCGCCCGCGCCGAGCGGAGCGAGCTGCGGGTGCAGGAGCACGGCGGCCGGCGGACGTTCGTGTCCACGAACGCGGGGTACCGGCTCGAGCTCCATCCGCCGCGGGAGTGGATCGACGAGCTCCTCGCGCAGGGCGACGAGCTGCAGCTGTCGGAGTTGCACCTCAGGGCCGACGACCCCTCGGGCAAGGCGCAGGCGCTCGCGGCGATCCTCGACGCCGAGATCGACGGAAACGACGTCGAGGTCGGCGACACCGTCGTCCGATTCGTGCGGGGAGGCCCGCAGGGCAGGCCGGAGCTCTTCGGCGAGCTGTTCGTCTAGGCCACGTCCCGAGCGGACGTCTTCCTGCGGTCTTAGAGTGACCGCGTTGGGCGAGAGGGAGATACGGACGTACGACGCGGCAGGCGTCTCGCTCGACACGGCCGGCGCGGTCGTCGCACGGCTGCGCGCGGCGGCCGAGTCGACCGGAGCGAGAGGATTCGGGCAGTTCGCCGCGCTGCACGCGCTCGGCGACGGACGCTTCCTCGCCGCCTCGACCGATGGAGTTGGAACGAAGCTGATCCTCGCCCGCGAGCGCGGCGCGCTCCGCGCCTGCGGCTCCGATCTCGCCGCGCACTGCATCAACGACGTGGTCACGTGCGGCGCCGAGCCGCTGATCCTGCTCGACTACGTCGCCGCCGCGCGCATCGAGCTCGAGGAGGTGGCGGAGCTCGTCGAGGGCGCGGCCGAGGTCTGCCGCTCGGCCGGTGTCGCGCTCGTGGGCGGCGAGACCGCCGAGCTGCCGGGCATCTACCGCGACGGAGAGCTCGACTTCGCGGGAACCTGCGTCGGCGTCGTGGAGGAGCCGCTCGACGGCTCCGCGATCGAGGCGGGAGACGTCGTCGTCGGCTTCCCCTCCGCCGGCGTGCACGCGAACGGGTTCACGCTCGTTCGCCGCGTGCTCGAGCTCGAGGACTACGACGCCGCCGACCTGCTCGCGCCGACGCGGCTCTACCTCGACGTCGCGCGAGCGCTCCGAGCCCGCGCGCTCGCCTTCGTTCACGTGACCGGAGGCGGCATCGCGGGGAACCTCGAGCGCGTCCTCCCCACCGGCCGCCACGCGGAAATCGAGTGGGACGCGTGGGAGCGCCCGCCCGTCTTCCGCTGGCTCGCGCGCCACGTCGAGGAGGAGGAGCTCCGCCGCGTCTTCAACCTCGGCATCGGCTGGTGCGCCGTCGTCCGCGCAGCCGAGCCGGGCGAGCTCGCGATCGGGCGCATCGTGTGATCGGCGTGCTCGTCAGCGGCGAGGGAACGAACCTCCAGGCCCTGCTCGACGCGGGCCTTCCGGTCGTCGCCGTCGCGTCCAACAAGCGCGATGCCCCGGCCCTCGAGCGCGCCTCGTGCGCCGCCGCCGCGTTCGAGCTCGCCGACTTCCCGGACCGGGCCGCCCGCGACGCCGCCATGGCCGGCTGGCTCGGGGAGCAGGGAGTGCGCCTCGTCGTGCTCGCCGGCTACATGCACCTCCTCACGCCTGCGTTTCTCGACTGCTTCCCCCGCGCGGTCGTCAACGTGCACCCCTCGCTCCTTCCCGAGTTCCCGGGCGCGCACGCCGTGGAGGAGCAGCTCGCGGCGGGCATCGCCGAGTCGGGAGCGACGGTGCACCTCGTCGACGAGGGAATCGACAGCGGCCCGGTGCTCGCCCAGGAGCGCGTCCCGGTCCTGCCGAGCGACACGCCGGAGACGCTGCACGCGCGGATCAAGTCCGTCGAGCACCGGCTGCTACCCGAGGTGGTGAGAGAGCTCTGCGCGCGCTGATCTCGACCTGGGACAAGTCCGGCCTGGACACGTTCGCGCGCGGTCTCGTAGGCCTCGGCTGGCGGCTCGTGGCGAGCGGGAACACGGCGGCCGCGCTCGAGGCGATCGGCCTGCCGGTGGAGCACGTCGAGACGCTCACCAACTCCCCGGAGATGCTCGGCGGCCGGGTGAAGACGCTCCACCCACGCGTCCACGCCGGCATCCTCGCCCGCCGCGACTCGCCGGACGACGTCGCCACGCTCGAGGAGCACGGCATCGAGCCCTTCGACCTCGTCTGCGTGAACCTCTATCCGTTCGAGGAGGTCGCGGGCCGGCGGGGCGTCACCGAGGCGGACGCCGTCGAGATGATCGACATCGGCGGCCCGTCGATGCTGCGCGGCGCCGCGAAGAACTTCGCGCACTGCGCCCCGATCTGCCGCCCGGCGCAGTACCACGACGTGCTCGAGGAGCTGCGCGCGAACGGCGGGCTCTCGCTCGACACCCGCCGGCGCCTCGCGGCCGACGCGTTCGCCCACAGCGCCGCCTACGAAGCCGCGATCTCGACGTGGTTCAACGCCCGCGAACACTTCCCGAACTCCCTCGTCGTCTCGCTCGAGAAGGTGCTCGACCTCGCGTACGGCGAGAACCCGCACCAGCACGCCGCGTACTACGCGGAGCGCGGCGCCCGCCGGCACCTCCTCTCGCGGGTCGAGCAGCTGCACGGGAAGGAGCTCTCGTTCAACAACCTCAACGACTTCTCGGCCGCGCGCTCGCTCGCGCGCGAGCTCGTGCTGCCGGCGTGCGTGATCGTGAAGCACGCGAACCCCTGCGGCGTCGCGGCCGGCGGGAACGTCGAAGAGGCGTACGACAAGGCGCTCGCCTCCGACCCGACCTCCGCGTACGGCGGCGTCGTCGTCCTCAACCGCGAGGTCGAGGCGCCCCTCGCGGAGAAGCTCGCCGAGCAGTTCGTCGAGGTGCTGTTCGCGCCGGGCTACACCGAGGACGCGCTCAACGCATTGCGCCGCAAGAAGAACGTCCGGATCCTCCTGGACGGAGAGCGGCGGGCCGGCGAGGCCGGCGAGCGGAGCTACAAGCGGGTCATCGGCGGGATGCTCGTCCAGGACTCCGACGCCGAGATCGACGAGCGCGACGGCTGGCAGGTCGTGACCGGCGAGCTCGCCGAGCCGCAGTGGGGCGACCTCGCCTTCGCGTGGCGGGTCTGCAAGCACGTCGCGTCGAACGCGATCGTCCTCGCGAAGAACCTGCAGACGATCGGGATCGGCGCGGGACAGATGAGCCGCGTCGACGCGGTGCGGATCGCAGTCGAGAAGGCCGCCGAGTTCGGCCACGACGCCGCCGGCTCCTCCCTCGCCTCGGACGCGTTCTTCCCGTTCCCCGACGGCCCGCAGATCGCTCTCGAGGCCGGGACGACGGCGATCGTCCAGCCCGGCGGCTCGCGCCGCGACGAGGACGTGATCGCCGCGGTCGGAGCGGCCGGCGCCGCGATGGTCTTCACGGGCCGCCGTCACTTCCGGCATTAGGCTCCCCCGAAACGATCCCCGGGAGATGGAATGACCGCACCGGACCCACGCCGCTGGCAGGCGCTCGCGCTCGTCTGTGTCGCCTTCTTCATGACCGTGCTCGACGTGTCGATCGTCAACGTCGCACTGCCCTCGATCGGCCGTAGCCTCCACTTCTCGGAGACGGGGCTCCAGTGGGTGATCACCGCCTACGCGATCACGTTCGGCGGCTTCCTCCTGCTCGGCGGGCGCACCGGCGACATTCTCGGCCGCAAGCGGATGTTCCTCGCCGGGCTGACCCTCTTCTCGCTCGCCTCGCTCGTCTGCGGCCTCTCGGGATCGACCGGAGTGCTCGTCGCCGCGCGCGCGGTGCAGGGTCTCGGCGCGGCGATCGTGTCGCCTTCGACGCTCTCGATCATCACGACGACGTTCGAGGAGGGTGCCGAGCGGAACAAGGCGCTGGGGATCTGGGGAGCGATGGGCGGCAGCGGGGCCGCGGCAGGCGTGCTGTTCGGCGGGATCCTCACGCGCTACGCAGGCTGGGAGTGGATCTTCTTCGTCAACGTCCCCGTCGGCGCGCTCGTGCTCGCGCTCGCGCCGCGCATCGTGCGCGAGAGCCGCGCGCCGGACATCGGCCGCAACTTCGACGCGATCGGCGCTTCATCCGTCACCGGCGGGCTCGCGTTGCTCGTCTACGCAATCTCGAAGGCGCCCGTCGACGGGTGGAGCGACTCGAGGACGATCGGGCTGCTCATAGCGGCTGCGGCGCTCATCGTCTTCTTTGTCGTCTGGGAGACACGCGTCGAGAATCCGCTGATGCCGCTCTCGATCTTCCGCATCCGCACGCTTGCCGGCGCGAATGTCGTCGGCCTCCTGCTCGGCGCCTCGATCTTCGCCGACTTCTTCCTCCTGACGCTTTACGTGCAGAACGTCCTCCACTATTCGGCGCTCAAGACCGGGATCACGTTCCTCGCGACCGCCGGGACGACGGTGCTCGTCGCCGCACTCTCCCAGTGGCTCTGCACGAGGATCGGCCCCAAGCCGGTCATGGCTGCGGGCCTCGCGCTCAATACCGGCGGCCTGCTCTGGTACACGCAGATCCCCGTGCACGGCGCGTACGTGCACGACCTGCTCGGCGGCTACCTCATGTTCGGCTTCGGGCTCGCGCTCGCGTTCATCCCCGTCTCGATCGCCGCACTCGCCGGCGTAGGGCCGCGCGAAGCCGGGCTCGCCTCGGGATTGCTGAACACGTCACAGCAGGTCGGCGGTGCGATCGGCGTCGCGATCGCATCGAGCGTGGCCGTGTCGCACGCGACGCACCTCCTGCAGACCGGTCACTCGCAGGCGTCCGCGTTCACGAGCGGCTATGCGCTCGCGTTCTGGGTCACCGCCGGCGTCTCGGCGGCCGCGGTCGTGGCCGCGCTCGTGCTCGTGAAGAACGAGATCCCGACGGAGGCTGCGCCGGTCGTCGCCTAGCGCTCGGGCCAGTCGAAGCGGTAGAAGAACGGCCCGCGCTCCATCACGAGCGGGATCATCACCCCACCGACGTAGTCCTCGAGTGCGCGCGCATGCTCGAGCCCGCCCACGACGACGGGGTCATACCCGCTCTCGCGCGCGAGCTGCTCGGCGACGCGCACCGCCTCGTCGTCCCCGCAGATCGGCATCGTCGGCCTCTCGCCCTGCTCCGCGGCCTGCTCGAAGAGCGTGGCAAAGTTCGTGTTGAAGGCCCTCGCCGTCGGGCCGCTCGCGATGGACTTCGCCAGCGCCGACAGCGACTCGACCCCGTCCGGCCTGCCCTGCAGCGGGTTCGTCGCATCGATGAGAACCTTCCCCTCGACGCCGCTCACGGTGCGGAGCGCGTCCTCGACTGCTCCTCCCGGCACGGCGAGGATCACGGCGTCGGCGGCCGCGGCGTCCCCGCCGTCACTGCCCAGAACGTCGACGTCGTGGCCCTTCGCGGAAAGCACTCGTTGCAGCGCTCCGCCCACGTTGCCGCGCCCGATGATGGTGATCTTCACGGCTCTCCTCCTCGCGTAGGCTTGGGCCCGATGTCACGGGAGTATCCCACCGTGCTCGAGCTCGTCGGGGGAACGCCGATCGTGCGGCTCGACAGGCTCTCCCCGCGCGGGCACGCGCGGATCCTCGCCAAGCTCGAGTACCTGAACCCGGGCGGCTCGGTCAAGGATCGGATCGGCCTCGCGATGATCGAGCAGGCCGAGCGCGAGGGCAAGCTGCGGCCCGGGGGGACGATCGTGGAGCCCACGTCCGGCAACACCGGCGTCGGCCTCGCCATCGCGGCCGCCGGCAAGGGCTACCGCTGCGTCTTCGTGATGCCGGACAAGATGAGCCAGGAGAAGATCTCGATGCTGCGGGCGTACGGCGCCGAGGTCGTGATCACCCCGACCGCGGTCGACCACGAGTCGCCGGAGTCGTACTACTCCGTCTCGTCGCGGCTCGCCGAGGAGATCCCCGGCGGCTTCAAGCCCGACCAGTACTCGAACATGGCGAACCCGCAGGCGCACTATGACGCGACGGCGCCGGAGATCTGGGAGCAGACGGGCGGCGGGCTCGACGCGCTCGTCATCTCCGTCGGCACCGGGGGGACGATCTCCGGCGTCGGGCGCTGGTTTCACGAGAAGAAGCCCGAGGTGAAGATCGTCGGCGTCGACCCGGAAGGCTCGATCTACACCGCGCACGACGACTCCGAGCTGCATCCCTATCTCGTCGAGGGGATCGGCAAGGACACGTGGCCCGACACGATCGACCTCAAGGTCGTGGACGAGTGGGTCCAGGTCTCGGACCGCGACTCGTTCCTCACGGCACGCCGGCTCGCGCGCGAGGAGGGGATCCTCGCCGGCGGCTCGGCGGGCTCGACCGTCTGGGCCGCGATCCGCGTCGCCGAAGGGCTGCCGGCGGACGCGACCGTGCTCGCGATCATCCCCGACTCGGGCCGCTCCTACATGTCGAAGTTCTACGACGACAACTGGATGCTCGAGCACGGCTTCGTCGAGCGGCAGGCGACGTTGCCGACGGTGGAAGAGATCCTGGGCGCGAAGCACGACGGCGAGGTGCCCGAGCTCGTCACGATCGCCGCGCACGCGAAGGTCGGCGAGGGCATCGACACGATGCAGCGCTACGGCATCTCGCAGCTGCCGGTCGTGCGCGACGGGCAGTGCGAGTCGCTCGCGGACGTGATCGGCTCGCTCCAGGATCGCGCACTGCTCGAACGCGTCTTCGGCAACCCGGACGCGGTGCACGAGGACGTCGCCGCGGCCATGCAGCCTCCGCTCGCCGCGGTCGAGGCGTCCGCGACGCTCGACGAGGTGTTCGCCACCCTGACGGGCGGCATGAACGCCGTCGTCGTCGCGCGCGAGGGCAAGCCGGTCGGCGTCCTCACCCGCTCCGACCTGCTCGACTTCCTCGCCCATAGAGGCTGAGGCGCGGGCTACCCTCCGCACATGGCCGTCGACCGTCTCCAATCGCTGCTCCGCGACGCGTTCCCCGACGCGCCGGAGCTGCACGTCGAGGACCGCACCGGCGGCGGCGACCACTTCCAGGTGACCGTCACGAGCCCGCGCTTCGAGGGCCTGCCGCTGCTCGAGCAGCACCGGCTCGTCAACGACGCGCTCGCCGAGCCGCTGCGCGACGGCACCATCCACGAGCTTCGAATCAAGACGAGGGGGACGACGTGAGCGAGAACGACCTTTCTGCCCGGATCAAGGACGTGATCGAGAACGAGCCGGTGGTGCTCTTCATGAAGGGCACGCCGCAGTTCGTGATGTGCGGCAACTCGGGCCGGGCGCTCGAGGCGCTGCGGGCCGCCGGTGCGCCGGTGACGACCGTCGACATCCTCCCCGCCCCGTCGATCCGGGAGGAGCTGTCGGAGCTGTCGGGCTGGCCGACGATCCCGCAGGTCTTCGTCAAGGGCGAGCTCGTCGGCGGAGCGGACATCGCGCAGGAGCTCTCCGAGACCGGCGAGCTGCGCAAGATCCTCGAGGACAAGCTCGGCGCGAACTACGCCGAAGGCGCCGAGGAGCGCGTCGTCGACGTCATGAGCGGCACGCGCGCCTAGCTCGCTCGCGCCCACGGACCGATGAGTTCCACACGGGAGCTCGGTCTCTGAGGAAACGCGAACGAAGGAGCGTGCGATGACGAGCAACGCGAGCGCGAGCGACCGCATCCTGGGCAGCCTCGGAACTGCCGACGGGAAGGGGGTCGTCCACCTGGAGGATCTCTTCGACACGCCCATCGACGACGTCTGGGCGGCGCTCACCGAGCGGGAGCATCTGGCCGTCTGGTACGGCGAGCTCCATGGCGACCTGGGCCCCGGCGGCGAGTACCGCGCGCGGCTGCACGCCAGCGGCTGGGAGGGGACGGGCCGCATCGAGGAGTTCGAGGCCCCGCGTCACTTCCTCATCGCGACGACGATGGACGGCGACGACCCGAGCGAAGGTGCTTTCGAGGTCACGCTCGCCGCGGACGGCGACCGGACCGTCGTCGTCTGGGAGGAGCGCGGCATGCCCGTGGAGCACCTGGCCGCGTACGGCGCGGGAATCCAGGTGCACGTCGAGGATCTCGGCGCGTACCTGGCCGGCCGCGGGCGCTGCGACGCCGACGCGCGGTGGCAGGAGCTCTCTCCCGCGTACGACGAGCTCGCTGCGACGGTCGGCTAGGAACGGCCTACGTCAGACGACCGGGTGCCTCATCCAGCCGCAGTGGATGTCCTTGACCTTGGTGGGCGGACCGAAGCGCTCGCCGATGTTCTTCCACCACCGGGAGCGAACGAGGAGCACGACGCGCCGCCACTGATGCGTCTCGGTCAGGTGATTCAGGCGATGCAAGGCGCGGTCCGCCACGCCGAGGTTCGCGCGGAGGTGCCGGAACGACGCAGCAGCGGCAGGGGGCGGGACGATCCCGTCGACGTCTGCTGTCAGGCGGTCGAAGATCGAGGTCGCCCTCGACATGTAGCTCGTGACCTGGCGCAGGTTCTTGGGCTTGTGGTGGGCGAGCCACACGAGCTGCGAGCGGAGGGAGACGCAGATGTGCTCCCCGGCGCGGTTGAACTGCGCGGGAGAAAGCGGCTTCGGGGGAGGCGGGACACTGCCCGCCGTCCCGCCGGACGTGCCGCCGAAGGCGGTCATGCCGGCTGCGAGGAGGATCCCCCCGACCGCCAACGTGGCCACGAACAGGCCGAGCGGGCTGCGGAAGAACGACCCCATGACCGTGTTGTCGGACATGCGGCCGGACCTTTGGCCCCTCGTCCGAGGGATGACGTGACCGATGCCTGAAGCGGTCTACGCCCAGGGCAGGCGGGACCAGAACGGCGGCCGCTCGCGCCGGAACCGTTCCGCCGTCGCATACACCTGCTCCGGATCGGACGTCTCCTCCTCGACGCTCGCGCCGTAGCGCGCGGCAGCCTTCGACACCGGGTAGCGCACTCCCGGGCCCGCGTGCGCACCGACCATCAGGATCGTGCACGGCCCGTCGCCGGCCCCCACGAAGGCGTGCTCCGTCCAGGAGGGACAGTGGAAGAAGTCCCACGGTCCGAGGCGTCGTTCCTCGCCCTCGACGATGAGCCTGCACTCACCCGCCAGGACGAGGAACGCCTCCTGATTCGTCTCGGCGTGGTACACGCTGCTCTGGCCGGGCTCGAGGACGGTGACGTTGATCCCGAGCTGTTCGAACTCGACCGGGGGCTCGCCGTACTCGCTCGCGAACCAGCACGCCGCGCCCCTCGTCTCCGAAGACCACCACTCGGCATCGCGCACGTTGACGACGAACCAGCCTTCGGTTGCGGGGGCCAGGCCCGATCCGGAGTCCTTGAGCTGCGCTTCGCGCATGGCACGCAATTCTCTCAACTCTTGCCGATCTCACCATCCGATCGGGCCGGCGGATTCACTCGTCCTCGTCGAGCTCCTCGCATTCGAGGCAGACCCAGTCGCCTCCGTGCGCCTCGTCGGCACTGAGCGCGGCGGGCACCATGGTCACGCCACAGCGCGCACAGATGGGCGGGCGCTCGTCGTCAGGCATGTCGTGAGTATCTATTCGACTTCGCTGCGACTGATCACTCGGGTGAGGTGACCGAACCCTAGACTTGCCCAGCATGGAGGTGCGCAACGTCCGCTGGGTCGGGATCCGCACCGATGGCTACGAAGTGATGGTTGGCTTCCTCCGAGACGTCCTCGGCCTGCGCGTCAATTTCGAGGAACCGACGACTATTGAGTTCACGACCTCCGAAGGCGACGAGGTGCAAGTCATGGCGCCCGGGCACCCGTACTACGAGTTCTTCGGCAAGGAGGCGCACGGGCCCGTCCCGCTCTTCGAGGTCGACGACGTCCACTCAGCGCGCCGCGAGTTCGAGGCTGCCGGCGTTGCCGTCATAGGCTCCACCGAGCACGACAGCCACTGGGAATGGATCCACGTCCGCGCTCCGGACGGGAACCTCTACGAGTTCGCCAGTCGCCTGCCTGAGCACTGAAGAGGCGCGCATGCGCTCGCCGGCGCGACCCTAGGCACCTCATATCGGGATGACCTTCGCCTGGTCGAACAGTAGGAAGACCCACCGATGCTGTCGGTCCCTCGAATGGGTGGTTCTGCCGTCCTGGGCTTCCGCGAACGGTGGCTAACGTGAAAGCGTTAGATGTCCGACGAGCTTTCACACGCCCACCTCTACGCCGCCGTCTGACATGCCACCCGAGACCCGCTACGCGCGCAGCGGCGACGTCAACATCGCTTACCAAGTCGTCGGAGAGGGGCCACGCGACCTCGTCTACGTGCCGGGTTGGATCTCGAACGTCGAGATGATGTGGGAGCAGCCGCCGATGGCGCGGTTCCTCGAGCGGCTTGCCTCGTTCTCGCGTCTCATCCTCTTTGACAAGCGGGGAACGGGGCTCTCCGACCGCGTGTCGAACGACAAGCTACCGACGCTCGAGGAGCGCATGGACGACGTCCGCGCGGTGCTCGAGACCGTCGGCTCCGAGCGCGCCGCGCTCTTCGGGCACTCCGAGGGCGGGAACATGTGCATGCTCTTCGCCGCGACGTATCCCGAGCGCACAACGGCCCTGATCACGCTCGGCTGCTTCGCGAAGCGCCGCGACCCGGACGACGACTATCCCTGGGCGCCCGCCGCAGATGACCGAGAGGAATCGACACTGGACGTCGAGCGCAACTGGGGCCACTTACGGCCGGAGGACGTCGAGTACTACGCTCCCAGCCGGGTCGGGGACGAGCAGTTCGTGCGCAACCTCGAGCGCTACTTCCGACGCGGCGCGAGCCCCGGGGCGGCGGCCGCGCTCCTGCGCATGAACTCGTACATCGACGTCCGGGCCGTGCTGCCGACGATCCGGGTCCCCACCCTCGTCCTCCACCGCAGGGGCGATCGCGACGTCGACGTCGCCGAGGGGCGCTACCTCGCGTCAAGGATCCAGGGGTCGAAATTCGTCGAGCTCGCCGGCGACGATCACGTGATCTCGGCCGGCGACATCCAGGCCGTGGCCGACGAGATCGAGGAGTTCTTGACGGGGACGCGGCCTTTGCCTGAGCCCGATCGAGTGCTGGCCACGGTCATGTTCACCGACATCGTCGGGTCGACCGAGCGGGCAGTCCAGCTGGGAGACCGTCGCTGGCGCGAACTGCTCGGCGAACACGACGGCGCGGTCCGGCGCGAGCTCGACCGCTTCCGCGGCCGCGAGGTGGACACTGCGGGCGACGGCTTCCTCGCCGCCTTCGACGGGCCGGCGCGCGCCGTGCGATGCGCGCTCTCGGCCAGCGAGGCCGTCCAGGAGTTGGGCATCGAGATCCGCGCCGGGGTTCACACCGGCGAATGCGAGCTCGACGGGTCGAAAATCCGCGGCATCGCCGTCCACACGGGGGCACGGATCGCCGCGCTCGCCGGGCCGAGCGAGGTGCTCGTCTCTCAGACCGTCAAGGATCTCGTCTCCGGCTCCGGCCTCAGCTTCGAGGAGCATGGAGTCCACGAGCTCAAGGGTCTGCCTGGCGAGTGGCGCGTCTACGCGGCCGGCGCCTGAACCTCCGACTGGGCGAGCGTCCTTACGCCTGAGCGGAGCGGCTAGCTCTTCGCGCCGGAGACGATGAAGGCGACGAGGTCGTTCAGCTGCGAGCTCGAGAGGGAGTTGCCGAAGGTCGTCGGCATGAGCCCCTTCGAGTAGCCCTTCGCGATGTAGGCGTCCGGGTTCACGATCGACTCCTTGACGAACGCCGCCAGCGCCATGTTCTTGTCGGCCTTCGCGTCAGTTGTCGGCGCCGAGTCGAGATTCGGACCGATGGTGCCGGTCGCGCCGGCCGGCTGGAACGTGTGGCACGAGGCGCAGCCGTTCGACGAGAACACGGACTTGCCCGCCGCCGCGTTTCCGCCACCGCCTCCGCCTCCACCTGAGGAGGTCGTGGTGGCCGGCGTGGTGTTCGTCGACGAGGTCGTCGTCGACGACGACGTGGAGCCGGACACCGTGACCGTGTGCACGACCGTTGCCGGGGACTTCCCGAGCGACGTGTAGTGCCCGACGGCCCAGCCCGCGAAGCCCGCCGGGAAGAGAAGCGCCGTGAAGAGGAGCCAGAGGAATACCTCGCCGGTCGAGCTCCAGGGGTTGCGACGTCTCGGGCGAGGCACGGCGAGAGGCTATCGAGTTGCGCTGCACGGCGATGCAGCTACCTGGTAGGTAGAGCCCCATGGCCACCGTCACGGTCAGCCTCGCCGGGATCCGGCGGCTCATGGTCTCCACCCAGGCATATGCGCCACGCTTCCGGCGGGCTCAGGCAGGCGAGCTCGAGGGCGCGATCCGACACCTCGGTGCCGTCCAGCTCGACTCGATCTCGACCGTCGACCGGGCGCACCGGCTCACGCTGACGAGCCGCATCGGCGCCTACGACGAGGCGGAGCTGCCGGATCTGCTCACGTCCGGCCGCGTGTTCGAGTACTGGGCGCACGAGGCCTGCCTCCTGCCGATCGAGCTCTGGCCGCACTGCCGCCGCACGATGGACGGGAGCGGACACTGGGGCATCCACGACCGGGCGCTGCGGGAGCATGCGGAGCTCGTCGAGCCCGTCCTCGAGCGCATTCGCGCAGAGGGCCCGCTCGCCTCGCGCGACTTCGGAGGCACGCGCACGAGCACGGACATGTGGGGCCGCACGCCCGCAAAGGCGGTGCTCGAGGCGCTGTGGGACCGCGGCGTCCTCGTCATCGCGGGCCGCGACTCGTTCCAGCGCCGCTACGACCTCGCCGAACGCGTCGTCCCCCGCGCCTTCCTCGACGCGCCCGTCCCGGACGAGGACGAGACACTGCGGACGCTCGCGCTTCTCGCCGTCCGTGCCCGCGGCGCGCTGACCGAACCGGCGATCCGCGAGCACTGGCGGCTCAAGGGCGGCCGCGCGCGCCTGCACCACCACGTCCTCGCGCTCGTCGACGAGGGCCTCCTGCGCGAGGTGGACGCCGACGACGGCGGACCGCCGTTCTACGTCGACACCGCGGCAGAGCTCGACGGCGACCCCGCGCCGCCCGTCCTCCTCTGCCCGTTCGACAACCTGCTCTGGGACCGGCCGCTGCTCGAGCGGCTCTTCGGCTTCCGGCACGTGATCGAGGTCTACAAGCGGGAGCACGAGCGGCTCTACGGCTACTACGTGCTGCCCCTGCTCGCGGGCGACCGGATCGTCGGCCGGGCCGACGTCAAGGCCGATCGCGCCGAGGGCGTCCTCCAGATCCGCCGCTTCCACCCGGAGCCGCGCGTGCGGGGGAACGTCGAGGCCAAGCTCGAGCGTGCCGCCGCCCGGCTCGCCCGCGTCCTCGGGCTCGAGGAGGTGCGCCATGCGTGAGGTCCCCGTCGAGGAGGCGCGCCGCATCGCGGTCCGCGCGCAAGGACTCGACGGCAGCGCGCGCGGCGTGCTCGCGACCGTGCGCCGGCTCGGCTTCCTCCAGCTCGACCCGATCTCCACCGTCGCGCCGCCCCAGCACCTCGTCCTCTGGAGCCGGCTCGGACCGGTCGACACGACGGAGCTGGAGCGGCTGCTCTGGAAGGAGCGCAAGCTCGTCGAGTGGGACGCCTTCCTCTACCCGATCGAGGACCTGCCGATGCTCAAGGCGTTCATGCGCCGCCGCGACCGGCCCCTCGACCTGCGGATCATCGGCTGGCTGAAGGAGCATGCCGCGTACCGCCGCTACGTCCTCAAGGAGCTGCGCGAGCGCGGGCCTCTCCTCTCCCGCGAGATCGAGGACGCGCCGAGCCACAGCCGCGAGGCGCACCGCTGGTGGGGCGCTCGGAAGATGGGCCTGATGCTCGAGTGCCTCAGCGCGCGCGGCGAGGTCGCCGTCGTCGGGAGGCAGGGCAAGCAGCGCGTCTGGGATCTCGCCGAGCGCTGGTACCCCGAGACCGAGACGCTGCCGCTCCCGAAGGCGCGCCGGCTCCGCGAGGAGAAGCGCTGGCGCTCGCTCGGAATACGCCTCGAGCGCGGCCGGCTCGTCGTGCACCCGGAAGCCGAGGACGGCGCGGTGCCGGAGCGCGTCACCTTCCTTTCCCCCTTCGACCGGCTCGTCCACGACCGCGCGCGCGCCGAGAAGCTCTGGGGCTTCCGCTACCGGCTCGAGATGTACGTCCCCGCGGCGAAGCGCGAGTACGGCTACTACGTCCTCCCGATCCTGCACGGCGACCGGCTCGCCGGCCGCATCGAGCCCGTCTTCGACCGGCGCGAGAAGGTGCTGCGGGTGAAGGGGCTGTGGTGGGAGCCGGGCGAGAAGCCGGTCGACCTCGACGAGCCGCTCGCGAGTCTCGCCGGGTTCCTCGGCGCCGAGCGGATCGAGGCCTAGCGCCGCCGCTTCGCCGGCGCCCGCTTCGCGGCGCGCCGTCGTCTCTTTGCCGCCCGCGTGACGAGCTCCGCGTAGAGCTCCGCGATCTCGGCGGTCGGGACGTCGAGAGACGCCGCTCCGATGGAGAGTTCGGTCTTCTGCACGCGCGGCAGCGCGGTCGGCGCGAAGTAGCCGGCGATCAGCGTCCGCCGCTCCTTCGCCAGCTCGAACAATGCGTCGCTCAGGCGCTCGAGCTCGCCTCGGACGTGGACGTGCAGCATCGCGACCTGCGGCGGGTCGGGAACGACCTCCACGCCGTCGACCCTGGCGAGCGCGACTCCGATCTCGCGCGCCTTGCGCACGAACGCGGGCATGCGCGGCAGGATCTCGTCGAGACCGCGCTCCGCGGAGAGCGCCATCGGCTCGTACGTCGAGAGCCTGCCTCCGTGCCGGACCCGCCAGACCCGGGCCTCCTCGATCACGTCCTCCGGCCCCGCAAGCACGCAGCCGCCGAGCCCCTCCAGATCCTTGTAGAGCGAGACGTACACGGTGTCGAACAGCGCCGCGATCTCCGGCAGCGGTCGCCGGTAGAACGGCCCGCACTGCCAGAGGCGCGCCCCGTCGAGATGCAGCGCGGCACCGTGCCTGCGCGCCCAGGTCGTCTGCGCGCGCAGGTCGCGCCACGCGGGCAGCTGCCCGCCGAGATCGCGTTGCGGAAGCTCGAGAAGCAGCGCGCCGAGCGGCTCCTTCACCTCGTCGAGGTCGGTACGCGCAAGGAGCCGGTCGTGGTGTCCGATCGGCCGTGCGTGCAACCGGTGCAGGTGCTCGTAGCCGCGCTCCTCGTGCACGTCGAGATGGCATTGCGGATGGAAGCCGACGGTCGAGCGGCCGCTGCGGTCGCACAGGATCCGCACCGCGACCTGCTGCGCCATCGTGCCGCTCGGGAAGAGGACGGCCGCCTCCTTCCCGACGAGCCCGGCGACGCGCGACTCGAGCCGCTTCACGCTCTCGCCGCCGCCGTAGACGTCCAGGCGCGCGCCGGCGCGGTCGGCGAGCGCACGAAACGTCTCGGCCGGATCGCGCGGGGCCGACCAGGAGTTCACGAAGCGCTCGCACCGCGCGACGATCCGCTCGCGTTCCCTGTCGTCCACCCGTGCGAGCCTACAATCGCCGCATGGACTTCGAGACCCGCGCGATCCACGAGGGCCAGGAGCCGGATCCCGCCACCGGCGCGATCATCACGCCGATCTACCAGACGTCGACGTACGTCCAGGACGCGGTCGGCGAGCACAAGGGCTACGACTACTCGCGCGTCGCGAACCCGACGCGCCACGCGCTCGAGACCGCGCTCGCGTCGCTCGAGTCCGCAGAGCACGGCGTCGCCTACTCCTCCGGCCTCGGCGCGACCACGACGCTCATGCACCTCCTCAATCCCGGCGACCGCGTCGTCCTGATCGCGGACGTCTACGGCGGCGTCTACCGGATGACGTCGCAGGTCTACGAGCCGAAGGGCTACCGCTTCGACTACCTCCCGGCGGAGGACTTCACGAACCTCGCCGAGCACCTCGACGAGCAGACGCGGATGGTCTGGATCGAGACGCCGTCGAACCCCATGCTGAACGTGATCGACATCCGCGCCGCCGCGGAGGCGGCGCACGCGGCCGGCGCGCTGCTCGTCGTCGACAACACGTTCGCGACCCCGTACCTGCAGCGGCCGCTCGAGCTCGGCGCCGACGTCGTCGTGCACTCGACGACGAAGTACCTCGGCGGCCATTCCGACGTCGTCGGCGGCTTCGCGGCGACGAACGACCCGACCGTGGCCGAGCGCCTGCGCTTCCTCCAGAAGTCGCTCGGCGCCGTGCCGGGGCCGTTCGACTGCTGGCTCGTGCTGCGCGGGATCAAGACGCTCGCGGTGCGGATGCGGCAGCACTGCCTCAACGCGGCGGAGATCGCCGCCGTGCTCGCACAGAACCCTCGCGTCGAACGCGTCCTCTATCCCGGCCTGCCCACGCATCCCGGCCACGCGATCGCGGCGCACCAGATGCGCGACTTCGGCGGCATGGTCTCGTTCCTGGCCGAGTCGCCCGAGGAGGCGGAGAGAATCGCCGCGGCCACGCGGCTCTTCCAGCTGGCGGAGTCGCTCGGCGGCGTCGAGAGCCTGGTCGAGGTGCCGGCGCGGATGACGCACGCCGCGACGGCCGACGCGCCGTTCGCCGCGCCGCCGAACCTCGTCCGTCTGTCGGTGGGGATCGAGTCGGCGGCGGATCTCGTGGACGACCTCGAGCAGGCGCTCGTCCCGGCGGCGGCGCGCTCGCGCTGATGGGCGGCGAGGCGGTCGTCTTCGTCGAGATTCCCTCGGGGTCGCGCAACAAGTACGAGTGGGACGAGGAGCTCGGCGGGATCGTGCTCGACCGGCGCCTGTTCACCGCGATGGCGTATCCCGCCGACTACGGCTACGTCGAGGGGACGCTCGCCGAGGACGGCGATCCGCTCGACGCGCTCGTCCTCGTCTCCGACCCCACCTTCCCCGGCTGCCGGATCCGCGTGCGCACGATCGGCGTCTTCCACATGGAGGACGAGAAAGGGCCGGACGAAAAGCTGCTCGCCGTTCCCGATGGCGACCCCGCCTTCGAGCGGATCCGCGACATCCACGACGTCGCCGCCGAGCTGCGCGACGAGATCGAGCACTTCTTCCAGCGCTACAAGGACCTCGAGCCGTCGAAGCGGACGGAGACGCGCGGTTGGGGTAACCGCGACGAGGCGGCCCGGATTCTCGCGACTGCGCGCGAGCGCCAGGGCGAATAGCGATGGCGCCGGAGCCGATCGACCTCCGCCACCTCGGCCGCGAGCGGGTCATCGCGAGCTACCTGCTCGACACCGACGACGGGCCGGCGCTCTTCGACTGCGGGCCGTCGACGACGATCGACGCGCTCAAGGCCGGGCTCTCAGCCCGCGGCCTCGCACTCACCGACCTCCGCCACCTCCTGCTCAGTCACATCCACCTCGATCACGCCGGCGCGGCCGGCGTTCTCGTCCGTGAGCACCCGGCGCTGCAGGTGCACGTCTCGCCGATCGGCGCGCCGCACCTCGTCGATCCGTCCCGGCTGGAGAAGAGCGCGCGCCGCCTCTACGGCGACACGTTCGACTCGCTCTGGGGCGAGCTCGCGCCGGTGCCGGAGGCGAACGTCCACGCGCTCGACGGCGGAAGCATCCTCGGGCTCGAGTGGTTCCCGAGCCCCGGCCATGCGTCGCATCACGTCTGCTACCTCGACCCGGACGGGACGCTCTACGCGGGCGACGCCTGCGGCGTGCGCGTCCTCCCGGGCCGCTTCGTCATGCCGCCGACGCCGCCGCCCGAGGTGGACGTCGAGGCGTGGCACGAGACGCTCGACGAGATCGAGCGCCGGGCTCCCGAACGGCTCGCACTCGTCCATTTCGGCGTCGCGGACGACGTCGGGCGCCACGTGACCGCGCTCCGCCTCGCCCTCGACGACTGGGCAGAGTCGGTCGAAGGCGGCGCGACCGAGGAGGAGTTCGTCGAGCACGCGCTCGCCGAGCTCGCCGACTCCGGGGAGGACATGGACGCCTACGGTCAGGCGATGCCGTTCTGGCAGTCGTACCGCGGGCTCCGGCGCTGGGCCGAGAAGCGGGGCGCCCGCTTGTCAACCGACTCGTAGCGCGTCACGATCACGGGCGTGACCGCTCCGTTCGGGCTCCCCGCGTTCCGGCTGCTGTTCGCGGCGCGGGCGACTTCGTACGTCGGGACGTATCTCGCGCCGATCGCCGTTGCGTTCGCGATCCTCGACAACGGCGGCGGCGCGACCGCGGTCGGCCTCAGCTTCGCCGCCTGGACGCTGGCGCAGGTGACGATGCTCGCCTTCGGCGGAGTGGTCGGCGACCGGCTCCCGCGCCGGGTCGTGATGATCGGCTCCGATACCGCGAGCACCGCCGTCCGGACCGCGATGGGCGTGCTCCTCCTCTCCGGCCACGCGCAGGTCTGGGAGTTGATCGCGCTCCAGGGCTGCGGCGGCGCGGCGGTCGCTTTCTACTCGCCCGCGTCGTACGGGCTCGTGCGGGAGGTCGTGCCCGAGGATCAGCTCCAGCAGGCGAACGGCCTGCTCGCGATCGCCAGGTACGCGGCGTTCCCGCTCGGCGCGGCGATCGGCGGCTCGATCGTCGCGCTGATCGGCTCGGGCACCGCGCTGCTGGTGGACGCAGGCACGTATGCGGCGAGCGCTGCCCTCCTCTCGCGGATCGACGTCGAGTCGATCGCCCGCGCCGGCGCCGGGTTCCTGCGTGAGCTGCGCGAGGGGTGGAGCGCCTTCGTCGAGCAGACCTGGGTCTGGGTGCTCGTCCTCTTCGTCTCGCTCTATTTCCTGATCACGTACGCGCCGTTCTTCGTGCTCGGGCCGTACGTGGCGAAGCAGTCGATGCACGGCGCCGGCTCGTGGGCGTTCGTCGTCACCGGGGAAGGGCTCGGCTCACTGCTCGGCGGGCTCGCCGGATTGCGCGTTCGTTTCCGGAGACCGCTCGTCGCGACCGGCGCTCTCTTCACGCTCACCGCGGTGCAGAACCTCATCCTCGCCTTCCATCCCACGACCCTGCTGCTCACGCCGGCGGCGGCCGGAGCCGGGTTCGCGTTCGCCCTCGGGTCCGTCGTCTGGGACACGACGCTGCAGCGAATGGTCGCGCCCGAAAAGCTCGCGCGCGTCGCGTCGTACGGCTGGATGGGGGCGATGGTCTTCCTGCCGGCCGGCTATGCGCTCGCAGGCCCGATCTCGACGGTGATCGGGCTCAAGGCCGACCTCGCGATCGCGGCCGCCTGGGTGGTCGCCAGCACACTGTTCGTCATCCGGCTGCGCGTCGTGCGAGAGGTCGGGCTCGAGGAAGGGACCGACGCCGTGCCCGCCGCCGCTCAGTAGGCTCGGCGGCGTGCCGCGCGTCCCAGTTCCGCCCGAGGTCGACGCCTTCCTCGCACGGCCGAATCCGGCCGTCGTCGCGACCGTGAGCCCGGCCGGCGCCCCCCACACCGCCGCCACCTGGTACGACTGGGAGGACGGCCGCGTCTTCCTGAACATGGACGAGAGCCGCCTCCGGCTGCGCTACATGCGTGAGAACCCGGGCGTCGCGCTGACGGTCCTCGGAGCCGACGACTGGTACGCGCAGGTCACGCTGCTGGGGCGGATCGTCGCGATCGACGAGGATCCGGATCTCGCCGGCATCGACCGGCTGTCGATCCGGTACGGCGGCGGCCCGTTCCACAACCGCGCCGCGCGCCGCTTCAGCGCGTGGATGGAGCCGGAGCGCTGGAGCTCCTGGCCTCTTCCTCGCTGAGCTCCTCCGTCTCGACGATCCAGAGCGGCGCGTCCGCGCAGTCGACCCGCCGCGCGTCCTCGACCTCGGAGAGGGAGGTCGCGAGCACCCGGACCGGCCTGCGTTCGAGCTCGAGCAGCGCGCCGCGCGTCCCGGTGAGCGCGATCCCGTAGCGCCACGCCCAGGCGAGCCGGTGCACCTCCTCGGCGGGTCGCGAGAGGTCGAGCCACGCGTCGTCCTCGCTGAAGAAGGACTCGTAGTCGCCGCCCTCCGGCTGCGGCGTCCCCTCGTCGCCGGCCGCCAGCCGCTCGAGCGCCTCCGCGAGCGCCTCGCCCACGACCGGCGCCATTCGGGGGAAGAAGACATCGGGCGGCTCGAGCTCACCGACGGGGAAGCTCCGCTGGGAGAGGATCGGCCCGGTGTCGAGGTCGGCGTCCATGCGGTGGAACGTGATCCCGATCTCCGCGTCACCCTCCCGGATCGCCCACGCGACGGGCAGCGGGCCGCGGTGCCGCGGGAGAAGCGACGGGTGCCCGTTGAGCCAGCCCAGGCTCGGCACCGCGAGCGCATCGGCCGGGATCTTCCACGGGAAGCCCATGCAGACGACGAGATCCGGCTGGACGGACGCGAGGAGCGGAGCAATCGTGCTCCGGCGCGCAGGAAGGAGGACGTCGAGCTCCGCGGCGGCGCCCATCACGAGCTCCTCGGTCATCGCGAGAGGGCCGTACCGCCCGTCAACGTTCCGCATCGTCAGGAGCGCGACCGGCTCGTGCCCCGCCTCCCGGACGACCGCGTCGAAGCCGGCGAGCACGGGTGGGATGCGCGTCACGATGACGACGCGCAAGCTCATTCGTCCCGCAGGATGCGCCCCCCGGAAGACTGGTTGCGCGCCTTGACGACGATCTCGTCGACGTTCACGTGCCAGGGACGGGTGAGGGCGAAGAGGATGCACTCGGCGATGTCGTCCGGCTGCATCGCGTCGACGCCGCGATAGACGGCAGCGGCCTTCTCCTCGTCCCCCTTGAAGCGGACGAGCGAGAAGTCGGTCTCGACGAGCCCCGGGTCGATCGTCGTGATGCGGACCGGACGGCCGAGGAGGTCTTCGCGCAGGGCGTACGTGAAGCCGCGCTCGGCGAACTTCGACGTGACGTAGAGGGCGCCGTTCTCGTAGGCCTGGCGGCCGGCGACGGACCCCATGTTCACGATGTGGCCCCAGTCTCCGAAGTGCGGCAGGCAGAGCCGTGTCATCCGGATCAGGCCGGCGACGTTGACCGCGAGGACCGGAGCCTCGTCCTCCTCGGTCGACTCGTCGAACGGCGCGCGGCCGAGTGCGAGGCCCGCGTTGTTGACGAGGATGTCGAGGCCGCCGAGCCGCTCGAGCGCCTCCGCGACGAACCGCTCGCAGCTCGCGGCGTCGCTCACGTCCAGCTCCAGCGCGACCTCGGTCTCGAGCCGCTCGACGCGTCGCGCGCCTCCCACCACCCGCACGCCCGCGGCCGCAAGCGCTGCCGCGGTCGCGCGGCCGATGCCGGACGAGGCGCCGGTCACGATCGCGCGCTTGCCGGTGAGGTCGAGAGCAGCCACCGACCCTGACTCTATGCGGGCTTCGAGCTACGCCGTCGGCGGGTCGTCGCCCGAGGCGACCTGCTCGTGCCCGGGGGCGAGAACGGGCCGGCCCGCGGCGCGCAGCTCCTCGTACTGGGGCAGAGTGAGACGCACGGAGACACGACAGTCGGGGGCACCGCACTCGCACGTGAAGTCCCAGACGTCGGGTTCGGGCTCGGTGCCCGCGAACCGCTTCGCCGCCGCGTGGACGTGCGCGTTGACCTCGAGCAGGACGTCCCGCTCGGAGCGTTCTGGCTTCTCTCCACGTCCGGTCACGGCTTCACACGACGCGGTCCCTCAACCGCCTCGCTGCAAGGGTAAAGCGGCGACGCCGGGCCGGGCAACAAGATCGCGCTGCGAAGTCCCAGCGCGAGATGCGCGTAACCGCTGCTGCGCCTTAGCCGTTCTCAATGCCGAACCACGAAAACGACCCCCCGCTCTCGCGGGAAAAGGGGTGAGGAGATGCTGTTGCTGGTTCTGCTCGCGATTCTCGCGATCATCGCGTTCGGCGTCGGCTTCGTCGTGCACTGGCTGTTCATCGTT
Organism: Thermoleophilia bacterium; assembly: GCA_025936995.1. Taxonomy (GTDB): domain Bacteria; phylum Actinomycetota; class Thermoleophilia; order Gaiellales; family Gaiellaceae; genus Palsa-739. Next base: position 32,221 of record JAICSH010000007.1, on the reverse strand, counting down.
GCGGCAGTGCTCGCGCTGATCTGGTTGATCAGCATGTTCACCGGCGGCTTCGGCGGCGCCGGCGCCCGGCGCTGGTAGGCCGGACGCGCTTCGAGCATGAGTCGGGCGGCCCATTGCGGGCCGCCCGTCCTTATGCGACTGTGCAGGAGTGTCGCGGACTGCGATCCTCCTCTGGATTCTCGCTCTCCTCGCCCTCGAGGTGCAGCACCTGAAATGGATCTGGTGGGAGCACTGGGACTGCCGGGGCTGCTCCGCAAAGCACAAGGATTGCTCCTGCGGCGCGACCCGCACCTGGGTCATGTTCCTCTGAGCCGACCGCGAGCTCTCACCTAGCTCTCAAGCACGGCCCGTACGCTGCGCCCCGCGTTGAAGCGGGCTGTGGTAGCTGCCGTTCTCGCAGGGGTCTCTGTCAGCGTGCTCCTGCTCGCCTCGGGCGAGATTCCGGGCCGCAGGCACGAGGCGCGCGCGGGCACCCGTGACGGGATCCACAAGATCCGCCACGTCGTGATCATCATGCAGGAGAACCGCTCGTTCGACTCCTATTTCGGGACGTATCCGGGCGCCGACGGGATCCCCGGGCTGGCGGGCCATCCGGGCACGGTGCCCTGCGTCCCGAATCCGCGGGAACGCCACTGCGAGAGTCCGTTCCACGACGCCTCCGAACGGAACGCGGGCGGACCGCACGGCCACGGCAACGCCCTGTCCGACATCGGCGGCGGCCGGATGAACGGCTTCGTCGACCAGGCCGAGCAAGGGCGGATGCACTACTGCAGGCTCCATTTCGACGACCCGCGCTGCTCCTACACGCCGGACCGGCCCGACGTGATGGGCTACCACGACTGGCGCGAGATCCCCAACTACTGGGAGTACGCGAGCAACTTCGTCCTCCAGGACCACATGTTCGAGTCGGACACGTCCTGGAGCCTTCCGGCGCACCTCTTCCTCGTTTCCGGCTGGTCGGCGAGATGCACGCGCCACGGCGACCCGATGAGCTGCCGTCCGGCGGTCCAGGATCCGGGCTCGCCTCCGGGTGAGCCCGGCAACACGACCGGCAGGCCGCCGGACTACGCCTGGACCGACCTCACGTACCTCCTGCACAAGCACCGCGTCAGCTGGGGTTACTTCGTCGCGAAGGGCGCCCAGCCCGACTGCGACGACGACGCGATGTTCTGTGCGCCCGTGCCCCAGAACGCGAAGACGCCGGGAATCTGGAATCCCCTGCCGTACTTCGACACGGTCAAGGCGGACCACCAGCTCGCGGACGTCCGCCCGCTAACCGCCTTCTACAAGGAGGCGCAGGACGGGACGCTTCCGTCGGTCTCGTGGATCACCCCCGCGCAGGCGGTGAGCGACCATCCTCCAGCGCTCATCTCGGCCGGACAGGCGTACGTCACCGGGCTGATCGACACGATCATGCGCAGCCCCGACTGGGATTCGACCGCGATCTTCCTCGCCTGGGACGACTGGGGCGGCTTCTACGACCACGTCAGGCCGCCCCGCGTCGACGGGCAGGGTTACGGGCTACGGGTCCCGGCCCTCGTCATCAGCCCCTACGCGAAACACGGTTTCGTCGATCACCAGACGCTCAGCTTCGACGCCTACCTCAAGTTCATCGAGGACGACTTCCTTCACAACCGCCGCCTCGATCCGCGCACGGACGACCGCCCGGATCCGCGGCCCGACGTCCGTGAGAACGCGAGGATCCTCGGCAACCTCGTCGACGACTTCGACTTCGACCAGAGGCCTCGACCGCCGCTCATCCTTCCGCTCCATCCGCCATTCAGCTGAGACGCCTCGCCACCCCAGCCGCGCTCGTGCTCGTCCTCGTGGCGGCGGGATGCGGCTCCTCGTCGCCCCGCTCCGGGGTCGCAGGCGCCGAGCGCACGCGCCGGGCCGGCGACATCCACCTGATCCGGCACGTGGTCGTGATCATGGAGGAGAACCGGTCCTTCGACTCGTTCTTCGGCACGTACCCGCATGCCGACGGGATCCCGACGAGGCACGGCGTCCCGACCGTCTGCGTCCCGAACGGAGTCGGACGCTGCGTGAAGCCGTTTCTCGACCCGAACGGCGCCGACGACTCGGGCGGTGAGCACGGCCCCCTCGCCGGCAAGGAAGACGTGGACGGCGGGCGTATGGATGGGTTCATCCGCGTCACCGACCGGAAGCTGATCAAAGGCTGCCGACGACGTCCGCGCGCCTCGGCGTGCGCCCGTCTCCGTCGCCCCGACGTCATGAGCTACCACGACGCCGGCCAGATCCCGAACTACTGGACGTACGCCCGCAACTTCGTCCTCCAGGACCACATGTTCGAGCCGAACTGGGGCTGGAGCCTTCCGGCGCATCTCTGGCTCGTCTCGGGGTGGTCCGCGCAGTGCGCCGACCCGTACCGGGCGAGCACGTGCACGACGAATCTGAGCGGCCCGGGACGCGGACCGAGCGCGACGTTGCGGCGACATCCGCATGGGCCGCTCTACGGTTGGACCGATCTCACGTACCTCCTGCATAAGTACCGCATCACGTGGGCGTCCTACGTGGAGAAGGGCTCGTCCCCCGACTGCCTCACCGGGCCGATCAGCTGCTACACCCGCCTCGAGGGAGCGAGCACACCCGGGTTCTGGGACCCCCTGCCGGACTTCACCGATGTCCGGCAGGACGGCCAGGGCGCAACCGCGCACGAGCCGCTCTCGAGGTTCTACGCGGCCACGGCCCGCGGAACACTGCCCGATGTCTCGTGGGTCACGCCGGACTGGGCCGACAGCGACCACCCCGGCGCGCCGATCTCGCAGGGACAGGCGTGGGTGACGAAGCTCGTGAACTCGGTGATGGAGGGCCCCGACTGGGACAGCACGGCGATCTTCCTCGCGTGGGACGACTGGGGCGGGTTCTACGACCACGTGAAGCCGCCGTTCGTCGATGCCCAGGGCTACGGCCTTCGTGTACCGGGGATCGTGATCAGCCCATACGCGCGGAAGGGCTACGTCGACCACCAGACGCTCAGCTTCGACGCCTACCTCAGGTTCATCGAGGACGACTTTCTCGGCGGGCGGCGCCTCGATCCCATGACCGACGGGCGCCCCGACCCTCGCCCCGACGTCCGTGAGGACGAACCCGTCCTCGGCAACCTCGCAGCCGACTTCGACTTCGCGCAGAACCCTCGGCCGCCGCTCGTCCTCCCGCTCCACCCGCGGTAGCGCGAGACTTCGAGATCACCCCATAGGGGGAAGGCCGTAAATCGGAAGTCGATCTACTGTCCGCGCGGGCTCAGCGGCGAGCCCACCCACAAATCGTGGTTATGCGGCCATCTTCATCTTCATCTGCGGCACGTCGGCCAGGCTCGAACGGCAGGCAGCGGGAGCCCCTGAGTCCCCGCGGGCAGCTCGAGCGCCTCCTCGGCCGTCACGGCGTCGACACCTACTGCGTCCTCGAGGAGGAGGCGAGCGTCACGCTGCGCCTGACGCTCGGCGAACGCCAGCTCCAGCTCATGGTTCCTCTCCCCGACCGCTGGAGCGAGGAGTTCATGCGCACCCCGACCGGGAAGGTGCGCCTGCTCAGCGCGCAGGAGCGCGCGTACGAGCGCGAGGTGCGCCGGCGCTGGACCGCGCTGCGGGTGCTCGCATCCGGAAAGCTGATGGCGGAGACCTACGGGATCTCCGACCTCGAAGACGACTATGCGGTCGCCGTCGACGTCCCGGCGAGCGACAGCGGCGAGCCGGCGCCCCGGCGCGCGACCAGGAAGCGGTACGTGCGCCTCTCGAAGGCAGTGCTGCCTCTCGTCGGATTCGCGGCCGTCATTCCGGCTTCCTCCATCGCAGCTGTCGCCCTCTCGCCCGCGACCGTCGAGCGGCTGGTGACTCCCCTCACGACCGCCCGGCCGGACGTGCTCGGCTCGAGCGCCGCGCCACAACGCGTCGCGCTGGGCATCAAGCCGGTGGCCGGCGCCGAACATGCACCGGCGTCCGGCAGCGACGCGGCTGTTTCGTCGGATCGCCTCGTCGCGGCCGAGGCCGCTGCGCCCGTCGCGTCATCGGTAGAGGCGGCCGGCGGATCCGACGCGGGACCGGCGGTCACCTCGGTGGCATCGGACGCCGGCTCGAGCGTGAGCCAGCCGGTCGTCGCAACCGTTGCCGACCCGGGCGCCGGCGCACCCGGCAGCGGCGGCAGTGGCGGCGGGCCCGGTAGTGGCGGCTCCGGCAGTGGTGGCGGCCCCGGCAGTGGCGGCGGCCCCGGTAAGGGCAACGGTGGCGGAAACCCGGGACACGGCGGCGGTAATCCCGGAAGCGGCGGCGGCAACCCCGGCAACGGCGGCGGCAACCCCGGCAACGGCGGCAACAACCCCGGCAACGGCGGCAACAACCCCGGCAACGGCGGCAACAACCCCGGCAACGGCGGCAACAACCCCGGCAACGGCGACAACAACCCCGGCAACGGCGGCAACAACCCCGGCAACGGCGGCAACAACCCCGGCAACGGCGGCAACAACCCCGGCGACGGCGGCCCCGGCCAGGGCGTAGGCACGCCCGGCGACAGCGGCACCCCAGGCAACAGCGGCACCCCGGGCAACAGCGGCACCCCGGGCAACAGCGGCAGCCCGGGCAACAGCGGCAGCCCAGGAAATAGCGGCAGCCCGGGCAACAGCGGCGGCAGCGGGAGCAACCCCGCGCCGGGCGGGTCCGGCGACCCGGGCCACGGTCGAGGCCACGGCGGCCCCTCCGGTGGCTAGCGGCCGAGCCGGCCACGCCACCGTCCCGGCGGCGCGGACGCCCCGGTTCGCCCTGCGCTTCGCGATCGTCACCGCGCTCGGGCTCGCGCTCGGCGGCACCGCGATCCTCCTCTTCGTCCGGCACGACGAGATCGCGCGCTCGGAGCAGACGGTTCGCTTCCAGGCGGAGTTCGTCGCTCGGTCGGTACTCGACGGCGAGCTACGGCCGAGCGATCTGACCGATCGAGTCGGCGCTTCGCGACGGCGGCAGCTCAACAGCCTTTTCGCACACCGCGTCACCTTCGGTGGCACGCTCGGTGCATCGGTGTACAGGCCGGACGGCCGGCTGGCCTACTCCGATCTCGGGTCCATCGCGGGAAAGTCGGTCGACGCCGCCCGCGTCCGGGACGCCATCGGCGGTAGGTCCAGCACGGCGGTGACCTCGATCGAGAACGGCGCGGGGTCCGACTTCCGCGTCGTCCAATCATTCGTTCCTCTCAGCCTTGGCGCCGGCGGTCCGAGAGGGGCCCTCGTTCTCTACGAGGACTACGCCCCGGTCGCGAGCGCCGCCTGGCACGCCGTCCTGCCCGTGGCCGGAGTGCTCGAGGCGGTTCTGCTCGGCCTCTATCTCCTGCTCCTTCCCCTGCTCCGCCGGACGAGCCATCGTCTGGGCCGGCAGATGGACGAGATCAAGCGTCTCGCGCTACAGGACGCCCTGACGGGATTGCCCAACCGGACGCTCCTGCGGCAGCGCGTTCAGGACGAGCTCGCGACCGCCTCCGACGAGAGCGGGTCGCTCGCGGTCCTCCTGCTCGACCTCGACCGCTTCAAGGAGATCAACGACACGCTCGGACACGAGAGCGGCGACGAGCTCCTCTGCGCCATCGCCGACCGCCTGAAGAACCTCATCCGCGACCACGACATGGTCGCCCGGCTCGGCGGCGACGAGTTCGCGGTCGTCTGCCGGCTCACGAACGGCCGGGAGGAGGCCCTGCTCGTCTCGGAGCGGCTGCGCCACGGACTCGAGGAGCCGTTCGGGGTCGCCGGGCTGACCCTCGAGGTCGAGGCGAGTGTCGGCATCGCGCTCCATCCCGAGCACGGGACCGACGTCGAGGCGCTCATGCGCCATGCCGACATCGCGATGTATCGCGCGAAGGAAACCCGGACCGCGGAGATCTACTGCGCCAGGACCGATCATTACTCGACGCAGAGGCTCGCCCTCACGAGCGAGCTCCGCCGGGCGATCGCCGAAGACCAGCTCCTCATCCACTACCAGCCGCGCGTCGACATGGCGACGGGCGAGCTCCGCAAGGTCGAGGCGCTCGTGCGCTGGGATCATCCCGAGCGCGGCCCACTGTCGACCGCGGACTTCATCCCCCTCGCCGAGCGCAGCGGCCTCGCCCGCTCGCTCACGCGCTGCATCCTCGCAGGCTCGCTCCGCGACGCGCGGGCGTGGATGGACGCCGGCCACGCGATCGGCGTGTCGGTGAACCTGTTCGGGCGCGACCTCGTCGATCTCGGCCTGCCGACCCAGGTCTCGGATCTCCTCGCCGAGTTCGATCTCGATCCCCAGCTGCTCGAGGTCGAGGTCACCGAGAACACGATCCTCACCGATCCCACGCGGGCGCACGGCATCCTCACCCGGCTCGCCAAGCGCGGAATCCGCATCGCCATCGACGACTTCGGCACGGGCTATTCGTCGCTCTCCCACCTGTCCCGCCTCCCGGCGGACGTGCTCAAGATCGACAAGTCGTTCGTCCAGCAGATGAGCACCGATCGCGACTCCGACCTGATCGTCCGCTCGACCATCGACCTCGCGCACAACCTCGGCCTGGAAGCGATCGCCGAAGGCGTGGAGTCCGAGGAGCTCTGGGACCGCCTGACGCAGCTCGGCTGCGACACCGCGCAGGGCTTCTACATCAGTCGTCCCATCCCCGGCGAGCGCGTGATCGACTGGCTCACCCTCTGGAGCGCGAAGCACGCACCGCAGGCTCCCGCCGCGCCCGCGCTGAGCGCCGTTTCCTAGCTACGTCCGCTCGAGCAGGGCGCTCCACCGCTGCTCGTAGCGGCGCGTCTTCCAGAGCGTGATCGAACAGAGCCACGTCGCGGCGAAGAGCCCGACCACCACGTAGCCGAGCCGGCCGAGGTCGAGGCTCGCCAACAGGCTCCAGAAGGCGCCGTGCAGCGAGAGCTTCGCCGCGAGGACCTGAAGGAGCTCGATCGCGCCGATCAGCCACGCCACGGCGACCGAGAGGCTCGTGACGCTGATGTTGTAGTAGACCTTGCGCACCGGGCTCGAGAACGCCCAGCCGTACGCGTGGCTCATGAAGGCGCCGTCGGCGGTGTCCATGAGGCTCATCCCGGCGGCGAAGATCAGCGGCAACGAGATCACGGCGAGGAACGGGACGTGGTGCGTCGCGACGCCGGCGGCGAGCGCGAGCAGGCCGATCTCAGTCGCCGTGTCGAAGCCGAGGCCGAACAGGACGCCGAGCGGGTACATCTTCCAGCTCGCGTCGATGCGGCTGCCGACGCGCTTGAGCAGGAAGCGGCTGAGGAAGCCCTGGTTGAGCAGCGCCCGCTCGAGATCCTGCTCGTCGTAGTGGCCGCGCTTCATCCGGCGGAAGACGCCGACGACGTCGAGCAGCACGAAGAGGTTGAGTGCCCCGATCAGCAGGAGGAACGTCCCCGAGACGGACGCGCCGACCGTCGACCCGTACGCCTGAAGCGTCGGGATCCGCGAGTGCACCGTCCCGGCCGCGACGGCCAGCGCGGCCGTGAGCGAGAACACGATCGTCGAATGGCCGAGCGAGAAGAAGAAGCCCGTACCGACCGGCCGTTTGCCGTGCTGCAGGAGCTTGCGCGTCGTGTTGTCGATCGCCGCGATGTGGTCGGCGTCGAATGCGTGCCGCAGCCCGAACGTGTACGCGAGCGTGGCGAGGCCCGTCAGCGCCGGGTTCCGCGGCAGGTAGTAGAGGAAGAGCCCGAAGCCGAGCACGTGCAGGAGGACGACTCCGCCCGAGAAGCCGCCGAGTCTCGTCCACTCCGCGCGCGTCATGCCCCCGCTCCCACGAGCGCCATCTTCGCCGCGCGCCGCTCCGCGAGCACGGCGAGCCAGATCGAGCCCTCGAACAGCGCCCACATCGGCAGGAGCTCGAGCATCGTCGTCACCGGGTCCGGCCCGGGCAGGGCGAGCGCCGCCGCCGCGACGATGAAGTAGCCGCGCCGCCGGTTCCGGCGCAGGCCGGCAGAGGTGAGCACGCCGAGACCGACCAGCGCCAGCACGATGAGCGGCAGCTCGAACACGCACACCACCCCGAGCAGCACCGAGACGACGAACGAGTAGTAGCTGCTCGCGCGAATGAGGAGCCGGAAGTGGCTCGGGTCATAGCCGGTCAGCCAGTGCACGGCCCGCGGGAGCAGGACCCCGTAGCCGAAAGCGAGCCCGGCCGCTCCGAGGACGAGCCCGAACGCGGCCAGGGCGAGAATCCGGCGCTCGGCCGCAGGGTCGAGCGCCGGAGCCAGGAACGACCACACCTGCCACAGGATCAGCGGCACCGCGAAGAGGAGCCCGGCGTACAGGCTCACCGCGACCGAGACGGAGAACGGCTCCGCCACGCCGAACGCGGCGACGTGCCGGTGCGCGGGCGGCAACGGCCGTGCGAGCCACTCGAGGAGCGTGCCGTGGAAGACGAACGCGACGGCCGTCGCCACCGCGACCGCGGCGAGCGAGACCATGATCCGTCCCCGCAGCTCCTCGAGGTGCTCGACGAGCGTCGCCTCCTCTTCGTGGGCGAGCCGGCGCGGTCGCATCAGTCGGCGGTCTCGCGGTTGGCGGGCTCGGGCAGCGCCTGGTGCGTGACGGACTCCTTGAACTCGCGCATGCCGCTCCCGAGAGAGCGTCCGATCTCCGGGAGCCGCTTGGCGCCGAAGAGGCAGAGCGCGATCAGGAGCAGGAGCGCGAGGTGCGTGGGACTTGTCCAGCCGATCATCGGGGTTCCTCCTCGAGTGAGATGTCTGTGACGGCCGCGCCCGCCACGGCGACGTTGCGCCGCAGCGGCCGGCCGTCGAGCCAGAGGGTGTAGGCGCCGGCAGGTACCTGGTCGAAGACGGCGCCGTAGAGCGGCCGGCCGGCTACCGGCCGCTCGTGGACCTGCTTGTGCGAGCGATCGCCGTCGCGGCCGGCGGGGCTGATCTCGATCTCCGTCCCGTGCAGATCCGCACCGGTGCGGAGGACGAAGGCCCCGACGCCCGGCCCGAGGTCGAGCATCACGTGCTCTGGCCGAGCGTCGGTGGAGTGGTCGTGGTTCGGGCTCACGACGAGGGCGTGTCGAAGCCGTCGTGCGGCGTGCCGAGGTACGGGAACGCCGCCTGGTAGCGGTCGGATCCCGGCGTGAGGTACGACGAGACCGCACCGACCGCGCCGTCGACCGTGTAGCTCGGGTCGACGAGCGGGATCGTTGCGCCTGCCACCGCCTTCAGCTCGATCGAGACGACGTCGTCGAACACGCGGCGCCCGTTCGGGTAGCCGGCGAGATCGCCGCCGACGACGCCGAGGGCGTTCGGGCTCGCGGCGGTCGGCGGGATCGCGACGTTGAGCCGCAGCATGTCCGCCGGCTTCGGGCCGGTGAAGTTCTGGAACCCGGGGACGATCCCGCCCGGGATCCCCGTGAGCAGGATCGCGTGGAGATCGGCCCGGTTGGCGGTGTACGCCGCCAGGTTCGGGAATGCACCGGGATAGAGGACCGGCAGGAGCTTCGCGAGCTCCGGCTGGTTCACGTACTTCTCGAAACCCACGTCGTCGATCGGGTCGACCGCGTTCCAGCGATCCTTGTCGCCGACGGGCACGATCACCTCGTTGAACAGCGGATTGCCGAGGCGCGAGACCTGCACCCACGGCCCGCTCGACTGCGTCGAGTAGCCGTCGCGGATCTGCACCTTGCGGCGGCTCGCGCCGCCCCAGATCCCGAGCACGGCCTTGGCGCCGGCGGGATCGCTCGGCACGGAGCCGTCCCGCGTCAGGAGCCGGATCGGCACCTTGATCGCGATCGCGTGGATGTTCATCGTCTTCAGCGGGTCGACGCTCGTCCCGGCCGGGGACGGGATCAGGTGGAGGTTCTGGATCTCCCTGATGTCGCCGAGGTCGAAGATCGCCCCGAGGTCGACGAAGAAGCCGTCGTTCCGCTGGCCGGCGAAGACCGTCTCGCCCGACGGCAGGTGATGCACGGCCGCGGCAGCGAGGTCGTCGTAGTCCGGCGTCGAGCGCGGGCCGATGTTGCACGGCGGGCACGCGAGGTCGGTCCCGAGCACAGCGGCCCTTCCCTTCCCGCGGACAACGGAGACGGAGTAGAGCTGCCGCTTGTTCCAGTTCGGGTCGGTGAGCGACCCGATCGGGCCGGTGTTGTAGAGGAACGTGTCCTCGTTCTGGAGCGTCGTGCGGAACCGGAACTGGTACTCGATCTCCGGCAGCGCGTCGCCGTCGTTGTCGACGTAGATCGAGTAGAGGACGTCGTCGCCGAACTCGAAGAAGTTCGGCCCCCCGGGCGGCCCCTGGAGGGGGACGTAGTTGGTGATGATCGTGACCGTCGTCGGGTCGTCCGGGCTGACGAACGCGTACGTGTCGGCGTTGTCGGCGACCGGGTCCTGGCTGATGGCCGGGCCTTCGCGATGGGAGGACATCTAGCTCATCCCCCTCTGCGAGCCGCGCGCAGCAGGCGCTGCACGAGGACGCGGTCGCGGTACGTGTGCTCGGAGGTGCCGGCGGTGACGGTCACTTCGCCGCGGCGGGCGTCGCGCACGTACGCCACGAGCGGCTCAGTCGGCACGCCGGCCGTCGGGTCGATCGGCTGGGCGCCGTCCTCCCCGACCGCGGCCCGCGCGATCGGCGGCGCAGCGGCGAGCGCTGCTGCGCCGGTGGCCGCGCCGGCGATCTTCACGAACGAGCGCCTACTCAGGCGTTCCATTGGTTCTCCTTCCCGGCGGCTCCCACCGCCGTCTCGGAATGCGGTCGGCGCTCATTCGCCCGAGCGGCCGGACCGGTTCGACGGGTTGAACCGACCACGTCCCGCGGGCGAATATCGGATGTCGTGGATCGCCAGCTCGCTCACCTCTCGGACGAGGCGCTCGTGGCGCTCGCGGCCCGCTCGGAGCAGTCGGCGCTGGCCGAGCTCTACGACCGCTACGGGCGCACCGCGTACGGGCTCGCGCTCCGCGTCGTCCGCGACAAGACCCTCGCCGAGGACGCGGTGCAGGACGCGTTCCTCACCATCTGGCGGACCGCGTCCCGGTTCGTCCCGGAGCGCGGCAAGGCGAGCACGTGGATCCTCACCCTCGTCCACCGCCGCGCGGTCGACACCGTGCGCCGCGAGCAGCGACGCCGCGCGGAGTCGCTCGACCAGGCCGCGGAGCCGTCGGTCGAAGGCGTGGAGGAGGACGCGTGGCTCCGCCTGCAGCGCGAGCGAGTCCAGGCCGCGCTGCGCCGGCTTCCCGACACCCAGCGAGAGGCCCTCGAGCTCGCGTACTACGGAGGGTTCAGCCAGACGGAGCTCGCCGAGAGGCTCGGCCAGCCGCTCGGTACGATCAAGAGCAGGATGTTCACGGGGCTCTCGCGGCTGCGCGAGCAGCTCGGGGAACCGGGGACGGAGAAGTCATGGACCTCCACGACCTGACCGCGGCATACGCGCTCGACGCGCTCGACCCGGACGAGGCCGAGGCCTACGAGCGCCATCTGAGCCAGTGCGAGGAGTGCCGCGAGCAGCTCGCCGAGCTCAACGAGAGCGCGACCGCCCTCGCCTTCGGCACGGTCGCTCCGGCTCCCCCGCCGCGGCTGCGCGCATCGATCCTCGACACGGCGGCGGCGGAGCGCTCGAACGTCGTCCCGCTCCTTCGGCGCCCCTGGGTCGCACGTGGGCTGGGGGTCGCGGCGGCCGCGGCGGCGTGCGTCATCGTCGGCTTCGCGGTCGCCCTCAGCCAGTCGAGCCGTACGCGCGTGGTCACCGTCGTCCTCGGCCCCGACCGGACCGCGACGCTTCACATCACCGGCCTCTCGAGCGCGCCGAGCGGGAAGACGTACGAGGCCTGGGTGATCCCGGCGGGCAGGCGAGCCAGGCCCGCAGGGCTCTTCTCCGGCGGCGGAGGCACGACCGTCCGGCTCCACGGCACCGTGCCGCGGAACGCGGTTGTCGCGGTGACCGTCGAGCGCACCGGCGGCGCCTCGGCGCCCACGACCACGCCGCTCTTCAGCGCGCGCGCGTAGCTTCCGGCCGCGCAGCGGCGTATCGTGACTCAAGGCGGGGCCGGGCTCTGCCGAGAGACATATAGGTATCCAATAGACCGCAGGAGGGTCGGGTCATGAGACGTTGGGGTCTGTTGCTGGTCGTGGGGGGAGCGCTGGCGGCTGCCTCGCTCGCCGGCTCGGCTTCGTCCGCGGTGACCGGGCGTGGCTGGACGAGAACCGACGTCGGCGCGGTCAGTCAGCCGGCGCCCGTGGGCGGAAAGTTCGTGTTCTACGCGCAGCACCGTGGCACGCTCGAGGTCGTGGCGCTCGACGCTGGGACGGGCTCAACGGCCTGGGCGGCGCCGGCGTCGCCGTCGGCGGTGACGGCCGGCGTACCGGCGGAGCTGGCCGTTCGCGGGACGACGGTCTTCTATCTCGAAGGCGTAGGAGCACCCGGGAACGGCGCCGCGCGCGTGGTGGCGAAGGACGCCGCCTCGGGCAACGTTCTCTGGCGCTCGAACGGCGGCCGCTTCTTCTCGTGGCCGGAGATCTGCCCCGACCAGCCGAGCGCGGTCTGCGTCAGCGGCACCGTCGTCGGCGCCGGCTGGGGACAGATCCGCTTCGCCACCGCCGACGGCAAGGTGCTGGCGGACGTGAAGATGGGTACCGCCAACGATCCGGGCCGGGAGCTCGGTCCGGATCTCTTCGACCCGGGCAGCCGGAGCCCCGAGCAGCTCCTCGTTGTCGCGAACGGCCGGGAAGCGTGGAGCCGCCCGCTCTCGCGCATCTTCCCGCTGCCGCGTGCGTCGAGCGACGGCGGCTGGGACTTCGACCGCTTCGCCAACCTCGGCATGTACGTGGGGAGTGTCGCGACCCGGCCCGCGATCAAGAACGGCGAGGCGTCTCTCGATCTGGGCGGTCTCATCACCGCGGGGTTCACGGCGAACGGCGGGCGCGTCCTTTGGCGCGCGAGGGGCCTCTACTCGTGCGGCCAGCCGCTGCTCTGCCCCGGCCGGAGCCAGGCGGGCTACACCTCCCCGTCCACCGGCACGGCGGCGTCGGTCGGCCTGCGCATGGTCGATACGGGGACGGTGACGTACCCGCTGAGCGGCGGGAAGCCGAAGGTGTCGGCGAACGCGTCGGTGACCATCCAGGGCTTCGACCCGAAGACCGGAAGGACGAAGTGGTCGTTCAGGGCCGGCCGGAACATCCCGCTCATGAGCAACGAAGTCGTGCCGCCCCAGATCACCTCGACCGTGATGGTGCTCAAGGCCGGCTCCCGCCTGGTCGCTCTCGACCTCCGCAGCGGTAGGACGCGTCGCCTCGCGCCGACCGCGCACGCCTGGTGCCAGCACATCATTACGTACCGGCTCGCGCACACCAGCTACTACGGCGGGCGGGGCGGCATGTACACCGGACAGGAAGGGCTCTTCCCGTGCACCGTCAGCGGCAAGAGAATCGCCCCTCCACGCAAGATCCCCGGCTTCGTGCGTCGCCTCGGGGCGACCACAGGCGGCATGATCGCCTGGACGGACACCCACGCCGTGCACGCCGGGCCGAGCTGAGGCCGGGGAGCCGCCGGAGCGGCTCCCCGGAAGGAAGACCGCTAGCCCGCCGCGAGCGCGGGCACGAGGTTCGCGGCGTTCGGCGTGCCGACGCCGGTCACCGGATCCCAGCCGGGCGTCGCCGGGTAGCCCGGGACGTCGGGATCGGCCTGGTTGTTGCCGGTCGTCTCGTCGTAGAAGTCGGAGGCGTAACCCGGCCCGGACGCGAGCGCGTAGAGCGTCGGGTTGATGAGCCCGAGCCCGTGGCCCGCGACCTGGTCGGCGATCGCGACGATCCCGGCGAACATCGGCGACGAGCACGACGTTCCCCCGACGAGGAACCAGCCCCCGCCCGAACCACCGGCGAACACGAGCGGAGCGGTGCGGGAGCTCGCCTGGAAGGCGACATCCGGGACACCGCGCATGTCGCCGATCGGAGTCGAGCCGGCGGGAAGGGCGTCCTGGTAGCTCGGTCGCGCGAAGACGTGGCTGAAGCCGCCGCCCGCGTCGATCCAGCCGATCTCCCGGATTCCCGGGTTCGACTGGCAGTTGACCGGCGGGTCGACGGAGTCGACGCCGGCGCCGGTGATCGGATCGCTGCACAGGTACGTGCCGCCGACGCCCGTCACGAGCGGATCCGACGCCGGCCAGTTGACGGTCGGGAACGGGATCGTGGCCGGATCGGACACCGGCGTCTTGCCGGGGTTCGCCGTCCCGAAGTCGCCGGTGCTGGCGAGCACGGTGACGCCGTTCTGCGCGGCGGACACGAACGCATGACGCAGGTTCAGGAGCGACTGCGTGCCGTCGAAGTTCTCCTCCGTCGTCCCGAAGCTCTGCGTGATGACGGTCGCCTGGTGGTGGTCGACGATGAACTGCTCGGCGTCCATCATCTGCGGCAGGCCCTGCACGCCTTGCGTCTCGGCAGGGTTGGTGGTCACGTTGATGATGTTCGCCAGGGGAGCCATCGCGTGCGCCCACTCGACGTCGAGCGCCGTCTCCACGATCCAGCCGTCACGCTCCTGCAAGCCGGTGCCCTGGCTGCTGGGCGGCGGAGACTTCACCTGGGTCTTGCCGTTCCAGTACACGTGCGTGAACGTCGGAATCCCGTCCCCGCACGCCTGGCCAGGCTCGCCGCACATGTGCGGAAGGCCCATCTGCGTGTCGAAATTGGCGAGGTCGTCCGCCATGGTCGGATTGCCGAACGAGTCGATGATCGCGATCGTCACTCCCTGTCCCTCGTTGCCCGAGGCGTACAGCGGCCGGAGGTTGTAGGCGTTCTCCATCGAGGACGCGGTGAAGCACCGCCGTCCGATCGCGAAGCACTGGGCCTCGGTGGGCAGCGTGAGCGCGCTGGACACGAGCTCGACGTCTGTGAGCGCGGGTTTCACGGTCGGAAACCGGTGCGTCGCGATCCTCTCGGAGCCGGCTGAAGCGGCCCCGAGACCTGCGACGCCGACGGCGACCACCACCACGGCCAGCGAACGCGCAAGGAATCGTGGCTTGACCCGGAGCATGAACTCTCCCTCCACTAGGCGATGTGAAGGCGTGATCATTCCAAGGCAGGCTCGTTGAGGCGGCGGGTAGCGGGTAATGGCTTCAGGGACCGAATGTCCCCTGAGGTCTCAGGCGACCGAGATATGCAGGGTGGGCCGGTAGATGAGCTCCTGGATGTTGCCGTCGAGCGTTCGAGTCTCGAGCAGCTCGAGGTCGAAGTCGGCCGCACCCTCGAAGATCGCAGCCGATCCGTTCTCGCCGGTGATCACGGGGAAGAGGGTCACCTGGACGCGGTCGACCAGACCGGCGGCCATCAGCGCCCGATTCATCGACAGGCTCCCGTGTGAGCGCAACGGCACGTCGGACTCCTCCTTTAGCCGGGCGACGACGTCGACCGCGTCGCCGCTCACGACGGTCCCGTCCACCCAGTCGAGGGGTCCTTCCAGCGTGGTCGACACGATGGTCGCCGGCAGGTTCACCATCCGCGTGACCCAGGGGTCCCTCACCTCGGACTCCTCGGTACTCGTGGCCAGCATCTCGGCGAACAGCCGGTAGGTGGTGGCCCCGAAAACCATCCGCTGCTCCTCGCTGTACAGGGCGAGACGGTGCTCGAGCAGCTCCGGGCCTTGCTTGCCCCAGTAGCCGCCCCAATCGCCGCCGCTGACGGAGCCGAAGCCATCGAGGCTGGAAAAGACGTCGAAGGTGTAGGTAGCGGTCATGCTCTCTCCTCGGGTGCGCTGATCGGTCGTGGATGGAGACTGGAGCCCCCGGCAAGACTCATCGCGGGCGGGCGCGGCGGGTAGCCTGAGTCCTCGCTGGGCCCCCATCGACTAGCGGTCCAGGTCCCGGCCCTTTCAAGGCCGTAGCACGGGTTCGAATCCCGTTGGGGGCACCTCTCCGGAACGGCTACGCTCGCTCCATGCCGAAGATTGACAAGTCCGAGCAGGAGTGGCGCCAGGAGCTGACGCCCGAGCAGTACCGCGTCCTGCGCGAGAAGGGGACGGAGGCGCCGTTCAGCGGCGAGTACGACCACGTCTTCGAACCAGGTACCTACCGTTGCGCCGGGTGCGGCGCGGAGCTCTTCGACTCCGACGCGAAGTACGACTCCGGCTGCGGCTGGCCGGCCTTCTCCGCCCCCGCCGGCGACGAGGTCGTCGAGGAGGAGACGGACGCGAGCTACGGGATGGTGCGCACCGAGGTCCTGTGCGCGAGCTGTGGCGGACACCTCGGGCACGTCTTCCCCGACGGGCCGCATCCGACGGGGCTCCGGTACTGCATCAACTCCGCGTCGCTGAAGCTCGACGAGCGCTAGGGCGCGCATGCGCCGCGGTCACGAGGTGCTGCGGGTCGCTGCGGCGGCGCTCGGGTCGTCGCCCGGCAGCCTTGACTTCGACCCTCGTCCGCTCTAGCGTCGGCCCGTGGCCTGCACCGTTGTCTGCGTGTCGCACACGACCGGGTCCGGCGGCCACGACGTCGGGAGGCAGGTCGCGAAGGAGCTCGGCTTCCTCTACGTGGACGAGGAGATCGTCGTCAAGGCGGCCGCCCAGGGAGGAATCGACGCCACGGACGTGGCGGACGAGGAGAGCCGGAAGACGTTCGCCCGGCGGTTCCTCGAGACGCTCGCCGAGGGCGGAGGAGACGCCTGGATGCTGGGCGCTCCGATCACCGCCGCCGTGGAGATGGAGGTGCTCCGGCCGGCCGAGATCCGGACGCTGATCCGCGAGACCGTCGAGCAGACGGCGGCGCGCGGGAACGTCGTCATCGTCGCGCACGCCGCGTCGTTCGCGCTCGAGCCCGGGACGAACCTGCTGCGCGTGTTCGTCACGGCGTCCACGAAGACGCGCGAGCAGCGCGTCGCCGCCGCGGAAGAGCTCGATGAGCGGGAGGCCGCGCGCAGGATCAAGGACTCCGACGCGGGCCGGAACGACTACCTCCAGCGCTTCTACTCGGTCGAACGCGAGTCCCCGACCGACTACGACCTCGTCGTGAACACCGACCACCTCTCCGCCGAGCAGGCCGCGCAGATCGTCCTTCGCGCCGCCGGCCGGTAGCGACGGCCCGGGGGTACCCTCCGCCAGAGCGGGCGGTTAGCTCAGCTGGGAGAGCGCCTGCCTTACAAGCAGGAGGTCGGCGGTTCGATCCCGTCACCGCCCATCAGGATCACCGGCGCTGCCCGCCGGGCGACCTGTGAGAATTCCTGCGCTGTGGCGCCCTTCTCCTGGACCGTCCGTGAAGGATCGATCGTCGGTCCGGTCGTCATGCGGGAGTACGTCTACGACGTTCCCGACAAGGAGCCGGTGGAAGGCCAGGAGCTGTATCTGTCCAACGGCTCCGGCCCCTGGCGCGTCATCTACCTCGAGAGTGCGCCGAATCAGCCGCGCTCGCCGTACAACATTCTCGTCGTGGAGCAGGTCTACTAGGCGGCGCGTCAGGAGGTGGGAGCGGCGGTCACCGCTCCCACCTGGCCTGTCGGTTACTTCTTCTTCTTGACCGCGAAGATGCCCGTCCCGCTGGTCTGGGTCGCGATCGCCGTGTGGTTGCAGCTGGAGGTGTCGTTCGTCGTTGCGTCGCAGCCGCTCGTGTTCGGCCCGTTCGGGTCGAACTGGTCGTCGCTGTAGATGATCGAGGCGAGCCCGGTCGTCGGGCTGGCAGCGACGCCGAAGTCGTCGAACAGGTCGCGATTGCCGTTGCAGGTCACGCCTGCTTCGCAGACGCCACCGAAGTGGTTCGTGGGCGAGGCGGTCTGCCGTGACC
The DNA here is from genome assembly GCA_025936995.1 of Thermoleophilia bacterium. Taxonomy (GTDB): domain Bacteria; phylum Actinomycetota; class Thermoleophilia; order Gaiellales; family Gaiellaceae; genus Palsa-739. The sequence goes on along the minus strand of JAICSH010000007.1, from coordinate 14,514 downwards.
AGGCCGAGCCGGGCGAGAGGGCGTTCAGGTTCTGAGCGAACCCGACCGTCCAGGCGGCCGAGCTCGGATAGTTGTCCGGCGTGTTGACGCCGTCGTAATACGGAGTCTGGTAGTAGACGACGTCCAGCTTCCCGGGATCCCCGGCCGTCGACCAGGGGAAGATCTGCGTCCCGCTCGTGGTCGTGATCAGGTACGGGCCGCTCCACGTCTGCCCGTGATCCCTCGAGAAGGAGTAGTAGACGTGGTGGTCGTCGGTGTAGACGGAGTAGACGTTGCCGGCGCTGTCGACGGAGACGTTCACGAACTGATGGCCGTAGCCGACGGTCGGATCCGGGTTGATGTAGACGGGGTAGTCGGTGAACGTCGCGCCGCCGTCCGTCGAGACGGCCATGTAGACGCCGTGGTAGCCGCACGTACCCGCCGACACGCCGAGCTGAGGCGCGCAAAGAGTCTCCGCGGCCGTGGTGATCGCCGAGTAGGTCTGGTAGATGACGTGCGAGGCCGGATCGATCGCCAGGTTCCCGATCCCGTTCTCCGAGATCTGGAACGCATGGTTCGTGTCGAGGGCGGAGGCGAACTGCGTGAAGAGGAGGCCGGCGTCGGTGCTGCAGCCGACCGTGATCCCCTGCGGGGCGTCGTGGTAGCTGATGCACACCTTGTTGTTCGTGTCGGCGGCGATCCATTCGCGGTCGTCGACCGTCTCCGGTGTCGTCACCGGGTTGAGCGACCACGTGGCGCCGCCGTCGGTCGAGTTGGAGACGTCGACGTTGACGAGCGAGAGGCTGGCCACGTAGACGTTGTAGAAGCCGGCCGCATTCTTGTCGGGCGCGACAGCGAGGTCGGTGTCCCCGCCTCCCGGCGCGAACCCGGTGTCGTTCGTCTGTGAGATGCCGTTGGGCGAGACGAGGGTGGTGTAGTGAAGGCCGCCGTCCGTCGAGCGGAAGGCAACGGTGCCGCCACCCAGACCGTTCTCGGAGCTGCCGAAGAAGCGCCCCGCCCCATCGGCGCGGATCGCCGGCTCGGCAGCGATGTTCGAGCAGGCCGAGGAGCCCGGACAGGTCGTACCGGTCGTCTCCCCCAGCGAATAGTTCGTGAAGCTCCCGCTCTTGCTCGGCGGCGCGGCCGCCGCAGACAGACTGAAGAGAAGCGCGGCTGCGACCCCGCTCGCGGCAAGCAACAACAGTGCTCTCATCTGGGAATCCCTTCTGGTCGAGGACGCATCCTTCTTCCCCGCCCCAGCCACCGAGCCAAACAGATTGACCAGTCAGTCAACGCGACGTGATCCGGCGGCGGATTCGCCGGCCGTTCGGGGGCGGCGGTTGTAATCCACCGGACGGAGTGGTTCACTTCGTCCCTGCGGCGCCGGGGTGCGCCTTCGCCGTTCGGACGCACCCTCCGCCTCATAGGAACGGCGGTCCGAGGAGGGAACATGAGAGGTCCTCGCCTGCCGGTCGTGGCGACGGTCCGCTTCTTCGCCGCGTTCTTCCTCGTCACCGGGTTCGCGGCGCTGGTGGTGGGCGTGCACGACGTCCTGCTCCCCGACGACCGCCTCGGAGTCGTCTTCCCCGGCGTCCTGCTGCTGCTCGCCGGCGCGATCTTCGTCGGCGCGGTCTGGCAACTGATCCCGCTCGGACTGCCCGCGCGCTGGGAGAAAGCGCAGCAGCCCCCGTGCAAGGAGCCCGTGCCGGTCGCCTTCCTCGTCTCGATCCTCCTCGGCTTCTACGTCTTCTTCGGCGCACTGGCCGGGACAGGGGGACAGCGCGCGATAGTCCTGGCCGTGTCGGTCCTCCTCATCGCCGTCGGATGTCTCGGCTTCGGGCTCTTCTGGAACGAGATCGAGGTCTCGCTCGTCCGGGTCGGAGCGAGCATCGCGCTCACCATCGCCGGGCTCCTCGTCGGCGGCTGGGAGTTCTGGTACCAGAACCAGTACGTCCCGTCACACCTGGACCGGGCGGTGTCCGTGCAGGTCAGCCTGAAGAAGATCCGGACGCAGGGCCGCTACGACCTGCTCAGCGCGACCTTCGGCTACGAGGACATCGGAGGACGCAGCATCATCGTGCTCGGCTCCGACTACACGCTCACCGGCTCGACGGTCGTCGCGTGTCCCCGGCTTGCGACTCCGGCGGAGGAGTCCGGGTACTTCGGCGGCCAGCTCCCCGACCCGCAGCGCGCCCGGTTCATGTCCGACGTGTGGGAGATCCAGCCCGCGAGGGTGCTCGCGGCGGGTCGCTTCGTCGCCGACGGGAAGCGGCTCGGGCCGAACGTCCCCGCGACGCGGCAGCTGGTCTTCTACGTGCCCCACGACCGGTACCAGCTGCTGCGCCTCCGCGCCCAGGTGTTCGCCGTGTCGGCCTCCGTCCCCCTCGCCAGCGTGCCCCCGGTCCGCAGGGAGATCGCCGGCGACAACGACCTCTACGACCTGTGGAAGCTGCGCGGCAACGGCTGGTTCCAGAACCTCCTCTCCGGCAGCCGGGGCTGGATCGTGACCCGCTACGAGCTCGTGAACCCCCAGGGCAACGGGATCGCGGCCTCTCCCGACCTGCGTGTCGTCGCGCGCTCTCCCAGCCCCACGTGGTCGGGGAACGCGCCGGGCGACGACGAGATCGAGAGCCTGTTCACGAAGCAGCCTCCGCTCGACACGACCGAGACGTTCGGGGACGCCGAGCTGCCCCTCGCACCCGTAAATGCGCCCACCGCTGCGCAGCTGGCCAAGACGCCGAAGGCCTGCGCAGGAACGAAGCGGAAGACGGCCGGAGGCCCCTGAGCGCTCAGCGGCCGGCGGCGTACGCCTGGTTCCCGCGCGGGTTCGCGCCCGCCTTCAGGATCCCGCCGGGCTCGCGCCCGACTGCGGTGACGCGGCCGAGCGTCCACGGGCCGGACACCTCGACGTCGTGCCCGCGCCGCCGCAGGCCCTCGAACGTCTCCTCGCCTGCGCGCTCCTCCACCGCTACGTGCCGCGGGCGCGTGACGCGCGGGTAGAAGCTCTCCGGGAACGCCTCCGTGTGGTGGTTCGGCGCGTCGAGCGCGGCCTGGAGGTCGAGGCCGTGGTGGACGTGGGCGAGGAAGACGTGCAGCGTCCACTGGTCCTGCTGGTCGCCGCCCGGCGTGCCGAGAGCGAGGTACGGCTCACCGTCGCGTGCGGCGAGCGTCGGGGAGAGCGTCGTCCGGGGCCGCTTCCCCGGCTCGAGCGAGTTGGGCAATCCCTCCTCGAGCCAGAACATCTGCGCGCGCGTGCCGAGGCAGAAGCCGAGGGAGGGGATGACCGGCGCGCCCCAGAGCCACCCGCCGCTCGGCGTCGCCGAGACCATGTTCCCGAAGCGGTCGACGACGTCGAGGTGGACGGTGTCGCCGCGAGTGGGCTCCCCCACCCCGGGCGCAACGGGCGCGCCCGTGACGGGGCCGGGCAGCCTGGGCTCACGGCCGCCGGGCGAGCCCGGACGAAGGTCGGCCGACGACTCGTCGCCGACGAGCCGCCGCCGCTCCTCCGCGTAGCCGCGCGAGAGAAGCTCGTCGAGCGGCACGTCCGTGAAGTCCGGATCGCCGTACCAGGCCTCGCGGTCGGCAAAGGCGAGCTTCGCGCACTCCGTGATCATGTGCACCCAGTCGCCACTCGCCTGACCCATGGCGCCGAGGTCGAATCCCTCGAGCAGCCGCAACTGCTGGAGAAACACGGGCGCCTGGCTCCACGGGCCGGCCTTGAAGACCTCGTAGCCGTGGTAATCCACGGAAACGGGTTCCTCGAACGTCGCCGCCCAGTCGCGCAGGTCCGTCTCGGCGAGCAGCCCGCTGTGGCGCTCTCCCGAGCTGTCGCGCCACTCGCGCTCCTGGAAGCGGACGATCTCCTCGGCCACGAAGCCGCGGTACCACGCCTCGAGCGGATCCTCGGCGGCCAGCACGCGGCGGTAGGTCTCGGCGAGTCGCGGGTTGCGATGGAGCCCACCCGGCTCGGGAACCGGCAGGTAGACCTCCGCCGACGTAGTCCAGTCCTCGCGGAAGAGCGACTCGACGTTCGTGATCGCGCCCGCGATCTGCGGGACGACCGGGTAGCCGTGCTCGGCGTACTCGATCGCGTAGTGGAGGACGTCCGCAAGCGGCATCGTCCCGTGCTCGCGCAGCATCGCGAGCCAGCCGCCGAACGCCCCGGGCACGACCGCGGCGAGCGGCCCGGTGCCCGGAACGAGCTCGAGACCCAGCTCGTCGCGGTAGCGCGCGATCGTCGCCGTCCTCGGCGCCGGGCCTTGCGCGCAGAGCACGAGCGGCCGCTCACGCCCGGCCGGCCAGAGGAGCGCCGGCAGATCGCCGCCCGGGCCGTTGAGGTGCGGCTCGACGACCTGCAGCGTGAAGCCGGTCGCGACGGCCGCGTCGAACGCGTTCCCTCCCTGCTCGAGGACGGCCATCCCGGCGGCCGTCGCGAGCCAGTGGGTGGACGCCACCATCCCGAACGTCCCCCGCAGCTCGGGGCGCGTCGTGAAGGTCATCAGCCCGTCACCGGAGTCGTGACCGGCGGATCCGCGATGCGCGGCGTCTTCGAGCCCGGCGCCGAGAGGTGGCACGCGACCAGGTGATCCGGCGAGACCTCGCGGAGCGGCGGCTCGATCTCGTCCGAGTCGGGGGCAGACAGGTCGTGGAGCGGACAGCGCGTCCTGAAGCGGCAGCCGCTCGGCGGGTCGAGCGGGCTCGGCGGGTCGCCCTCGAGCACGACCCGGCGCCGTTGCCGCTGCTCCGCAGGATCGGGGACCAACGCGGCCGAGAGCAGCGCCTGCGTGTACGGGTGCTCCGGGTCGCGGAAGATCTCGTCGCGGCTCGCGACCTCGACGAGCTTGCCGAGATACATCACGGCGATCCGGTCGCAGAGGAACTCCACGGTGGCGAGATCGTGCGTGATGAAGAGGCACGAGAAGCCCATGTCCCGCTGCAGGTCGCGGAGGAGGTTGAGGATCGAGGCCTGCACCGAGACGTCGAGGGCGGAGACGGGCTCGTCCGCTACGAGAACGCTGGGGTTCAGGATCAGCGACCGCGCGAGTCCCACGCGCTGCCGCTGGCCTCCGGACAGCTCGTGCGGGTAGCGGAAGCGATGCTCCGGCCCGAGGCCGACGCGCTCGAAGATCTCCGCCACGCGGCCCGTTCGCACCTTCCGGCCGGCAAGGCGGTGCAGGCGCAACGGCTCGCCGACGATCTCGCCGGCCGTCATCCGCGGGTTGAGCGAGGAGTACGGATCCTGGAACACCATATGCAGGTCCCGGCGCAACGGCCGCAGGTCGCGGCGCGACAGGTGCGTGATGTCGCGGCCGTGCAGCCGGATCGAGCCCGAGGTCGGCTCGTGGAGCCGTACGACGCAGTTCGCGAGCGTCGTCTTGCCGCTGCCCGACTCGCCGACGAGGCCGAGCATCTCTCCCTGCCGGAGCGAGAACGAGACATCGTCGACCGCGTGCACCGTCCCGCCCCCGGAGCCGATCCGGCGCCCGGACGTGAAGTGCTTGACGAGGCTCTCGACCTCGAGCGCCGGCGCGGCGTCGTTCATGCGGCGCGATCGGCCTCGGGATGGAAGCAGGCTACGAGGTGGTCCCGCCGCACCGCCCGCAGGGCGGGAACCTGCGTGCGCGTCGTCTCGTCGGCGAAGCGGCACCGGTCGGCGAACACGCAGTGCTCCAGCGGGGCGGCCGCCGCCGGAACGCGTCCCGGGATCTCCTCCAGTCGCTCCTGCCGCTCGCCGGGACGCGGGATCGCGCCCAGCAGCCCGACCGTGTACGGATGCTGCGGGGCGGCGAACAGCTCCTCCGCAGGCGCCTCCTCCACTTTCCGGCCGGCGTACATCACGATCACGCGGTCGGCGATGTCCGCCACGACTCCGAGGTTGTGCGTGACGAGCACGATGGCCGTCCCGAGCCGCTCGCGGATCTCGCGCATCAGGTCGAGGATGCCCGCCTGGATCGTCACGTCGAGCGCCGTGGTCGGCTCGTCCGCGATCAGCACCTTCGGGTCGCACGCGAGCGCCATCGCGATCATCACGCGCTGGCGCATGCCGCCCGACAGCTGGTGCGGATACTCGTCGACGCGCCGCTCCGGCGCGGGGATCCGCACGAGCTGGAGCAACTCGACCGCGCGCTGGCGCGCGGCGCGGCGGGAGAGCCCGAGGTGGCGGCGCACCACCTCGCCGATCTGGTCTCCGACGGTGAAGACGGGATTGAGCGAGGTCATCGGCTCCTGGAAGATGTACGAGATCTCGCGCCCACGGACGCGTCGCAGGCGCCGCGGGCCGAGTGCGAGCAGGTCGACGCCGTCGAAGACGGCGCTGCCGGTCACCGCCGCCGTCTGGGGAAGCAGCCGCACGAGCGACATGCAGGTCACGCTCTTCCCGCAGCCGGACCCGCCGACGATGCCGAGCACCTCGCGCGGCGCGAGCGTGAACGAGACGCGGTCCACCGCCTGCAGGGGGCCTTCGTCCGTGTCGAAGCGCACCGAGAGGTCGCTCACCTCGAGGAGCGGCTCCGCGCTCACCGGGTCGTCCGCGGGTCGAGGACGTCGCGCAGCCCGTCGCCGAACACGTTGAAGGCGAGCACGGCGAGGATGATCGCCACGCCGGGGTAGACCGAGAGCCGCTGCGCCTGCGTCAGGTACGGCTCCGCCTCCTGCAGCATCGTGCCCCAGGAGGACGTCGGCGGCTGCACGCCCACACCGAGGAACGAGAGGATCGCCTCGCCGAGGATCGCACCCGGGATCGTCAACGTCGCCTGGACGATGAGGGTGTTCGTCATGTTGGGAAGAATGTGACGGAAGATGATCGTCGCGTCGTTCGCACCGTTCAGAACCGCTGCCGGAACGTAGTCCTCCTCGCGCAGCGTGAGCGTCTCGCCGCGCGCGATCCGGATGAAGCCGGGGATGCTCCCGATCCCGAGCGCGAGCGTCGCGTTCAGGAGCGAAGGGCCGAGGATCGCCGCGAGGCCCACTGCGAGGATCAGGAACGGGAACGCGAGCAGGACGTCGGTGAGGCGTGCGATCACCTGGTCGACCCAGCCGCGGTAGTAGCCGGCGATCATCCCGATCGGGACGGCGACCACCATCGCGAGCAGCGTCGCGAAGACGCCCACCTGCATCGAGGCACGCGTTCCCCAGATGAGGCGCGAGAGCACGTCGCGTCCGAGATCGTCGGTACCGAGCAGGTGCTTCGAGGACGAATGCGCGAGCACGGCGTCGAAGTCCGTGTGTCCGGGCGAGTACGGGGCGAGCAGCGGCGCGAAGATCGCCACGATCACGAACGCGAGCGCGACGAGTAGCCCGCCGACGGCCATCGGCCGGCGCAGGAACCGCTTCGTGAGCAGGCGGAGCCGCCGGCGCCCGGCGACGCGCGGCGCCTCGATCTCCTGCACGACGATGCTCATATCGTCCGGATCCTCGGGTTGAGCAGCGAGTAGACGACGTCGACGAGCAGGTTCACGATCACGTAGCCGCACGCGACGACGAGCACGACGCCCTGGATGAGTGTGTAGTCGCGCTGGTTGATGGCGTCGATCGTGAGCGAGCCGAACCCCGGGATGCCGAAGATCACCTCGATCGTGACGATGCCGGAGATGAGCGCCCCGAGCTGGAGCCCCAGCACGGTGGTGACGGTGATGAGGCTGTTGCGGAACGCGTGCTTGCAGACGACCGACCACTCGGACAGGCCTTTCGCCCGCGCCGTCCGCACGTAGTCGGTTCCGAGCGAGTCGAGCATCGAGGAGCGCATCTGGCGCATCAGCACCGCTGCGAAGCCGATGCCGAGGACGACCGCCGGGAGCAGGAGATGCTTGAGGTTCGCGATCGGGTGGTGCGCTGTCACGTAGCCGCCGGCCGGGAGCCAGTGGAGGTCGACCGCGAACCAGATGATCGCCATCAACCCGAGCCAGAAGTGCGGCACCGAGAGGCCGATCAGCGCCACCCCCGTGGCCGCGTAGTCGCTCGGCTTGCCTCGGCGGACGGCGGTGATCACGCCGGTGGGGATCCCGACGATGACCGAGACGATCATGCTCAGCGCAGCGAGCTCGAGGCTGATCGGCAGCCTCGAGGCGATCGTGTGACCGACGGAGAGCTGGCGCTGGTCGACGCCGAGATCACCCTGGACTGCGAGCCAGATCCAGTGCCCGTACTGCACCGGCAACGGCTTGTCGAGCAGGTACTTCGCCTTGACGGCGGCGATCACCGCCGGATCCCGGTTCTCCGCCCCGAGGGCGATCGCCGGGTTGCCGGGAATCGCGCGCACGCCTCCGAACACGACGATGCTCGCGACGACGAGCACGACGAGGGCGGCTCCCGCCTTGCGGATCAGGAAGCCGCCCGTGTCGTTGCTCCTACTGCGTGTAGCCCGCGAACGCGACGCGGAGAAGCGTGTCCGGATACATCGTCACGCCGGCGACCTTCTTCGAGATGCCGGCGGAGGCGATTGGATGATCGAGATAGATCAGCGGCCGATCGTTGAGGATCTGCTGGACGGCCGCGTGGTAGTAGTGCCGCCGCGCCTTGGTCGTCGACGCGCTTCGGGCATGGCTCAGGAAGCGGTCGACGATGTTCTTCGAGTAGCCGGAGTCGTTCAGCGTCCCCGTCGTTGCGACGAAGCCGAAGATGTTGCCATCGGGATCGACGCGGCCCGACCAGCCGATCAGGAAGGCGTCGTAGGTGCCGGCATCCGCCTTCGACAGCGAGGTCACGAAGTCGGTCGACTGGACGTTCACCTTGATCCCGACCACGGCCTCCTCGGCCTGGATGAACTGGGCCTCGCGGAGCGCCACCGTTCCGGTCGGCACCATGAGGTTCACCGTCGGGTTCGAGATCCCGGACTGCTGCACGAGCGACTTGGCCTGGTTCGGGTTGTATCCCGTGCACTTGATGCTCTTGTCGAACCACACGCTCGAGGGCGATACGGGAGTGCAGCCGGGCAGCACCGTCCCGCCGAACACGACCTTGTTGAGCGTGTTGCGGTTGATCGCCATCTCGAATGCCTGCCGCAGCTTGGGGCTGGATGCGAGATCCGTGCCGACGTTCTGGTACGGCAGCTTGAGCAGGCCGTTCTTGTTCCCGATGTTGATGGTGATCCCGCCGTAGCCGAGCCCCGCCGCCTTCGTGATGCTCAGCGCCTTGTCGGCCTTGATGCTCGGAATGTCGGTCGAGGCGATCGCGTCGAGCGCCTGCACCGTCCCCGCCTTCAGCGCCTGCGCCGCGGCGGTCGTGTCGTTGTAGATCTTGAACACGATCTTGGCGAAGTGCGCCTTGCTCTTCGCGTAGTAGAAGGGCGACTTGACGACGGTGATGCTGTCGCCGGCGACCCGGTTCTTGTACATGTACGGCCCGACGCAGATCGGATCGCGGGCGAAGTTCGCGCCCAGCTTCGACATCTGCTTCGGCGACAGGATCATCCCCGAGCGGTCGGCCAGCTGCGCGGTGAGGGGCGAATACGCCGCCTTGAGGTGGAAGACGACCGCGTACTTGCCCTTCGCCGTCACCTTCGTGACGGCCGAGAGTTCGCTCGCCCGCACAGAGCCCTTGAACGTCAGGTAGCGGGTCATCGTCTTCACGACCGCGGCCGAGTTGAACGGTGTCCCGTCGTTGAACTTGATCCCGTGACGCAGCGGGATCGTCACCGAGAGCTTGTTGCTCGACACCTTCGGCAGCGCCGCCGCGAGCTGCGGGACGATGTTCGTGTGCGCGTCGAGGTCGTAGAGCTTCTCGCAGATGGTGAGGAAGACCTCGCGGCCAGAGAACGTCCGGGCCAGCGTGGGATCGAGCGCGTCCGGCTCGCCGTTCGTCATGGCGACGGTGAGCGTGCCGCCCGCCTTGAACTTCACTGCCTGCTTGCCCGACGCGCCGGCGGTGGCGCTGATGAGGAGCGCGAGCAGGCCGGCTCCGACCGCCGCGCTGACGGCCGCTGCGATGCGGTTGCGGTTCATTGAATCGTCCCTCCGTCCCTCCGTAGTGGGCGACGCGTAAGGCGCAACCCTACATATGGATCCATTCTGACGTCAACTGGATCCAAGTGTTAGTTTGGTGCGCGATGCGAGTGACACTCGGCAACCCCGCCACGAGCCGTCGCGCGCGCCTGCAGGCGCTCGGGCTCGATTCGAAGTTGCTCGCGATCGGAGTCGGCGGTGGAGTCCTGTCCGGGCTGCTCGGAGTGGGCGGCGGCATCGTGATGGTGCCGCTCCTGGTGCTCTGGGCCGGGTACGCGCAACGCAAGGCGCACGCCCTCTCGCTCGGCGCGATCATCCCGATCAGCGTGGCCGGCATCGCCACCTACGGCGTCGCCGGCGAGGTTCGCTGGTGGCAGGCCGTCGGGCTCGCCGCAGGGTCGATCGTCGGCGCGCGGATCGGCGCAGGCCTCCTCGCCCGGATCGACGAGCGGGTGCTCAAGGTCGTGTTCGGGACGTTCCTCGTCGGTGTCGCTGCATTGCTGGGCGCGCGCGGATGAGCGGGCCGACGCTCTACGTCGCGCTCGTGGCGTTCGGAGTCGTGGTCGGCGTCGCCTCCGGGCTCCTCGGCGTGGGCGGCGGCACGCTCGTCGTGCCCTTTCTCACCCTGGCCGTCGGCTTCTCACAGCACTCCGCGGAGGCGACCTCGCTGCTCGTGATCCTGCCGACGGCGATCGCGGGCAGCCTCGCCCTCCGGCAGCGGGGCGTCGGCGACCTCGGGCTCGCGCTGCGCTTCGGCGTCGTCGGCGCGGCGGGCAGCGTGCTCGGCGCTCTGCTCGCCCTGGCGCTCCCGGCCTCTACGCTCAAGATCGTGTTCGCGGTCTTCGTCGGCGCCGTCGGGCTCAGGCTCGCCCGCGACGGTCTTCGTCCCGACAAGCAGGTAGGAGCATGAGCCAGGCCGCGGACGAACGGCGCGCGCTCGTCGACAAGCTCGCGAACCAGCTACACGCGCGGGTTCTCAGCGGCGAGTTGCCGTCCGGGACCCGGCTGCGCCAGGAGGCGCTGGCCGAGGAGTTCGGGGTCAGCCGGACGCCGGTGCGGGAAGCCCTCCGCAAACTCCAGGCAGGGGGCCTCGTCGAGCTGCAGCCGAACCGCGGCGCCGTCGTGCGCGGGCTCTCCCCACGCGAGATCCGCGACGCGTACGAGGTGCGCGCGGCGCTCGAGGCCCTTGCGGCGAAGCTCGCCGCCGAGCGGGTCAACCGTGAGCAGCTCAAGCGATTGACCCAGGCGCAGGGCGAGTTCCGGGCCGTGCTGGAGCGGACCGCCGCGCGGCGGCGCGGCGGCCGCGAGATCGGCGAACCGCAGGTACGCCGGTGGGGAAGCGCAAACGACGACTTCCACCAGACGATCCACGAGGCGAGCGGGAACGAGGTGCTCACGGCCACGCTCGCCCAGCTCCACCGCAGCTTCCCGCGCGACCTGAGCCGGCTCGTCGTCAGCGAGAGCACCGCGATGCTCGAGGCGAACGTCCGCGAGCACGAGGCGATCCTCGAGGCGCTCTCCCGCCACGACGCGTCGGCCGCGTACGAGCTGATGCTGAAGCACGTCGGCCGTGCGGGGAATCTCGTCACCCTTCGTGTCGAGCAGCGCGCAGTCGCACCCGGCTGACTGAGAGACTTCGCCGGTGGAAGCCGCGCAGGTCAGCCTCCTCCGCTGGCTCCGGCGGCAGCTCCGCCAGCCGATCCCGATGCGCGAGCACCTCGAGGCGGCCGTCGAGAACGACGACGTCGCCGAGGCTCGCCGCCTGCTCACGGGGTTCGAGTTCAGCGACGAGCAGCGGCGGAACGTGGAGCAGCTGCTGGACGCCTGGGAGCGTCAGCGCGCCGGGTAGCGGCGTGCCACGCGGCGGCGCCGAGCGCCACCGCGATCAGCACCGACCCCACCGCCTCGACCGAGGCGTCGAGCGAGAAGATCGAGCCGAGCAGGCCGGTCGCGACGGTGAAGGTCGCAACGAGGAAGTAGATGCACGCGATGAACGCCGCAGTCACCTCCCCGCGCCGTTCGTCCGGCGCGAGCTCGTTCAGCTCCTGTTGCGCCGTGAGGAACGCGACGCCGTGCCCGACACCCGCGGCGACCGAACCGGCGGCGAGCAGCCCGATCGAGCCGGTCGGCGCCGCGCCCACGACGCCGCCGAGGCCGAGCGCGAGCAGAACGCACCCGAGCGCCTGGTCGCGCCGGTGTGAGCCCTGCCTCCGCGCGATCACCGCCTGCGCGGCGAACGACGCGATGAGCGCGAGCGCCGCGATCGCGGCGACGAGCGCGAGATCCCGCGTCCCGAGGATCCGCTCCGTGTACGAGGGGACGATCGAGAGGAAGAGCGCCATCGTCGCCCAGACGGCACCGGCCGTGAGCCCCACGCGGAAGAAGGCACTGTGGATGTCCGCGGGAACGCGCGGCCACTGCGGTCGCCACGGCTCCCGCGATTCATGACGCTCGGGAAGCCGCAGGGCGAACGCCGCGGCCACGAGCGTCAGCCCGAGGGTGACGAGGTAGCAGAGGCGCAGCGGATCGGGTGCCCACTCGGTGAGCGCGCCGGCGGCCAGCGGCCCGAGCGCGCTGCCGCCCGCCTGCGCGAGCCCCGCGCCGAGCGCGGCTCGCCTGCGGCTCCCGTGCGGGTCGAGCTCGACGAGCGCCGCGGTCGCCGCGCCGCTGATCATCCCCACGGCGAGCCCTTGCACGGCCCTCGCCGCAAACAGCCAAGCCTCTCCCTGCGCCGCGGCGAACAGTGCAAGCCCGACGCACGCGGTCGCCAGGCCGCAGGTGACGACGGGTCGCCGCCCGAACCGATCGGACAGCCGTCCGAAGAGGACGAGCGCCGGCACCAGGACGATCGCGTACGTCGCGAAGATCGCGGTCAGCACGAGCGGCGAGAAGTGGAGCCGCTCCGCGTAGACGGCGTAGAGCGGGGTCGCGAGGTTCGCGCCCGCCATGAGGACGAGCCACGCGAACCAGACTGTGAGCATCCGGCGCATAGCGAGCGCCTACCACGAAGGGCGCTAGTAGAACCCCTCGCGGCGCCGGTACCGCTCGGCGCGCGCGTCCTCGTACTCCTCGACGTCGAGGGCGGGATCGGCGACCGCGCGCAGGATCGCGCCCGAGCTCGGCAGCTCCGAGCGCTCGATGTGCCGCTCGGGGTTCCATAGCTCCGAGCGCAGCAGCGCCTTCGGGCATTGCGTGTACGCCTCCTCGACCTCGACGAGGATCCCGAGCAGCGGCGCCTTCCCCTCGACCTCGCTCGCGGCGAGCAGCTCCGGGTCGTCGACGATCCGGGCCCGCCCGTTGACGCGAAACGTGTCGTTCACGCCGGGAACGAGGAAGAGCAGGGCGATCCGGTCGTCGGCAAGGAGGTTCGTCAGCGAGTCGGCGAGCTTGTTCCCGGGCCGGTCCGGGAGAAGGAGCGTCCGCTCGTCGATGATCCGGACGAAGCCGGCGGGGTCGCCGCGCGGCGAGACGTCGAGCCCGCCGTCCGGGCGGCCCGTCGCGACGACGACGAACGGCGACCGCTCGACGAACTGGCTCGTGAGCGGGTTGAGCCGGTCGGCGATCTTCTTCTTGACGAGCTCCGTCGGTTCGCCGAGCACGTCTCGTAGCTGCGCTTCGTTCATGCCGAAAATCTAGGTGCTCGCTTCTCCCGTACGGCGGCGACACCCTCTCGCACGTCCGGCCCGGTCATGTCGAGGAACTCGAGCTCGAGCGACGCGTCGAAGATCGGCCCCGCCCTCACGAGCCACTCGTTGAGCGCGAGCTTGGTGTGCGAGATAGCCGCGCGCGAGCCGGCCGCGAGCCGCCGCGCGATCTCGAGCGCCCGCTGCTCGAGCTCCTCCTCGGGCACGCAGAGGGAGACGAGCCCGATGCGCTCCGCCTCGGCCCCGTCGACCTCCTCACACAGCAGCAGGTGGTACTTCGCCTTCGCCATCCCGCACAGCAGCGGCCAGACGATCGCCGCGTGGTCGCCGGCGGCGACGCCGAGCTTCGTGTGGCCGTCGACGATGCGCGCGTTCGGGCTGGCGAGCGAGACGTCCGCCAGGAGGCCGACGACGAGGCCGGCGCCGACGGCCGGGCCCGTGATCGCCGAGACGACCGGCGTCGGGCACGCGAGCATGTTGTAGACGAGGTCGCGCGCCTCGTGGAAGACGCGGAGCCGCGTGTCGGCGTCGTCCGCGATCGCGAGCACGAGGTCGAGGTCGCCGCCCGAGCTGAACGCGCTGTCCGCCCCGCGGACGAGCACGGCGCGCGTCTCCTCGTCGCGGCCGATCGCCTGCCAGACGCGGGCGAGCTCGCCGTGCTGCTCCTCGCTCACCGCGTTGAGCCGGCCGGGCGCGCGCAGCGTCAGCCGCAGGATCCCCTGCTCCGGCCGGTCGAGGTCGAGCGACGGGAACTCCGTCTCGTGGGGAAAGGGCGCCACGCGAAGATCCTACGGCGCTACGCTCGCGACGCAGCGGGCCGGTAGCTCAGTTGGTAGAGCAGGGGACTTTTAATCCCAAGGTCGCAGGTTCGATCCCTGCCCGGCCCATTCCAAATTACCTGCATACAGGCAACTCTCATGCTCGCTGTGGTGCCAGTTCAGCTAACGAGGGTC
>JAICSH010000037.1 GCA_025936995.1 Thermoleophilia bacterium | reverse complement strand
TGAAGGTGCTGCGCGCGCTGCACACGCCCGGGCCGAAGTCGGTCGTGCGCGGCCAGTACGGGCGCGGCTTCGGCGAGGGCGAGGAGGTCGTCGCATACCGCGAGGAGGAGGGCGTCGCGGCCGACTCGATGACCGACACGTACGTCGCGGCGAAGCTCTACGTGGACAACTGGCGCTGGGCGGACACGCCGTTCTACGTGCGCGTCGGCAAGCGCCTCGCGCGCCGCGAGACGACGATCGCGATCCAGTTCAAGGAGGCTCCGCACCCGCCGTTCGAGGAGAGCGCCGCCGAGGGACTGCGTCCGAACGTGCTCGTCGTCCACGTCCAGCCCGACGAGGGCGTCTCGCTCGCGATCGGCGCGAAGGTGCCGGGGCAGGGGATGTCCATCCGCACCGTCCACATGGACTTCCTCTACGGCGGCGCGTTCCGGACGGGCATGCCGGAGGCGTACGAGCGGCTCATCCTCGACACGATGCTCGGCGACTCGACACTGTTCACGCGCGCGGACGAGGTCGAGGAGCAGTGGCTGCTCGTCGACTCGATCGTCGCCGCATGGCAGCGCGACAAGTCCGCGTTCCCGAACTATCCCGCGGGGTCGTGGGGGCCGCCGAGCGCCGACGAGCTCCTGCACCGGGACGGGCGGGCGTGGCGTCGACACTGACGGAGCTCACGTGGTTCGGCGAGGACGTGTGCCTCGCCGACGTGGACACTGCGCTCGCCCGGCTGCGGGCGCAGGCGGCGGCGGAGTCCGCGAGCATGCGGACGTCGGTGATGACGCACCTCGCGTGGGTGCCTCCGGCGTGGGTCGGGCCCGCGCGCGCGGCGCTCGAGGGCATGGCCGAGCGACACCCGTCGCGGACGATCCTTCTCTACCCCGAGCCGGACGCGCAGGACAACCGGATCGACGCGCAGGCGGAGGTCGAGCGCTGGGAGGTGCCCGACACCGACCGCGGGCTGGTGACCGAGGTGGTCGAGCTGACGTTGCGCGGGTCGCGGGCGGCGGCGCCGGCGAGCATCGTCGAGCCGCTCCTCATCTCCGACCTGCCCGTGTTCCTGCGCTGGCGCGGCGAGCCGCCGTGGGATGCGCCGGAGCTCGAGCAGCTCGTCGGCGTCACCGACCGACTGATCGTCGACTCGACCGAGTGGGACGATGTGCCCGGCTCGTACCGCCGGCTCGCAGAGCTCTTTCAGCTGTGCGCCGCGTCGGACATCGCGTGGGCGCGGACTTCGCGCTGGCGGGAGCACCTGGCCACGCTCTGGCCGGCGATCGAGGATGTCCGGACGATGCGGGTGCGCGGGACGGCCGCCCAGGCGTGGCTCCTCTGCGGCTGGCTTCGCTCGCGGCTCGGCCGGGAGGAGATCGCGGTCGAGCACGACCCCGCGGAGCGGCTGGAGGGTGTCACGCTCGACGGAGAGGCGGTGCCGCTCCCTCCGGGCGACCCGCCGGCCCCGAGCGACGTCCTCTCCGACGAGCTAGAACGCTTCACCCCCGACCCGGTCTACGAAGCCTCCGTCCTAGCCGCCACCACCTCGCCGCCCGGCCCCTAGGGCCAGGTCCTTCCTTGTAACAAAGTGTTACTAGCTGCCGTGTTGCGTTTCCGGCGCGAAGGCGTTTCGGTTACCTGACGCCCGGCGCGCGATGCTCGCGACGTGCTCTCCTTCGCGCCGCGGCTTCCACGACCTTTGCTCGACGAGATCGAACAGCAGTCGCGGCGCACGGTTCCGATCGCCGAGATGAACCGGTGCGTCGGCCGCGCCGCGGCCGAGATGGGGCTCCACAGGCCGAGTTACGAGCGGGTGAGGACGCTCGTCCACACGGCTCGCCGGCTTCGCCGGCAGGGCCCTCCGCCGGTCTCCACCGTCGCCCTGAACGTGGCCTTTCGGGTCAGTCCGCCGGAGGCGCTTCTCCTCCGCGTCTTCGAACCGCCGGCGCCCCGGCTTCGTGACCGCGAGCCGCGCAAGTAACAGTTTGTTACAAGGAAAGCTCTGGCCGTTCGAGGCGGGGGAGTGCGGAGGCGAGGAGGCGGCCGGAGGCCAGGACTCGGGCGTCTGCGCCCGTCGGGGCCGCGAGCTGCACCGAGGCCGGTAGGCCCTGCTCCGCGACGCCGCACGGCAACGCGAGCGCGGGCCAGCCCAGCGCGCTGAACGGGTACGTGAGCGAGATCGCCCCCGCACGGATCTCGAGCTCGTCGACGTCGGCCGGCGGCGCGACGAAGGGCACGGTCGGCGTCACGACGAGATCGAGCCCGCCGACCGCGTCGAGAACGCGCTCACGGTACTCGGCGCGTTCGCGCTCCGCCGCGGCCGCTTCGCCGTCGGTGACGCGAAGGCACGCCTCGATCTTGCCGCGGACGTTGTCTCCGTACAGCTCCTCGTTCCCCGAGAAGAGCGCGCGATGGACGTCCGCGGCCTCACGCATGAAGTCCGCGCGGTTCGCCGGCCCGAGCGGCAGCTCGATCTCGCGCCGGCGCGGGAACAGCGCGGCCGCCGCCGCCACCGGCTCACGCACCAGCGGCTCGGCTCGATCGAGCCACGCCACCCCGACCTCGAGCTCCTCGAGCGACGCGAGCTCCACGGGCTCGAACCCGGGGGCGAGCGTCCGCATGAGCCGTTCGCAGCCCTCCACCGACGAGGCCATCGGCCCGACGACGTCGTAGGTCGGAGCGAGTGGGAAGCACCCCTCGGCCGAGACGAGGCCGTGCGAGGGCTTGAAACCGACACAGCCACACCACGTCGCCGGGATCCGGATCGAGCCTGCGGAGTCGGTCCCGACCGCAAGCTCCACTTCGCCCGAGGCGATCGCGGCCGCCGACCCCCCGCTCGAGCCGCCCGCGAGCCGCCCGGGGACGACGGGATTCGGAACCGTGCCGTAGTGCGGGTTCTGGGACGAGATCCCGTACGCGAACTCGTGGAGGTTCGTCTTCCCGGCGACGGCGTAGCCGCCCGCCAGGAGCAGCCGCACTGTCTCCGCGTCCGCAACTGGGACGTGGTCGGCGAACAGCGCAGACCCGTACGTCGTCGTCAGACCGGCGGTGTCGAGCAGGTCCTTGACCGCCACCGGCTCGCCCGCCGCGTCCGGACGCGCCAGCCAGATGCCGTCCATTACTGGAAGTGGAGGTAGAGCAGCGCGATTCCGACCGTGCCGGCGAAGAGGAGCACGAAGACGCCGAACAGCATCCAACCGAGTCGGACGTTGCGCCGGGCGAGCTCGGAATCCATCAGCCGATCACTGCGTCGACCGCGAGCGCCGCGAAGAGCAGCGCGAGATAGAGGAGCGAGTAGTGGAAGAGGAGCGTGGCGCGGCGCGGCGTCGTGTCACGCCGCAGGCGCTCGGCGAGCCAGACGAACACGGCGCCGAGAGCCAGGGCGCAGACGACGTAGAGCGGGCCGGCGCCGCCCCATCCCCACGGCAGCAGCGTCGCACCGACGAGCACGAGCGAGTAGAGGACGATCTGCCGCGCCGTCGTCCGCTCGCCGCGCACCACGGGCAGCATCGGCACGCGCGCGTTCGCGTAGCTGTCCTTGATCAAGAGCGCGAGAGCCCAGAAATGCGGCGGTGTCCAGACGAAGACGATCGCGAAAAGGAGCAGCGCGGCGAAGCCAACATGTCCCGTCGCGGCCGCCCAGCCGACGAGCGGCGGCACGGCGCCGGCAGCCCCGCCGATCACGATGTTCTGCGGCGTCGAGCGCTTCAGCCAGCGGGTGTAGACGAGGACGTAGAAGAGGTTCCCGACGAGCGCGAGCACCGCGGTCAGCACGTTGACCGTGCTCGCAAGGAGGACGAAGGAGAACGCGGAGAGCGCAAGACCGAACTCGAGCGCACGGCTCGGCGCCACGCGGCCCGACGCCACCGGCCGCGAGCGCGTGCGCTTCCCCATCAGCGGGTCGATGTCGCGGTCGAGGACGTGGTTCAGCGCCGAGGCGCCGCCGCAGGCGAGCGCGAGCCCGCTCATCGCGGCGACGGCCAGCCCCGTCCCCGGCCAGCCACGGGCGCCGGCGATCATCCCGCAGAAGCCCGTGACCAGGAGCAGCGACATGATCCGCGGCTTCGTCAGCATCACGTAGTCGCGCCAGCTCCCCCAGGGAACCCGCTCGCCGCGGAAGCTCTCCGCGACGACGATCACGAGCGCCGCGAGCGCGAAGGCCGCGAGCCCAGAGTGCGCATGCGGTGCCGGCACCGCGGCAGCGCCGGCGAACAGTGCGGACGCGGCGAGCGCGGCGGGCACGAGCCGCCGGTGCGCGTACCAGGCCGAGACGATGAGCGCGGCGAGCGGCGGCGCGACGAGCGCGGCGAGCAGCCGGTGCGCGGTGCCGAGGTTCTCGGCGCCGGAGACGACCGCGAGCAGCGTCCCACCCGCGGCGACGAGCGCCGAGAGGCGCAGCCAGGGACCCGGCGCGAGCTCGGTCCTCACTGCGCCTGCTCCGCGAGGCGCCGCCTCAGATCACGCAACGGCCGCGCGCTCGTCACGTACGGGACGGAGTCGAAGTTGTGCGCCGGAGGCGGCGAGGTCGTGTACCACTCGAGCGTGTCCGCAAGCCACGGGTCGTTCCCCGCGCGGACGCCCTTGCGAAGCACGTGCGCCTGCCAGATGTTCACGAGGAAGACGAGAACCGCGAGCGCCATCACGCCGGAGCCGATCGACGACATGAGGTTGTAAGCCTCCCACAAGCCGCCGTGGTGGTACGTGTAGATCCGCCGCGCCATTCCGAGCAGACCGAGCATGTGCTGCGGCAGGAAGGTCAGGTTGAAGCCGACGAACAAGAGCCAAAAGTGCCACTTGCCGAGGCGCTCGTCCAGCGTCCGCCCGAACATCTTCGGCCACCAGTAGTAGAGGCCGCCGAAGAAGCCGAACGCCGAGCCGCCGAACAGCACGTAGTGGAAGTGCGCGACGACGTAGTACGAGTCGTTCAGCTGCCAGTCCACGGGGAAGGCCGCGAGGAAGATCCCGGACAGGCCGCCCATCGTGAAGAGCGCGATGAAGCCGAGCGCGAACAGCATCGGCGTGTCGAAGATGAGATTTCCGCGCCAGGTCGTCGCGATCCAGTTGAAGATCTTGATCCCGGTCGGGACGGCGATCACCATCGACGAGATCATGAAGAACGAGTCGAGCCCGACCGGCATCCCCGTCGTGAACATGTGGTGCGCCCACACGAGCATCGAGAAGAACGCGATCCCGAGCGTCGAGAACGCGACGGCCTTGTAGCCGAAGATCGGCTTGCGGGCGAAGACCGGCAGGATCTCCGAGATCATCCCGAAGACGGGCAGCACCATGACATAGACCTCGGGATGGCCGAAGAACCAGAACATGTGCTGGTAGAGCAGGATGCTCCCGCCGTGCGACGGGATGAAGAAATGCGTCCCGACGGTGCGGTCGAGCAGCAGCAGCGTCACGGCGGCGGACAGCGCCGGCAGCGCGACGAGCAGGACGATCGCGTACGTCTCGATCGCCCAGACGAAGAGCGGCATCCGCATCCACGTCATGCCGGGCGCGCGCATGTTGTGGATCGTGACGATGAAGTTGATCGCGCCGAGCAGCGACGACAGGGTGAGGATGTGGATGCTGAGAATCCAGTAGTCCTGGCCGTGACCCGGGCTCGCGAAGGGGAAGTTCTCGGACAGCGTCGGGTACGACCACCAGCCCGCGTGCGCCGCTCCGCCCTTCGAGAACCAGCTGAGCCAGAGGACGATCCCGCCGAGCAGGAAGAGCCAGTACGAGAGCGCGTTCAGGCGCGGGAACGCCATGTCGCGCGCTCCGATCATCAGCGGCACGAGAAAGTTCGCGAAGCCGGCGAGAATCGGGATGACGACGAGAAAGATCATCGTCGTGCCGTGCATCGTCATGACCTGGTTGTAGGAGTCCTTGGTCAGGAAGTGCTCGCCCGGCGTCGCCAGCTGCGAGCGCATGAGCAGCGCGAGGATCCCGCCCGCGACGAACCACATGAGTGACGTCGCGATGTACAGGATCCCGATCCGCTTGTGGTCGACTGTGACGAGCCAGCTCGCGACGCGACCGCTCTTCCAGCCGACCGGATAGACGGCCTCCGACCTAGCCGCCACTCGTGCCTCCCGCGGGCGCGGCCTTGTAGATGTGCTTCTTCACGTACGCGACGAGAGCCGAGATCTGCGCCTGCGTCCATGTGTCGCCGACGGGAGGCATCGCTCCGGCCCGCGACGTGTCGAGCCCGTTGCGCAGGATGCCGAGAAGCGACGACCGCGAGTTGAGGAGCGTGCTGCTGCTGATGTTCGGGCCGTAGCCGCCCTGCCCGAGGTTCCCGTGGCACGTCGCGCAGACACCGCTCCATTCCTGCTGTCCGATGGTCGCCGGCCCGATCTGCGTGATGTAGGCGTGGTAGGAGCTCGCCGGTTTCGCCGCCACGGTCCCGAGCATCGAGGCGTGGAAGACGCCGCACAGCTCCGCGCACTGGCCCGAGAACGTGCCTGCCTTGTCCGCCCGGAACCAGGTGTGGTTGACGCGGCCGGGGATCGCCTGCACCTTGCCGCCGAGCGCAGGGATCCACCAGCTGTGGATGACGTCCGGGGAGACGACCTTCAGATCGACGACGGCCCCCGTCGGAACGACGAGCTTCCCGATCGAGCGCGCGCCGTTCGGGTAGTCGAACTGCCAGTAGTACTGATGGCCCTCGACCGTGATGTGGATCGGGTCTGCCGCGGCCGGCGCCGAGTCGATGCTCGGCAGCTCGTAGAAGACGAAGGCGGCGATGACCGCGAGGATCACGACCGGGAACGCCGTCCAGATCAGCTCGAGGCGGGTGTGCCCGTGCACCTGCGCGCCCTCGACCGCACGGCTACGCCCGCGGCTGCGGTACTTCCAGATGAAGACGACGAGCAGCGACTCGACGAGGACGAAGATCGCCGACGTGAAGCCGAGGATCAGGTAGTACGCGCCCTGGATGTGGTGCGCGTTCGGCGAGGCGGGCTGCACCGGGGTGAAGCCGCCGTTCGAGGCTGCGGCGACGCCCGCCGTCGCGAGCGCGAGCAGCACGGCAAGAACGAGTGTCGGCAGCTTGCGGCGCACCCGGGAGGCATTCTATGAACGTGTCCGAGCACACGCGGATCGAACTGCCGGAGCATGTGCCGCCCGCCTTCGAGGTCTACGTGAGCGGCGTCCGGCAGGTCGCGGGGAGGGACTTCGAGCTGGAGGGGCGATCGCTCGTCTTCCCGCGCCCGCTCGCGCAGGAAGGGCGGCTCGGCTTCTGGCGCTGGGCGTCGATGTGGCTCGGCATCGCCGGCACGTACCGCCGGCACGAGAGCGTGGACGTCGTCTACGAGGCGGACGGCAGGCGCGAGGTCGAGACCGGGCTGCGCCCCGAGCGGTACGAACCGGACCTTCCGTAGTCGGGCAGGTCTGGCGCCGCTACGCCTTAGCCACCGGCTCGAGCCGGTAGCCGACGCCGTATCGCGTCTGGATGAACGTGTGGGTGGACGCCGGGCGATCCACCTTCTCGCGGAGCCGGCGGACGAAGACGTCCACCGTCCGGTCGCGGTGCGACTCGCGCCGGCCCCAGAGCTTCTGCAGCAGCTCGTCGCGGGTCACGACGCGGCCGCGGTCGAGGGCGAGCTGGTACAGGAGGCGAAACTCGGTGGGCGTCAGCTCGGCGCTGCGATCGTCGACGTACGCCTGCACCTCGAGCGGGTCGATCCGCAGCTCCTCGATCTCGATCAGCTCCCCGCGGGGCGTCTCCTCCCGGCGCAGCGCCCGCCGGGACGCCGCCGTGACGCGTGCCACGAGCTCCTTCATGGAGAACGGCTTGACGAGGTAGTCGTCGGCCCCGATCTCGAGGGCGTGCACCCGGTCGTGCTCCGTCCCACGGGCCGAGACGACGACGATCGGCGTTCCGATCCCCTCGCTGCGCGCCGTCTCGATCAGCTTCCAGCCGTCCACGCCCGGGAGCATGAGGTCGAGCACGCAGACGTCCGGCTTCTCGTAGCGCAGGCGCGCGAGACCCTGGCTGCCGTTTCCCACCGCGACCGGGTCGAAGCCCGCTGCGCCGAGGTGGCGGACCATCCCCTGCGCGATCACCTCGTCGTCCTCGACGATCAGAACCTTGGGCATGGTTCACTCATTATCGGCCGCGACCGGGTAGGCGAAGGGTAGACGCGTGGTGAAGAGGTGGTGAACGAGGATCGCGCACGGGATGTCGTGAAGAGCTGCGACGAACCGTTGGTCGTCCTTGACAGCGACCGGCGCGTGGTCGCGGTCAGCGACCGGGCGGCAAGGGCTCTCGGCGGCATCGAAGCGGGCGGGCGGCTCGACGAGGAGCGGGTCGCGGCTCATCCCGAGGTGGTGGTTCTCTTCCTCGAGTCCGCGCCGGAGCTGCCCGCCTACCAGGAGCTGCGGGCCGGATTCACGGCGGCCGTCTCACACGAGTTGCGGACGCCGCTCGCGCGCCTGTTCGCGCTCCTCGAGAGCGCCGCATTGCCCGGCGCCGACGTCGGCGGACTGATGGAGAAGGCGACGCAGGAGGTCGAGCAGGCGCGGGAGCTGATCGACGACGTCCTCTTTCTGGGCGAGCTCGAGACGGGCCGGGAGGTCGTCGCGCTCGGTCGCACCCGGGCGCAGCCGATCGTCGAGGAGGTCGTCGCCTCGCTCGCGGAGCGCGCGAATCACGCGCAGGTCGAGCTCGAGGTGCGCGCGAGCGGCGACGTCCAGTTGCCCCTGCGGCCCCGCATGCTGCGCGTCGTCGTCGAGAACCTGCTCGCGAACGCCCTCCGCTACGCCGGCCCGGAGACGCGGTGTGTCGTCGAGCTGTCCGACTCGCCGGAAGGCGCGTTCCTCACCGTGTCGGACGACGGGAGGGGAGTCGGGACGGCCGACCTGCCACGGCTCTTCGAGCGCTTCTACCGGGGCGACCAGGCGCGCACGAGCCGGGGCACGGGGCTCGGCCTCGCGATCGTGAAGCACGTGGTCACGGCCGCGGGGGGCGAGGTCGACGCGACGAGCGCCCCACGCGAAGGCCTGACGATCAGAGCGCGCTTCCCCCCCACCCGGCCCGTGCCGGAGGTCGGAGCTCCACTCACCTAGTAACAGCTTGTTACTTAGTGGACGGTGTCCCGGCCGGCCGGTGCGAACGCGGAGGA
This sequence comes from Thermoleophilia bacterium, assembly GCA_025936995.1. Taxonomy (GTDB): domain Bacteria; phylum Actinomycetota; class Thermoleophilia; order Gaiellales; family Gaiellaceae; genus Palsa-739. The sequence goes on along the minus strand of JAICSH010000037.1, from coordinate 9,475 downwards.
ATGGGCGCTCCCGAGGCATCTAGTAACACTTTGTCACTAGGAAAGACAGGGCCGAGTCAGCCGAAACGGCCCGTGACGTAGTCCTCCGTCCGCTTGTCGGACGGGGCGGTGAAGAGCTTCTCCGTCGCGTCGTACTCGATGAGCTCGCCCCAGCGCTCGCCCTCATCGCCTCGCGAGATCGAGAAGAACGCCGTCATGTCGGCGACGCGCGCCGCCTGCTGCATGTTGTGCGTCACGATTACGAACGAGTACTCGCTCTTCAGCTCGTGGAGGAGTTGCTCGATCGCCTGGGTCGCAATCGGGTCGAGCGCCGACGCCGGCTCGTCCATCAGCACCACGTCCGGCTCGACCGCGATGGCGCGCGCGATGCAGAGGCGCTGCTGCTGCCCGCCCGAGAGCGAGAGCGCGCTCACCTTGAGCCGGTCCTTGACCTCGTCCCACAGAGCGGCCTGCGTCAGCGCCCGCTCGACGCGCTCCGGAAGGTTGTCCTTCATCCCGAGCACCTTCAGCCCCCAGGCGACGTTGTCCTGGATCGACTTCGGGAACGGGTTCGGCCGCTGGAAGACCATCCCGATCGTCCGCCGCACCGCCACCGGGTCGACGTCCTTCGCGGCGATGTCCTGGCCGTGGTAGCGGATCGTCCCCGTCTGGCGGAAGCCCGGCACGAGGTCGTTCATCCGGTTCAGGCAACGGATGAACGTGCTCTTGCCGCAGCCCGACGGCCCGATGACCGCGGTGACGAGGTTCTTGTAGACCTCCATCGAGACGTCCTTCAGCGCCGGATTGGAGCCGTAGTCAGCGGACAGGTCCTCGATTTCGAAGACCTGTTGGAGCCGCTCGCGCGGAGGCAGCGGCTCACGCTTCGTCTCGACGCGCACGGCGCGCTCGATCGCACTCGACACGGACACGGACACTCCCTTCGTCTCCCTCATCTGCCGGCGCGCCCGATCTTGCGGCGACTACGGGTCGCAAGCCAGCGGGCGCTGAGGCTCGCGAAGAGGGTGAACAGCAACAGCACGAACGCCGCGGCCCACGCCCGCGCGTGGTCGGCCGGATCCGGCTGCTCGGAGAGCTCGAAGATCGCGACCGGAATGGACTGGAGCGCATGGCCTGGATTCCAGCTGGTCTGGTTGCCGACGATCGACGACGTGAACAGCAACGGCGCGGTCTCGCCGGCCACCCGGGCGACCGCGAGCACCGTGCCCGTGACGACTCCGCCGACCGTCTGCGGCAGGACGATCCCCAGGGTCGTCCGCCAGCGGGGCACGCCGAGGGCCAGCGAGGCCTCGCGGAGCGAGCCCGGCACGAGCGCGAGCACCTCGATCATCGAGCGCGCGGCGAGGGGGAGCATCAGCACGGCCAGCGCGAACGCGCCGACCCAGCCCTTCTGTCCGTGTCCCACCACGAGCAGCCCGAAGACGAAGATGCCGATCACGATCGACGGGATGCCGTTCAGGACGTCGAGCGTCAGCCCGACCCCGAGCCGGATCGGGCGCGGCGCGAACTCGTTCACGTAGATCGCGACGAGGATCCCGACCGGCAGCGCCATCGCGGTCGCGAGGCCGACGATCACGAGGCTGCCCGCGAAGGCGTTCGCGAGCCCTTGCTGGACGGGTCCGATGGCGAACGGAACGGGCGGCTTCGTGAGCAGGTCGAGGTTGAGCTCGCCCGCGCCGCGCTTCGCCACCGACCAGACGACGATGCCGAGGATCGCGACGGCGATCGCCGCGGCGAGCCAGGCGAGAAGCTCCATGCCGCGATTGACGGCACGGCGCCGCCTCAGCCGGTCGTTCGGGCGCTGCAGCATGCCGAGATCCGCCGCGCTCATCGCGCCACCAGTCCTTGCCGTCTCGCCACGCGGCGCACGACCACCTGCGCGAAGACGTTCATGACGAGCGAGAAGACGAGCAGGATCAGCGCGAGGTAGAAGAGCGAGGACGTCTCGAGGCTCGATGTCGAGCTCTGGAACTCGAGCGCGATCTTCCCCGCGAGGGTGTTGCCGCCGTTGAAGAGGTTCCAGCTCACGAGGTTGTCGACCCCGCCGATCACCTGCGCGACGGCGATCGCCTCGCCGACCGCGCGGCCGAGGCCGAGGATCATCGCCGCCGCGACACCTCCCCGCGCGTAGGGGACGACGACTCCGCGAACCATCTCCCAGCGCGTGGCTCCGAGCCCGAGCGCCGCCTCCTTGAGCTCGGCGGGGACACCGAGGAAGAGCTCGCACGAGATGCTCGAGACGATCGGCAGGATCATGATCGTGAGCACGAACGTCGCCGTGAAGATCCCCGTCCCGGTGGCGCTCGGCGTGCCGAGGAGCGGAATGAAGCCGAGTGTCGAGTGGAGCGCCGGCATGACGTGGTCGCGCAGCACCGGGCCGAGCACGATGACGCCCCAGAGCCCGATCACGACGCTCGGAATCGCGGCGAGGGTCTCGACGAGCGCCGTCACCGGGCCGCGGATCCAGCGGGGCGCGAGCTCGGTGAGGTAGAGGGCGATCCCGAACGCGAGCGGCGTCGCGAGGAGCAGCGCGCCGAGGGAGGTCGCCGCCGTGCCGAAGAGGAAGCTCGCGCCGCCGAGCCGGTTGTGGACGGGGTCCCAGCCGACGTGGCGGAGAAAGCCGAGCCCGAAGGTCGAGAGCGAGAGCCGCGAGCCGTCGACGACCTTGTAGGCGATCAGACAGATGAGGACGAACGCGCCGAGCGCGGCCAGCCCGGCGACGCCCTGCAGGAGAACGTCGCCGAGACGCGCCCGCCGCCCCGGGAAGGGACGACGGGCGGCTTCGCCGGTCGCACCGACGGTGCTCATGCGGCGCGCTCCTCTCCTACGAGTGGATCGTCGCGAGCGTCGACTTCGCCTTCTTCACCACGACGCTCGGCATCGGGGCGAAGACGAGCCTCTTGATCGAGCTCTGGGCCCTCGAGCCGAGCGCCCACGTCACGAACGCCTTGAGCTGCACCGCCTTCGGCGAGCTCTGCGGGACGATCACGTAGGTGAAGGTCGCGAGCGGGTAGGCGTGCTCGTACTCCTTCGACTTCGGTGGATTCGTGATCGAGATCTTGTTGTTCGCCGGGATCTTCGCCGACTTCACGAGCTGCGCCGACGCCTCGATCGTGTTGATCGTGGGCAGCACGTACTGGCCGGCCGCGTTCTTCAGCCTCGCGAGGCTTAGGTGGTTCGCGATCGTGTACGCGACGGAGACGTAGCCGATCGTGCCGGGCGTCGACCTGACGATCGCCGCGACGCCGTCGTTCTTGTTGCCGCCGACTCCGGTCGGCCAGCTCACGCTCGTCGCGCAGCCGACCTTCGACTTCCAGGTCTTGTTCACCTTGGAGAGGTAGTTCGTGAAGACGTAGGTGTCGCCCGAGCCGTCGCTGCGATGCACCGGCGTGATCTTCGTGTTCGGCAGCTTGAGCCCGGGGTTCAGCTGCTTGATCGCCGGGTCGTTCCACTGCGTGACGTTGCCGAGGTAGATGTTCGCAAGCACCGTCCCGGTCAGTCGCAGCTTGTCGGCGGCGACACCGGGGACGTTGACGACCGGAGAGGTGGCGGTCAGCGCCCACGGAATCTGGACGCAGCCGTGGCAACCGTCTCCCTGGCTCTTCGTCAGGGGGGCGTCACTGGCGCCGAAGTCGACGTTGCGGGCGGAGATCTGGGCGATCCCGCCGCCCGATCCGATCGCGGCGTAGTTGATCGTGGCGTTCTTGTAGAGCTGCGACCAGACGGCGACCGCAGGTGCGATGAGCGACGATCCCGCGCCGGTCAGGCTTCCACCGGAGCTCTTCGCCGGCGCCGCGCCGGCGCCGGCCACAGCGAGAGTCGAGACAACGGCCGCTGCCGCCAGGGCGAGGGTGATGCGAATGAGCATGCCGTTCTTCGGCATCTGGTTTTTCCTCCTCCTCAGGGTTCGCAGCGACCGTACGGCGAGCACTGCGGCGGGTGGGATACGCCGCCGTTGCGAGGTGGAGACGAAGTGGTGAACGGGCTGGCGCGTCCCCGGAGGCGACCTTGTACCCTGGCTCGCGATGTCGATCGATGCCGCGCTCGAGCAGGTGGAAGCCCAGCTCCAGGAGATGGGACAGCGCGTCACGAGCGCGGTGCACGGCGCGATTCGCGCGCTCGAGGAGCGGGACGAGGAGCTGGCGAGCGAGGTGATCGCGTTCGACGACGAGGTCGATCGCCACTTCCTCGCGATCGAGCACCAGATCCAGGCTCTGCTGGCGCTGCAGACACCGGTCGCGCGCGACCTCCGCCTCCTGCTCGCCATGCTCCACATCAATCTCCTGCTCGAGCGGAGCGCCGACGGCTGCGTGACGATCGCGAAGCTGTCGCAGCTCGTCTCCGACGCCGAGCCGGATCCCGCCCTCGTCGCCGTCCTGACCGAGATGGGCGAGCGGGCGGAGGAGATGCTCCGCGTCGCGCTGGACTCGTTCAGCCAACGCGACCTCGCGGGGGCGGAGAGCCTCGTCGAGCTCGACGAGCTCATCGACCGCGCGAACCGCCGCTTCGTGGAGCGCCTCGTCGACGTGATGGCGGCGCCCGAGCTCCGGGAGTGGGGCCTGCGCATGGTCGTGGTGGCGCGAACGATCGAGCGGATCGGCGACCGCGCCGTCGACATCGGCGAGCAGACGGCCTATCTGCTGACCGCCGAGTTCCGCGAATTCACCGACGCGTCACATCCGGTCAGCTAGAACTCTCCGACGGTGGACTGGCGTCTCTACAAAGCGATCTACGACGTCTCGCTCGACCACCATGCGATCGGGACCGTGTTCTCGGACATCGAGAAGGTCAGCATCCCGGTCATGGTCGTCATCACCGTCGGCCTCTGGCTACTGGCACGGCCGGGCGGCAGCACGAAGTGGAAGCTCGCCGCGGTCGGCGGGCTCGGCTCGGCGGCGCTGGCCCTCGGAGTCAACCGCCTGATCTCGTCCGAGATCTGGGACCGGCAGCGCCCGTACCTCGCGCATCGGATCGCGCACCCGTGGATCGGCTCGCACGACGCCTCGTTCCCGAGCGACCACGCGAGCGCGACGTTCGCCATCGCCTTCGCGGTGCTCGCGTTCGACGTGCTCGGGGGCGCGATCTTCCTCTTCCTCGCGCTCGTGATCTCGGTCGGGCGGCTCTTCATCGGCGCCCATTACCCGGGAGACGTGGGCGCCGGATTCCTCGTCGGGCTCGGCTCGGCGCTCGTCGTCGCGTGGCTGGCCCGGCCGGCGGTCGCGCTGCTCGTGCGCCACGTGCAGCGGCTCACCGATCCCGTGCTCGCGCCCATCTGGCGCCTGCGGGCGCGCTAGATCCGGCCGTGGTGCTCGGCGAGGCTGCGCAGCCGCCTCGCGAGCGCCGGAGTCAGCGCGCCCCGCTCGAGCCGCCAGCCCCAGTTCCCTTTCGTCATCCCCGGCCGGTTCATCCGCGCCTCGCTGCCGAGCCCGAGCACGTCCTGCGCGGGGACGATCGTGAGCGCGGGACGCGACCCGTAGGCGAGCTCGATCAGGCTCCAATGCGGCTCGTCCGGATCGAGCCCGGTCGCGACCTGCTCCCGCCGCTTGAGCCCCGCGAACCACCCGACCGCCGTGTCGGTGTCGTGCGTGCTCGTGTAGGCGACCGAGTTGGGGCGGTGGTTCTCGGGCCGGTGCGGGCTGCGCGCGCGGCCGCGGAAGGCCCAGAGGAGGACGACCATGCCGGGCAGGCCGAACTCGTCCCGCAGCCGGTAGACCGGCGGCGTGATGTGGCCAAGATCCTCCGCGATGAGCGGCAAGTCGCCGAACTCGTGCTCGAGGGCCCGAAAGAGCTCGGCCCCGGGACCGGGGCGCCACCGTCCGCTCTTCGCCGTCGCGTTCCGGGCGGGGATCGCCCAGTAGGAGACGAATCCGCGGAAGTGGTCGATGCGACAGAGATCGACGAGCTCGAAGGTCCGGCGGAGGCGCTCGCGCCACCAGCGGTAGCCGGTCGCGCGATGTGCCGGCCAGTCGTAGAGCGGGTTTCCCCAGCGCTGGCCGGTCGCATTGAGCGCGTCGGGCGGCGCGCCGGCGATCTCGCGTCGCGTGAACAGCTCGGGCCAGCCGGCGAGGTCGGCGCCCTCGTCCGAGACGTAGATCGGGAGGTCGCCGATCAGCCGTACGCCGCGCTCGGCCGCGTGATCGCGCAGCGCGCCCCACTCCCGCTCGAAGCGCACCTGGTCGGCGGTCGCACCCTCGCCGGCGAAGCTCGCCCAGCTCCCGGCCCAGAAGGGATGGCGCGCGAGGAAGTCCTCCACCTCGCCGGCGGTGACCCGCGCGTCCGGCCGTGCGAGGAGCTGCGGGGAGGCAGCGAAGGCGGACGGCGACCGGTACGGCGAGCGGAACTCGTCCGGCGGCCCGAGCGGCAGAACCTGCCACCACGACTGGCCGGCGGCCGCGAGCCAGTCGACGAACCGGTACGCGTCGCGGCCGAGATTCCCCGACGGCAACGACGTCGGGTGGAGGAGGATGCCGGCCGAGCGTGCGAGCTCCACGTTTTGATCCTGCCTCATCAGTGAGACTTCGCACGTGTCGATCCCGAAGACGGCTCCGCCGCGTGTCCAGATCCAGGAGGTCGCGCCGCAGGTCGACTGCGGCCGCTACGCGGTCAAGCGCACCGTCGGCGACCGCGTCGAGGTGACCGCCCGGATTTTCCGCGACGGCCACGAGACGCTCGGTGCGGCGGTCCGCCATCGCGGGCCCGACGCGACGCGCTGGGCCGAGTCGCCTTTGGAACCGCTCGGCAACGACGTCTGGGCCGGCTCGTTCGACGTGAACCGTCCGGGCATCTGGAGCTTCCGCATCGAGGCCTGGGTCGACCGCGTGGCGTCGTTCCAGGAGGAGCTGCGGCGCAAGGTCGCCGCAGATCAGAGCGATCTCTCGGGTGAGCTGTCGGAGGGCGGCGTGCTGCTCGGCGACGAGGAGCTGACGGTCGAGGCGGCCCTCGCGGCGCCGGCGGGCGCGCGCTCGGAGAAGGCGTGGTCGGGCACGTACGAGGTGGACGTCGACCGCGTCCTCGGCCGCTTCGGCTCGTGGTACGAGCTCTTCCCGCGTTCGTGGGGCGGCTTCGCGGGCGTCCGCACGCAGCTGCCGCACTTCGCCGAGCTCGGCTTCGACGTCCTCTACCTCCCGCCGATCCACCCGATCGGCCACACGAACCGCAAGGGACGCAACAACGCCGAGACGGCCGCGGCCGGCGACGTCGGCAGCCCGTGGGCGATCGGCTCCGAGGAGGGCGGGCACGACGCGATCGACCCGACGCTCGGCAACGAGCAGGAGCTTCGCGCCCTCGTGGCCGAGGCGCGAGAGCACGGGATCGAGATCGCCCTCGACTTCGCGATCCAGTGCTCGCCGGACCACCCGTGGCTGAAGGAACATCCCGAGTGGTTCTTCCGCCGTCCCGACGGGACGCTGAAGTACGCCGAGAACCCGCCGAAGCGCTACCAGGACATCTACAACGTCGACTTCGCTAGCGAGGACTGGAGCGGGCTCTGGCAGGCGCTGCTCGACGTCGTCCTCCACTGGGTCGACTGCGGGGTGACGGTCTTCCGCGTCGACAACCCGCACACGAAGCCGGTGCCGTTCTGGGAGTGGCTGATCGGCGAGGTTCGGCGCGAGCATCCGGACGTGATCTTCCTGGCGGAGGCCTTCACGCGGCCGGCGCCGATGACGACGCTCGCCAGGGCCGGCTTCGCGCAGAGCTACACGTACTTCACGTGGAAGAACACGCGCTGGGAGCTGCTCGAGTTCCTCGGCCAGCTCCTCGAGTGGCGCGACTTCTACCGGCCGAACTGCTTCGTGAACACGCCGGACATCCTCCACGAGTACCTCCAGAGCGGCGGCCGTCCCGCGTTCGAGGCGAGGCTCGTGCTCGCGGCGACGCTTTCTCCCTCCTACGGCATCTACTCGGGCTTCGAGCAGTGCGAGGACGTGCCCGTGCGTCCCGGTTCGGAGGAGTACCTCAACTCGGAGAAGTACGAGCTCAAGCGGCGGAGGCTCGACGGGCCGCTGCTGCCGCTCGTCGCCAGGCTCAACGCGGCGCGGCGCGAGAACGAGGCGCTCCAGTGGCTCGACCCGCTCACGATCCTCGAGACCGAGAATGAGCAGCTCTTCGCGTTCCTCAAGCAGCGAGGGGAGAACCGCGTCGTCACGGTCGTCAACCTCGACCCGCAGTCACCGCAGGTCGGAGTGTGCGTCCTGCCGGTCTCGACGGGGCTGCCTCCCGCCTATCCGGTGCGCGACCTGCTGACGGACGAGAGGTGGACATGGCGGATCGGGCGCAACTACATCAAGCTCGACCCGGGTCGAAGCCACGTGTTGAGAATCGGCGCATGAGCATGAGGACACGTCCCAAGAAGCCACGTCCGGTACCTGGTACCGGACGTGTCCGGAGGAGCCATGTCGGAACCTGGTACAACGGCTTCGGGCTGTGGTCGACGAGCGAAAGGCCGCGTCCCGTCCAGCCACGTCCGGAACCAGGTTCCGGCCGTGTCCTGAGGAGCCATGTCTGAGCAGTGGTTCGAGCGGGATCCGCTGTGGTTCAAGCGGGCCGTCTTCTACGAGATCCACATCCGTGGGTTCTTCGACGGGAACGACGACGGCTCGGGCGACTTCCGCGGCCTGATCGACAAGCTCGACTACCTCGAGTGGCTCGGCGTCGACTGCCTCTGGCTGCTGCCGATGTACGAGTCCCCGCTCCGCGACGGCGGCTACGACATCTCGAACTTCTTCGGCCTCCATCCGGACTACGGGTCGGTCGAGGACTTTCGCGAGTTCGTCGAGCAGGCGCACCAGCGCGGGATGCGCGTGATCGCCGACCTCGTCATGAACCACACCTCGGCCGACCACCCGTGGTTCCAGGAGTCGCGGGCCGACCGGGACGGCCCCAAGGGCAACTGGTACGTCTGGTCCGACACGGACGAGCGCTATCCCGAGGCGCGCGTCATCTTCATCGACAGCGAGCCCTCGAACTGGACGCTCGACCAGCTGCGCGGCGAGTACTACTGGCACCGCTTCTTCCACCACCAGCCGGACCTCAACTACGACAACCCCGAGGTGCAGGAGGCGATGCTCGAGGTCCTGCGCTTCTGGCTCGACCTCGGCATCGACGGCTTCCGGCTCGACGCCGTGCCGTACCTCTTCGAGCGGGAGGGCACGAACGGCGAGAACCTCCCCGAGACACACGAGTACCTCAAGCGGATCCGCGCGGAGGTGGACTCGCGCTACACCGACCGGCTGCTGCTCGCCGAGGCGAACCAGTGGCCGGAGGACGTCGTCCAGTACTTCGGCGAGGGCGACGAGTGCCAGATGGCGTTCCACTTCCCGGTCATGCCGCGGATGTTCATGGCGGTGCGGCGGGAGGACGCGACACCGATCTACGAGATCCTCGACCGCACGCCGGCGATCCCGGACAACTGCCAGTGGGGGCTCTTCCTCCGCAACCACGACGAGCTGACCCTCGAGATGGTCACCGACGAGGAGCG
>JAICSH010000031.1 GCA_025936995.1 Thermoleophilia bacterium | reverse complement strand
CCCATGACGACGTTGAAGACGCCGTCCGGCAGGCCCGCCTCCTGCAGCAACTCGGCCGTCCAGAGCGACGCCGACGGATCCTTCTCCGACGGCTTGAGCAGGAAGCAGTTGCCTGACGCGATCGCGGGAGCCCACATCCACATGGGCACCATCGCCGGGAAGTTGAAGGGCGTGATTCCGGCGACGACCCCGAGGGGCTGCCGGATCGAGTAGACGTCGATCCCGGTCGAGGCCTGCTCGGAGTGCTCGCCCTTGATCAGCTGCGGGATGCCGCAGCAGTACTCGACGACCTCGAGCCCTCGCGTGACCTCGCCGAGCGCGTCCGAGAAGACCTTGCCGTGCTCGCGGACGAGGATCTCGGCCAGCTCCTCGCGCCGCGCGTGCAGCACCTCGCGGATCCGGAAGAAGAGCTCGGCGCGCTTGGCGAGCGAGTACTCGCGCCAGGCGGCGAAGGCCGCGCGCGCGGCCTGGACGGCGGAGTCGACCTCCTCGACCGTCGCGAAGTCGACGGCTCCCGTTTGCCGGCCGGTCGCCGGGTTGTAGACGGGGCCGCTGCGGCCGGAGCCGCTCTCGACCCGGCGCCCGCCGATCCAGTGCGGGATGCGGGTGGCGGCCGGCGCGTCGACGGTCTCGGTCATGCCGAGTAGCCTAGCCGCGTGTCGGAGCTGGTCGAGTTCGTAGAGGCGCCCGGCCGCTTCATGGAGCCGACGGAAGGCGCGCTCGTCGTGCATACGCCCTGGTTCGTGCTGCTCGGAGGAACCGACGGCGTCTGGGCTTCGGTGCAGGGAGTGCGCCTCCGCGACGGCGAGGCGCCGGCTGCGGTCGCCGAGGTGCGTGAACTTCTCCCCGAGGCCGAGTCGCGCGTCGTCAGCTGGTGGCTGAGCGACCGTGCGACTCCGGCGGGCGTCGAGGAGCAGCTGCTCGACGCGGGCCTCCAGCTCATCGCGGACGACTACCTGCTGGACGGCCTCCTCGCGACGACGCCTCCTCCCGCGGGCCCGCCGGAGATCGAGGTGCGCATCGCCACCACTGCAGAGCAGTGGGTCGAGATCCGCGAGCTCCAGGACGGCGTGTTCGACAACCCGCCCGAGCGCCGCCCGACCCGCGAGCGGCTCCTCAGCGAGTTCGGGCGCACAGGCGCCTCGCTTTTCGGCGCCTGGCTCGACGGCGAGCTCGTCGGCGCAGGCGGCGGGACCCCGACCAGCCGCGGGGTGCTCCTCTGGGGCGGCTCGGTGCGGGAGGACGCGCGCGGCCGCGGCTGCTATCGCGCGCTCGTCCGCGCCCGCTGGGACGAAGCCGTCCGCCGCGGCACGCCGGCGTTGACCGTAAGCGCGAACGACCAGTCCAGCCCGGCCCTCCGCAAGCTCGGCTTCGAGAAGGTGCTCGGGTTCCGTCGGATCGAAGACGTAATCTCGGTGCCGTGAAGGAGACCTGCCCGCGCTGCAGCGCCGAGATGGAGTGGCGACATGGGACCTTCCAGTGCCCGAAATGCCGCCTGAAGCTCGGCTGCTGCGAAGGCGAGACGGGTGACTGCAGGGACCCGGGCTAGGCTCGAGGAGCTCGAGCAGTCCGAGCTCGATCCGCGCTCGAGCGAGCTGCTCGTGGTGCTGTGCTGGCTCGTGAAGGACGAGGTGGCGATCGACGAGGCGGAGCTGAACGCGGCCCGCCGCCGCGCGATGTTCGTGCTCGCGGCGGGAGGAGATCCGCACCGCGACCTCGGGCCCGACTCGATCGCGGCGGAGAGACTCGCCGGCGAGCTCGACACGCCGGAGCGCCGCGCCGAGCTGGCAGCCGCGCTCGAGGCGCTGCCGGCGGACGGTCTCCCCGCCGTGGCGTCTGCGGCGGAGTCGCTCCGCTCCGACCCTGAGCTTGCGTGGCGCTCGTTCGCGCTGTCGCTCCTCGCCGACGAGCTCGCGGACGAGTAGCCGCACCGAAAACCGACTACCCTGGGCCTCACTCCGTGGCGATCTCGAGACCGGATCCTCGCCGTCGGTTGAAGCTCCCCCGCAACCTGCCGCGCGGGCGGCGACTCCAGCCGTACTCACGCGCCGACGCGCCGTACTTCCGCAGCGCCGGCTTCTACCTCCGCGTGGGCGGCCTCGCGATCGTCGTCGCCGCCGGGCTCTCCCTCCTCCTCCTGCGCGCCTGGTCGATCCAGGTGCTGCACGGGAAGCAGTATGCGAAGGCCGCGCACCGGCAGGCGTACCGGACGGTCGACCTGCTCGGCGCGCGTGGCGCGATCGTCGACGACAGCGGGCAGCTGATCGCCGACACGACGTGGCACGTCGCCATCGACGCCGACGCCGCCTCGCTCGGCAGCCGGGACGCGCACGGCCGGTGGCATCCGAGCGCCCTCGGCCTGCGCGAGCTGCGGCGGCTCTCCCGCCTCACCGGCAAGCGGCGCAGCGCGCTCGTCACGCGGATCGAGCACGACGTCCTCCACTCGCCCTTCGCGCCGGCGGTCGTGATCCAACACCCGAGCGCGGCTCTCACGGCCTACGTGCAGGAACGTCCCTGGAAGTTCCCCGGCTTCAAGGTGCAGGCGGAGGCCACGCGGAGCTACCCGCAGAGCGCATTCGGGAGCGAGTTCCTCGGTCTGCTCGGCGAGGTGAGCCCGCAGGAGCTCAGCTCCGGCGCGTACAAGAGCGCGCAACCGGGTGAGGTCGTCGGCCAGAGCGGCGTCGAGGCCGCGTACGACTCGGTCCTCAACAAGGGCTTCGTCCAGGCCAAGGTCCCGGTCGACTCCCTCGGGCGCATCGCGGGCGCGCTGCGCGTGCCGCGCCAGAAGCAGCCCCCGACGCTGCAGCTCTCGATCGACATGCGCCTGCAGCGCGCGGCGCAGAACGCGCTCGTCTACGGGATGCAGCAGTCGCGCCTGAACGGGTACTCGCCGACGGGAGCCTCCGCGGTCGCGATCGTTCCCTCGACGGGCGCGATCAAGGCGCTCGTCAGCTACCCGACCTTCAACCAGAAGCTCGCGGCGGAAAGCCCCGCCTATCTCGGCCGCCTGTACAAGGAGACGACCACGACACCGACGCTGAACCGCGCGATCGGCGGCGGCTATCCGACCGGCTCCACCTTCAAGCCGATCATCGCCGAGGCCGCGCTCAGCGCCGGGATCATCACACCGAGCACCTCACTGCTCTGCTCCGGCTCGTACGCCCTCGGCGACACGATCTTCCACAACGTCGAGGCGGGCATCAACGAGTACATGAGCCTGCCGACCGCGCTCGAGCAGTCGTGCGACACGTGGTTCTACCGGCTCGGCGCCGCCGTCTGGGGCCACGACCCGCAGGCGCAGGGAACGCTGATCCAGCAGTGGGCGCGGAAGCTCGGGCTCGGCTCGGAGCCGCCGATCGACCTGACGGGCGCGACGACCGGCTACCTTCCCGGCCCGGGCCGCACCTTCGAGAGACGCTTCGGCTTCCCGTGGACGGAGGGCCAGACCATCAACCTCGCGATCGGACAGGGCGCGCTGCAGGTGAGCCCGCTCCAGCTCGCCGTCGCGTACTCGACGCTCGTCAACGGCGGCAAGGTCGTGCGGCCGCACGTCGGCGAGGCCGTGATCCGGAACGGAGTGCGCAGCGTCCTGCCCTTCAAGCCGGTTCGGAGGGTGCACCTTTCCCCGTACACGTCCGCGATCAGGCAGGGGCTCTACGCAGCCGCGCACGGCAGCGCCGGCACGTCGACCTCGGTGTTCGGGACCTTCCCGATCCCCGTTGCCGGCAAGACGGGCACCGCCGAGCCGGATCCGGTCAGCTCGTGGTACGCGTCCTGGGCGCCGTTCGACCACCCGAAGCTCGTGGTCGTCGTGAACATCGAGCACGGCGGCTACGGAGCCCAGGCGGCCGCCCCCGCGGCGAAGCGCATCTACCAGGCCTACTTCCACCCGAACGGTCACTGACGCAATCGCCCAGGACGCGGGATTGATCAGCGCGCCCGCGCAGGCGAGAATAACAGCTGTGACAACGTCGCCCTCGCTTGCGCGCCCCGAGATCCAGGCCGAACTCATCGCCGAGGCGCTCGCCTCCGCGAGCGTCGGCTTCCTCGTATGGGACGAGAACCGGCGTTACATCGCCGCCAACGCGGCGGCGTGCGAGATCCTCGGCACGACGCTGGAGGAGCTGCTCGCCCCCCAGCCGGGAGGGCGCGCCGTGGACGGCCTGGACTCGATCGAGGAGGTGCTCGCCACGGGCTTCGCCTCGGGGAAGGCCGTCGTGCAGCGGCTCGACGGCCGCGGGCCGGTCGAGGTCTTCTTCGCGACCTTCACGACGAAGACCGCGGGCATGCCGTTCATGGCGACGGTGATCGCGCCGGTCAGCCGCTAGACGGCGGCCCGTTCGCGCTCCACTCGCGCTCCGCTTCGGCCTCCATCCGCGCCAGACGTTCGTAGTAGTCGGGGAATTCCTTCATGTGCGCAAGCGCGATCTTCCCCGTCACGATCGGGTCGTCGTTGGTGACATCCGTCTGCGGATCGCGCGATCCGTGCTCGAACTCGACGTCCATCCCGAGGCGGAACTGCTCGAGATCGAAGCGGTTCCAATCGACTCCGATCTCGTCGCCGACGCGCCGTGCCTCCTCGCTCGTGGTTCGCCTGGTCTGTCCCATCGCTTCACTCCACTCGGTGGTTTCCTCCCGGAGTTTGGCAGCCGTTCAGCCGTCTCGGAGGTAGGCCAGCACGGCGAGGACGCGGCGGTGGTCCTCGCTCGATGGCGGCAGGCGGAGCTTCGTGAGGATGCTCGCGACGTGCTTCTCGACCGCGCCGACGGTGAGGACGAGGCGCGACGCGATCGCGGCGTTCGAGCGGCCCTCGGCCATCAGGCCGAGCACCTCGAGCTCCCGCGGCGAGAGCGCGTCGAGCGGGCTGCCCGCGCGGCGACGGGAGAGGAGCTGCGCGACGACCTCGGGATCGAGCGCCGTGCCGCCCGACCCCACGCGCTCGACGGCAGCGACGAAGTCGTCCACGTCCATGATCCGGTCCTTGAGCAGGTAGCCGAGCCCGCCGCGGCCGTCGGCCAGCAGCTCGGTCGCATAGGCCTGCTCGACGTACTGCGAGACGATGAGGACGCCGGTCTCGCGCGCGCGCTCGCGGAGGGTCAGCGCGGCACGCACGCCCTCGTCCCGGAACGTCGGCGGCAAGCGGATGTCGACGATCGCGACGTCGGGCCGCTCGAGCAGGACGGACGTGACGAGCGCGTCGCCGTCGGGGACGGCCGCGACGACGTCGAAGCCGTTGTCGCGCAGAAGCCGCGTCAGGCCGTCGCGCAGGAGCGCGAGATCCTCGGCGATCACGACCCGCACGGCATCACCGCCCTGATCGTCGTCGGCCCGCCGGCCGGACTGGTAACCACGAGCCGCCCGTCGAGCGCCTCGACCCTGCGCTCGAGGCCGCGGAGGCCGTTGCCGGCGAGGTCCGCCCCGCCGACGCCGTCGTCGACGACCTCGACGGCGAGATCGCCCGCGTCCTCCCGGACTGCGATGTCGACCTGCGTCGCGCCTGCATGCTTGCCCGCGTTCGTGAGCGCCTCGGCGGCGACGAAGTACGCGGCGGTCTCGACCGCGCGCGGTGGCCTCCTCGGCAGGTCGACCGCGACGTTCACCCGGAGCGGGGTCCGGTCGGCGAGCGCCGAGATCGCGGCCTCGAGCCCACGATCGGCGAGCACCGGAGGATGAATCCCGCGGGCGAGGCTCCGCAGCTCCTCGAGCGCCTCGCGCGTGCCCTTCCGCGCCTCGGCGAGCAGCTCCTGCGCCGCGACCGGGTCGGTCGCGAGCTTCTGCTCCGCCATTCCGAGGCTCATGCCGAGCGCGACGAGCCGCGCCTGCGCGCCGTCGTGCAGGTCGCGCTCGATCCGCTCGAGCTCGGACTCCTGCTGGTCGACGGCGCCCGCCCTGGTCTCCTCGAGCTCGGTGATCCGGCGCCCTCGGTTGGTGAACTCGCCGACGGCCCGGATCGCGAGCGCGAGCAGCAAGCCCAGGATCGGCCAGACCGGCCAGAAATAGCCGCGGCTCGTCACCGCCCAGATAAGCGTGAAGAAGACCGCGAGCGCGACGAAGACGCCCGCCCGCCGCAGGAGGTCGCCCGGAATCCGCCGGATCCGCTCCGGCGCGAGCTCGATCCAGCCCTCGATCGCGAGCGGCAGTCCGAGGGCGATGAGCGTCCACTCGGGCCAGAAGTAGCCGCGGCTCGTCAGCGCCCAGACGATCGTGAGCTGGAGGTTGGCGGCGGCGAACGCCAGGGCGTGCTGGACGAGCGCTCGGCGCCGCTCCTCCCGCGACGGGCCGCCGGCCTCCGCGTCCGCACCGCGGAGCAGCGAGCGGACGACGTGGCGCGATGCCGAGGCCAGCGGACGGAGGAGCAGGAACAGGATCACTAGCCCAATGATCCCCGCCGGGACCCCGAGGAGCGCGCGGCCGAGCCTGTCGAGGTGCCAGCTGCCGAGCTCGGGAACGCTCCACCGGTACCAGATCGGAAGCGTCAGCGCACCGAGCGAGGCGGCGAGCAGCGTCCACGTGGCGATGGCGAGCGCGAACCCGAGCGAGAGCCGCAGGAGGAGATACGCCTGCTGCCGCCAGAAAGCCGCGTCCCCGAGGACATTGCCGGCTCGCCGCCAGAATCCGCTCGGGCCGGGCGAGGAGACCGGCGGCCGGACGGACGTGCCGAGCAGGCCGTTCGCGATCTCGCTGTCGAGCCGCGCGATCCCGCCGACGGCCGCGCGGAACCCGATGAGCGCCGGCACCGCGAGCGGGGTGATCGCGAGCACCGAGACCGTCACCCAGCCCGCGATCAGCACGCCGAGCGCGAGGGCTCCGACCGGCACGGCGGCGAGGAGGAAGACGAGCGTCCGCAGCCGGTCCATCACGCCGCCTCCGCCTGCAGCTGCGGCAGCCACCGCAGGCCGCGAGGCAGGTACCAGTTCCAGCGCCCGAGCAGCTTCATCGTCGCCGGGAGCAGGACGCCGCGGATGATCGTCGCGTCGAGGAGCACGGCGACCGCGGTTCCGACGCCGAGCTGCTTCATGTCGATCGTCGAGAGCGTTGCGAAGATCGAGAACACGGCGACCATCACGAACGCGGCGCTCGTGACCGTGCTCGCGGTCGACCGGATCCCCTGCTCCACCGCGTCCTCCGTCCGCATCCCGCGGTCGACGAGCTCCTTGATCCGGCTGAGGATGAAGACGTGGTAGTCCATCGACAGGCCGAACAGGATCGTGAACAGGAACAGCGGGAGCCAGGTCACGATGCCTCCGTTCGAGTGGAAGCCGAGCAGTCCCTGCAGATGGCCTTCCTGGAAGATCCACACGAGCACGCCGTACGCCGCGCCGACCGACAGCAGGTTGAGCGCGATCGCCTTCAGCGGGATGACGATCGAGCGGAACGTGACCAGGAGCAGCACGAACGCGAGCCCGAGCACGAAGGCGAAGACGATCGGCATGCGAGAGCTCGTCACCGAGGTGAAGTCGACGTCGCCGGCCGTCTCGCCGGTGACCGGAGCCTGCACGCCGGCCAGCTGCCCCACCGTGGCCGGCACGACGTCCGTCCGCAGGACGTGCAGCGCGTGCACTGCCGCGGCGCTCTGACCCTCGCCGACGAGTGGGATGTCGACGGCCTCGACCGTTCCCGCTGCGTTGATCGTCGTCCGGATCGGCGCCTTCATCAGCCCCGTCGCCAGCGCGTCATGACGCAGCGCGGCGACCGCCGACTGCACCCGCGGAGCGCGGACGTCGGACGCGCGGACGACGACGGTCGCCGGTGACGCGGCGCCCGGGAACGCCGACTGCATGGTGCGGTACGTCTGCACGATCTGCATCCCGCGCGGCAGGTCGGCGAAGCTCGGGAGCCTCGTCCGCAGGCCGAACGCGGGCAGCGCGAGCGCGACGAGGACGGCGGACGAGAGCACGACCGCGGCGACGGGATGCCGCAACGACGGGCGCAGAAGCGCGGCCCAGACCCGCGACTCGTTCCGCTCCCCCTTCAGCCGCTGGATGACCGTGCGCCGCGTGCGCAGCCGCGCGATCCAGCGCGGTTCGCGGCGACGGAACGCGAGCCCGATCCCGGAGGCGCCGACGGCGAGAACGCCGCGGTCGATCCGGTCGCCGAGCTTCGCGAGCAGCGCGGGAAGCACCGTGAGAGATCCGATCATCGAGACGAACACGACGATCATCGCGCCGACGCCGATCGAGGTGAAGACCGCCGAGCCGGCGAACAGCATCCCGGCCATCGCGATCAGCACCGTCGCGCCCGAGACGAGAACCGCCTGGCCCGAGGTCGCCGCCGCGCGATGCACGGCTTCGTGCCCCTCGCGTCCCGCGGCTCGCTCCTCCCGCTCTCGCTTGACGTAGAACAGCGAGTAGTCGACGCCGACGGCCATCCCGATGAGAAGGATCACGGAGCTCGTCGCGGACGACGCGTGCGCGACGTGGCTGACGAGGCTCGACAGCCCGAGCGAGGCGAGCACCGCCGAGAACGCCAGCAGGACGGGCACGCCCGCGGCGACGACCGCGCCGAACGCGAGCAGCAGGATCAGGAACGTGATCGGCAGCGAGAGCTTCTCGGCGCGCGAGAAGTCCTTGCCGACCGTCTCGTTGAGCGCGTGGTTCGCGCTCGCCGCTCCGAGCTCGGCAACCGTGAACGCGCGGTGCTCCTGCTGGATCCGCGAGACCGCGTCGAGCACGGGCTGCACGCGCGTGTCGGCGGTGTCGCCGTCGCCGCGCAGTTCGAACGCGACGAGGCGCGACCGGCCGTCGCGCGACCGGACCGGCGCCTTCACGTTCTTCACGTCCTTGCGGGCGCGGAGCATGGTCGCTACCTCCGCGGCGACCGGTGCCGCCCGGCCCGAGCCTTTCGGCTCCACGAGGACGGCCTCGGCCGCCGAGCTGTCCCAGTTCGCGCCTGCGAGGATCTGCTGTGCGCGCGCCGCCTCCCCGCTCGAGCTCTCGGCATCCGTCAGCCCCTTCGTCCCGACGACCGTGCCGAGCGCCACCGCGGCGACGACGAGGACGAGCCAGCCGGCGGTTGCGGTCTTCCAGTGCGCGGCGCTCCAACGGCCTGCCCGCGCAGCGATGTTGTCGTGCATCTCAGCCTCCTGCGACGTGGTGAATCCCATGCCACGAGGCTGCCCGCGGCCCGAGCGCCGGACAATCCGGCGCCCCGGCGTTCGGTCATGGTGGTAGCACCAGTGCGCCGCTAGGCGGCGACGAGGCGCCCGATCCTGCGCACGAGCGAGTCGGCCGGGACGAGGAGCCCGCGGCTCGCGAAGCCGACCATGCGGTCGAGCGCGTCCAGGAACTCGACGCCGAGGCCGGGCAGGCCGCGAAGCCCCCAGAGCGCCTGGCCGTTCGTCCAAGCCGCGTCGCGTGCGCGGGACACGTCCCACATCGCAACCACGTCGTCGAGGCGATGGATTCGATGGATCAACCGGTCGACGGCACGCACCCATCCGGTGAGGTAAAGATCCTTGATCCGCCGTTCCACCTGGGCCAGCAGCATGTTCACCCGCTCGAAGTCCGCGTGCTCGGGCGACGCCTCGAGGAGGTCGAGACCGAGCTCCTGGCACGTCGCGACCAGGGCGACGGGCAGGTCGCGGTTGATGTGCGCGTTCATCCCGGCCAGGGCGAACTGGAGCGGCGCGATGCCTCGCCGGGAGCGCGCCGAGAAGAGCGGCGCCCACGCCGAGGGAACCGCCGCCGGGCGCTGCTCGTGCGCCGTCACGGCTGCGAAGAACAGACCGGCGAAGCCGATGTCGAGCCGTTCCAGAAAGCGGCCGTCGGCGAAGCTCTGCTGCGACAGCGCGGTGTCCACGTCCTCGGTCACCTGCCGGTACAGCCGGGCGAAGCACGCGACCCCGTCCGACCGCGGCCCGGATTCCTCGATCTCGCGGAGCCGCTCGATCACAGCCGGCACCGAATCGGGAATCATTCCTTGCATGGGCTCACACCTAATCGCAGCGGCCGGACGCCTTGCCAAACTGTCACGTCGCAGGTAGAAACGACGTATCCCGATGCATGCGGGATTCGAGTGACAAAAGGGTTGGGGGGCAGCAATGAAACGAAGCATCGTC
The DNA here is from genome assembly GCA_025936995.1 of Thermoleophilia bacterium. Taxonomy (GTDB): domain Bacteria; phylum Actinomycetota; class Thermoleophilia; order Gaiellales; family Gaiellaceae; genus Palsa-739. The sequence goes on along the minus strand of JAICSH010000031.1, from coordinate 11,085 downwards.
CTCGCGGGCGTGGCGCTCGTCGCCGCCTGCGCCGCGGCGCCGGCATTCGGCAGCGCGATCATCGGCCGCAACGTGAGGCACGCGGCGCTGGCGATCGACAGCCAGGGTCGCGCGCACGTCACGTACTCGCAGGGAAGGCACAGGAGAACGCTGATCGCGTGGGGAGCGGTCAACGCGCACATGCCGAGCCGGAGCGTCCCCCAGGTCAAGTTCCGGTTCCGCTACGGAGGCTCGGGCGGAGGCGCCTGCCTGCCGTACGACGGCCCGGCGCTTTCCTGGCTGGTCACGGCGTGCAAGGCCGCCGACGGCAGCTACTGGGCGCTCCAGTCGTGGCAGCGCCTCAAGCCGAACTACGGCGGTACGAAGGGATTCTGGGAGCTACACCTCTCCCACTGGACGGGCGCGCTGCCCGAGCTCGTCATCTACCAGAACTGGGCGTACCACGGCGTCCGCCACATCTTCGGCCGGCTCACGTACGACGGGATCGGCGTCTACGGCTTCAGCTCCACCCCTCACGGCGCGCCGCTCGACAGCTACGGGCGCAACATCTACGTCGACACGTTCAACTCGGCGTACGGGAGGGGCTGGCATCGCGAGAACAGCTTCCTCACCCATCACCGGGGCAACACGCTCGGCGACTTCTGCTACGCGTTCTACAAGCACTCCGGCCATCCGAGCGGCGACGGAACGAAGTACCGCGCGACGGTCGAAGGCCCGGGAGTGACGCCGGACGTGATGTGGGCGGCGGACGACATCGGCCCGCTCGACCCGACCCTGCAGACCCAGATGCGCTCACTCGAGCGAAGCTGGGGCGATCCGAAGTGCCGCGTCTGAGTCGGCGCCGCTCACAAAAATAAAAACCCCTCAGTCATGCTGTGGTCCTGAGTTAGAGAGGGCGTCCGACAGAACGGACGCCCTCTCTATAGCCCTAGCGTGCGGGCTTGTAGGACACCTGGACGTTGGTACTCATTCCAGGCGGCGTGGGAATGCCGAACATCTCCAGCAGCGGACGATGGACGCTGAACGCTGGAATCCCTGTGCTCTCGTCGATCGGATAGCTCTGTGACTGGCCGCGGAAGGTGTCGGTCTCCGTACCGGTCACGAAGAAGGTCGGCAGACCGCCGTTACTCGCGTCGGGCGCGATCCACCAGGTGTCGATGTCATAGGTGGTGTGGCCGGCGCCATTGAAGCCACCGCCATGGCCGCAGCCTGCGAACTGACCGTCTCCGCCGGTACCGCTCTGGCCGTCAGGTGCAGCGTTGTCGAGTTCCAGCCAACCCCAGAAGCCGCCGAGGCTCGGCTGGCCGGTCGTCGGGTCCACGCACAGCGTGCGGTTGTCGCAGTTGAATGAAACGCCAATCTGGTAGACGCCCATCTTTCCGTCGCCGCCGTACGCCTTCGCCTTGGTCGCCGAGAAGCCACCGGCGAAGACAGCGATTGCGCCCACGACGGCAAGAGCAAGTACTGCCCTCTTCACGTAAATGCCCCCTTCTGATGAATGAAAGAAACCTAGGACGGGCTCGGCCGCGAGCTGCGCCCCGGGGGTTTTATCGCAGTGCGGCGTATGTCGGCAATGGGCCGAGCGGCCTATTGCTCGCATGTCGGTTGAACGTCAGCGGCTATCGCTCTTGCCGTGCGCAATTTCGAGAGAGAGCGGATGATGGGACTCGAACCCACGACCTTCTGCATGGCAAGCAGACGCTCTAGCCAACTGAGCTACATCCGCGTGGGACGCGCATTCTAGCCGAGGTCGGCTGCGGGCCCGGCAGAGTCCAGAGCCTCGTTCACGAGCCGGTCGGCGAGCTCGTTCTGCTCACGCCGGACCGCCGTGTAGCGCACCTTCCCGACCCGGCGCGCGAGTCGCGCGGCCTCGAGCGACAGCGATCGGAGCGCCTCGTTCTTGACCCGGTACTCACCCGTCATCTGCTTCACGAGGAGCTCGGAGTCGGAGACGACCTCGACCTCGTCCACCTGCAGCTCGGCCGCGCGCTCGAGGCCCGCCACGAGGCCCCGATACTCCGCCACGTTGTTCGTCGCCACGCCGATGGCCTCACCGTGCGCTGCGAGCACCGTCCCGTCCTCCGCCTCGAGCACGTAGCCGAACGCGGCCGGCCCGGGGTTGCCGCGCGCGCCCCCGTCGGTGAACAACCGCGCCTTCACGAACGTGGCTCGGATTGACCACGCGCTGACCGGGTGCGATGGTCGAGTGCGAGGCAAGGACGCAGGGAGTGTTCGTAGCCGCAGGCTACGGGCGCGACCGAGGACGCCGCGTCGCGCCGAGCAGCGCGGCCGGGCGGCCCGTGCTTCATTCCGAGGCGGGTTCTCATGCAAGAAGCTCGTAGACGTCGAACGCCGGCTCCTCGTAGGGGTGCGCACGCCGGAGTGCGGCGACGACGTCGTCCTGCCGGTCGGCCGGGAAGACCGTCTCGAGCCGCAGCTCGGCGACGCGCTCCTCGCGGCCGGCCTGGCCGACGCTCGGCGACGTGCCCTCGCCGCCGAGGAACGTTCCCGTCCCCTCCGTGTACCACGAGCAGTGCTCGTAGTTCCCGATCCGCCCGGCGCCCGCGGCGAAGAGGGCCTCGCGCACGGTGTCGAGCGCCTCGCGCGGGACGAAGACGATCAGCTTGCGGTTCATGCGCGGCACCCTTACACAGACGCGAGCGCAGCCTCGACCGCCCGCATCGTCTCGTCGCCGAGTTCGATGCCCGAGGCGGCGGCGTTGTCACGCAGCTGCTCGGGACGGGACGCACCGGCGATCGCGCTCGCGACGTTCGGCTCGTGGAGGATCCAGGCCAGCGCGAGCTGCGTCATCGTGATCCCGAGACCGTCCGCGATCGGGCGCAGCCGTTGCACGCGCTCGAGAATGTCGTCGGTGAGGTACTCGGACATGAAGGCGTTGCGCGCCTGCGCCCGCGTGTCCTCCCCATAGTCCCCGCCGGGGCTGTACTTGCCGCTGAGCACGCCCTGCGCGAGCGGCGAGTAGACGATCTGCGAGACGCCGTTCTCGCGCGACGCCGGAATGACGTCCTCCTCGGGCTCGCGGTGCAGGAGCGAGTACTCCGGCTGGGAGGACACGATCTTCACGAAACCGTGCTCTCGCGCGACCTCGACGGTGTTGCGGATCTGTTCTCCGCTCCAGTTCGAGACGCCGACGAACCGCACCTTCCCCGCCTGCACGACCTCGGTCATGGCGGCGAGCGTCTCCTCGACGGGCACGTCGTCGTCGAATGCGTGGCACTGGTAGAGGTCGACGTGGTCGAGCTGCAGGCGCCGCAACGACTCGTCGATCTGCTTCAGCACCTGCTCGCGGGAGAGGCCGCGGTCGCCGTTCGGCATCTCTCCCCACACCTTCGTCGCGACCGCATACGAGTCGCGCGGCCGCTGTGCGAGCGCGCGCCCGAGCACCTCCTCCGAGCGGCCGTCGCTGTAGATGTTCGCCGTGTCGAAGAAGTTGATCCCGCACTCGAACGCGGCGTCGACGAGGGCGATCGCGTCCTCGTCGGCGAGACTCCCGCCGAACGTCGTCCACGTCCCGAGGCAGATCTCCGGAACGCCGAGATCGCTGTCGCCCAGCGTCCGGTAGCGCACTACTGCTCGGTGTCGATCTGCGCGCGCTGGAGGCGGCCCGAGTAGTCCACGTAGATCGACTTCCACTCGGTGAACACGTCGAGCGCCGCCTGGCCCGCCTCGCGGTGGCCGTTGCCGGTGTCCTTGGTGCCGCCGAACGGGAGGTGCACCTCGGCGCCGATCGTGCCGGCGTTGACGTAGGTGATGCCCGCCTCGAGGTCGCGCATCGCCCGGAACGCGGCGTTGACGTCCTGCGTGAAGATCGACGACGAGAGGCCGTACTTGATCCCGTTCGAGACGCGGATCGCCTCGTCGAGGTCGGCGACCGGGATGAGCGCCGTCGTCGGGCCGAAGATCTCCTCCTGCGCGATCCGCATCTGGGGGTCGACGTCCGCGAACACGGTCGGCCGGTAGAAGAAGCCCTTGCCGAGATCCCCTTCGCCGGCGACCTCGCCGCCGGTGAGGAGCTTCGCGCCCTCGTCCTTGCCGATCTCCGTGTACGAGTGGATCTTCTCGAGCGCGGTGCGGTTGATGACCGGGCCGATGTCGGTGTCGTCCTCCCAGCCCGGCCCGAGCCGCAGCTTCTCGACTCGCGCGACGAGCTGCGACTGGAGCTCGTCGTACACGCCTCGCTGCACGATCACGCGCGACGCCGCGGTGCAGCGCTGGCCCGAGGTGCCGAACGCCGACCAGAGGATCCCGTCGACCGCGAGCTCGACCTTCGCGTCGTCGAGCACGACGATCGCGTTCTTCCCGCCGAGCTCGAGATGGACGTGCGTGAGCGTCTCGGCCGCCGCCTTCAGCACCTCGACTCCCGTCTCGCGGGAGCCGGTGAGCGTGATCACGCGGACGTCGGGATGGCGCACCATCCGGTCGCCGACCGTCCCGCCGCCGCCGTGGACGATGTTGACGACGCCGTTCGGGATGCCGGACTCGGCGAGGAGCTCGACGAAGCGCTCGGCGAGCGCGGGCGTGTCGGTCGCCGGCTTGAGGACGACCGTGTTGCCGCAGACGAGCGCCGGGATGAGCTTCCACGACGGGATCGCGACCGGGAAGTTCCAGGGCGTGATCGCGCCGACGACGCCGATCGGCTGGCGGACGCTCATGTTCCACTTGTCGCGCAGCTCCGACGGCGTCGTGTGACCGAAGAGGCGCCTGCCCTCGCCGGCCATGTAGTACGTGATGTCGATCGCCTCCTGGACGTCGCCGCCCGCCTCGGCCTTCACCTTCCCCATCTCGCGGGTCATCAGGTCGGTGAGGCCGGCCTTCTCCTGCTCGAGGAGGCGCGCAAGCCGGAAGAGGATCTCGCCGCGCTTCGGGGCCGGCACGAGGCGCCATTCCGCGAACGCCTCCTTCGCGACCGCGACCGCGCGGTCGACGTCCTCGGCGCCGGAGCGCGGGAAGACGCCGATCGTCTCGCCGGTCGCGGGGCTCGTGCTCTCGAAGGTGTCGCCCGAGGCGGCGTCCACCCACTCGCCGCCGATGAAGTTCTTGAACGTCTGATTCGTAGTCGTCGCCATGCGGCGAGACTACCGCGCGCGACTCGGGCGGCGTCTCGACATCCGGGAACGTCCCCGGATGCGAGCGGCGCCGGTCGCGGATCGTCCGCCGCTCCCGGTCCTCGAGCCGCGTGTCGCCCTCGTTGCGCCGGTCCTTCCCTGCGCGCCGGTCGACGATGACGGTCACGTTCGGGTTGTCCTTGTAGTACTCGACCATCTTGTCGTAGAGCTCGTCGGCCAGCTCACGCGGAATGACGCAGAAGATCATCGCCGCCAGATTGTAGGACGGAAATCGGCTTGCATACCTCCGACGCCGGTATAAGGGGGGCATGCTGCGACGGCACTTGTGGTGGCTCGCGCCGCTGGCCGGAGCGGCCGTCGCCGGAGCGGTCGTCGCCGCCGTCTCGCTCGGAGGCGGCTCGTCGTCGAAGACCGCGCCGCACGCGAGCCACGGACTGAAGCCGGCGGCCGCGGCGCTCGCGTTCCAGAACGCCATCACCGCCGTCGTGCACGAGCTCTCCCCGTCGGTCGTCCAGATCCAGACTCCGGGCAGTCTCGGCTCCGGAATCGTCTTCGATTCCGACGGTGACATCGTCACGAACAACCACGTCGTCGGCAACAACGACCACGGCCCGTTCACCGTAACCGCCGGCGCGAACTCCTACGGCGCGTCGCTCGTCGGGCGCTTCGCTCCCGACGACCTCGCGGTCGTCCGCGTCTCGGGAGCGCACCTCACGCCGGCCGTGTTCGCCGATTCGAGCAAGCTCCAGGTCGGGGACATCGCGATCGCCATCGGCAACCCGCTGGGACTCCGGTCGAGCGTGACCGAGGGAATCGTCAGCGCCTTCCGGCAGGGCGTCTCCGAGGGGAACGGCGTCGCGCTGCCGCTCATGATCCAGACGAGCGCCGCGATCAACCCCGGCAACTCCGGCGGCGCGCTCTCCGACCTCGAAGGGCGAGTGATCGGAATCCCGACGCTCGCGGCCACCGACCCCGAGCTCGGCGGCTCCGCTGCGCCCGGGATCGGCTTCGCGATCCCGAGCAACCTCGTCAACGACATCGCGTCACAGCTCATCAAGAACGGCCACGTCGTCAACTCGCACCGTGCCTACCTCGGCGTCGAGATCGGCGACACGAACGGCCTCGGCGTGCTCGTCCAGAGCGTCACGAAAGGCGGCCCGGCGGCGAAGGCAGGTCTGCAACCGGGCGACCTGATCAAGTCCATGAACGGCCACGCGACAGCGACGGTGGACGATCTGACGAGCGTCGCCTCGGAGCTCAAGCCCGGGACAACGGTGCAGGTCGCGATCGTGACGCAGGGCGGTCAGCACAAGACGCTGCACCTCACGCTCGGGACCTTCCCGGGGACGAGGTAACGGTCTAGAGCCGGGCGATGCCGGGAACGAGGCGGCCCTCGTCCTCGACGTCCGCGTTCCAGTCCTTGTAGCCGTCCTCGAGCTCGTCGAGCTCGTGGCCGCGGCGCTCGAGCCGCACGGGCTGCGCCGAGTCGGGACTGACGCGGTACTGGTACCAGGAGAGCTCCCACGCCACCGTGACGGCGAGCTCGCCGGACGTGCCGGAGAGCGGCACGATGCTCGCCTGCGGCTGGCCGAGGCTCTTCGCGATGCCGCCGACGGTGCGGCGGTAGGCGCTGCCGTTGAAGAGGTCCGCCGCCTCGAGGAGCGCGACCTCGCCGTCCGACAGGCGGCGGAGGATCGGCTCCTGCTGCGCGAGCGCGTTGTCGTCGGACGCCCGCGTGAGGCCGAGCATCTCGACGAAGTTGCGCTTACGACGGCGACGGCGACCGCCTTCGAGCGTCGGCGTGGTCGGAGCGCCCTCCTTCACCCAGCCGGCCTCTACCGCGACCTCCTGGCAGAGCGGACAGACGTCGACGAGCTCGGCTCCGTCCCCTGGGGAAAACCGGAGAGCGCGCTCGCCCATGAGCAACGTCCGCTCGCAGACGGCGCACTGGCGCGTCGTTGCGACGTTGGTAACCCTCATCCGAGTTCGAGTTTAGCCAGGCTTGCTCAACATCTTCCCAAAACGGTAATGTGTCTTACATGTGTCTTTTACATGTAGAGGGTCGATGAGAGGCCCGCGGGCACGCCGGCATCACCACGGGCACTGGCGCGTCTTCGCGCGCGTCGAGCGCTTCGCGGAGCCGGCGCTCCTGCTCCTCCTGCGCGAGCGCCCGGCACACGGATACGAGCTCCTGGAGCGACTTCCCGAGCTGACCGGCGAGACCCGCGTGGAGATGGGGAACCTCTACCGCCTCCTGCGCGGGCTCGAGGAAGAGGGGCTCGTCTCGTCGGAATGGGACGACTTCTCCCCCGGTCCCGCGAAGCGCCGCTATGCCATCTCGCCCGACGGCGAGCGGCTGCTCGACCACTGGGCCGAGGCGCTGCGGCGCCACCAGGAACGAACGGCCCGCTTTCTCGCACGGTACGAGGAGAGGAGGTGAACATGCACCATCGTCACCATGGCCGAGGCGCGCGGTTGTTCTTCCGCGGCGCCTTCCCGAGCCGTCACGAGCTGCTCGAGCGGCTGGAGAACCACCAGCGCGACCTCGAGCAGCAGCTCGCGGACATCGCGGACGTGATCGCGCACCTGCGCGACCGCGACGAGCCGAGCCCCGAACCGCAGCTCTGACCGAACGGCAGGTACCTGGTACCGCGGTACCAGGTACCGGTCTCTCTAGGCGTGCGCCTCTTCCCGCTCGCGCTTCGTCTGGTCGATGATCTTCTGCGCGACGTGCGTCGGGACTTCCTCGTAGCGGATGAAGTGCATCGAGTAGTCGCCGCGGCCGCCGGTCATCGAGGTCAGCGCCTGCGAGTAGGTGAGGATCTCGGCCATCGGCACCTCGGCCTTCACGGTCGTCATCCCGCCGGCGGGATCCATCCCCTGGAGGCGGCCGCGTCGTGAGTTGAGATCGCCGTTCACCGCGCCCACGGTGTCGTCCGGCACCGTCACCTCGAGCTGCATGATCGGCTCGAGGAGCACCGGATCCGCCTTCTGGTACGCCTCCTTGAAGGCCATCGAGCCGGCGATCTTGAACGCCATCTCCGAGGAGTCGACGTTGTGCTCCATCCCGTCCACGAGCAGCACCCGCACGCCCTCGATCGGCGCGCCCGCGAGCTCGCCGTGCTCCATCGCCTCGCGCACGCCCTTGTCGACGGCGGGGCGATAGCTCTGCGAGATGACTCCGCCGACGATCTTGTCGACGAACTCGTAGCCCATCTCGCCGTCCTCTCCCAGCAGCGGCTCGAGGATGAGCTCGCAGTCGCCGAACTGGCCGCGCCCTCCCGTCTGCTTCTTGTAGCGGTGCCGGGCGCGCGACTCCTTGCGGATCGTCTCCTTGTACGGGACGCGCGGCGGATGCAGCTCGACGTCGACGTGGAAGCGCGTCTTCAGCCGGTCGACCGCGACCTCTACCTGCATCTGCGAGAGCCCCGAGAGGAGCTGCTCGCCGGTCTGCGGGTCGCGGCGCATGATCAGCGTCGGATCCTCCTCGCTGAGACGCCGGAGGCCGGTCGCCATCTTTTCCTCGTCCCCCTTCGCCTGCGGGGTGACGGCGAAGCTCATGACCGGCTCGGGGAAGTCGATGTGCGGCGGCTCGACCGCGACCTCGTGGTCGACGAGCACATCGCCGGTGACGACGTCCTTGAGCTTCGCCGCGGCGCCGAGATCGCCGATGCCGAGCGCGTCGACCGGCTCCGAGTCCTTGCCCTGCAGGAGGAGCACCTGGCCGAGCCGCTCCTTCGCGTGCGTCCGCGGGTCGACGAGCGTCGTGTCGCCCGAGACCGGGCCCGCGAGGACGCGGAAGCAGCTGATGCGACCGGTGAACGGGTCGGCGATCGTCTTGAAGATGAAGACGGCCTGCTTTGCGTCGCCGAACTCGATCGTCGTCCCCTTCTTCGCCGGCGACGGGACGCCCTCGACGAGCAGGTCGAGGAGCGCCGTCGTGCCGAGGTTCTTCGACGCGACACCGCACGCGACGGGGTACAGCTCGTCGCGCGTGACCGCCTGCTTGAGCGCGTCCGCGACCGCCGCCGGATCCAGCTCCTCGCCCTCGAGGTAGCGCCCCATGAGCTCCTCGTCGGTCTCGACGACGGCGTCGAGGAGCTTCTCCCGGTGCTCCTGCACGAGGTCGGCCATCGAGTCGGGAATCGGCTGCGGCCCGCCCTCGCGCCCGCCCGACGGATCCATGTATGCGCACATGTGGAGGAGGTCGACGATCCCGGTCAGCTCGTGCTCGCTGCCGATCGGGAGCTGGATCGCGACGCAGCGGTCGGAGAGCTGCTGCCGAGCGGCCTCGAGGACACGGAAGAAGTCGGCGCGCTCGCGGTCGAGCATGTTGACGAAGAGGACGCGCGAGAGCTCCTGCTCCTCGGCGCGCTTCCAGACCCGCGCCGTGTTGACCTCGACGCCCATCACGCCGCTGAGCACCATGAGGACCCCTTCGACGACGCGCAGAGCCGCGTACGTGTCGGCCTGGAAGCCCGCGTCGCCGGGGGTGTCGACGAGGTTGATCTTGCGGTCCTTCCACTCGAGGTGGCAGAGCGACCCCGAGAGCGACATGCCGCGCTTCTGCTCGTGCTCGTCCCAGTCGGAGACGGTCGTGCCCTGCTCGACGCTGCCGAGCCTGTTCGCCTTGCCCGACTCGAAGAGCAGCGCCTCGACGAGCGACGTCTTGCCGACACCGCGGTGGCCGGCGACGGCGATGTTCCGGATCTTCGTGGGCTCGGTGGCAGGCATCGGGCGCGTGTCCTCCTCGGTCGCTTCGAGCCGCATCGTAACCCTGGCGAGCGCTGCGTTTCGCGGCTTCCGCGTCTACAGAGCGGCGGGGGCGCCGGCCGACGCGATGTGCGCCTTGAGCCTGAGGATCGCCTTCGTGTGGAGCTGCGAGACGCGCGACTCCGTGACGCCGAGCACCTCGCCGATCTCGCGGAGGGTCAGCTCCTCGTAGTAGTAGAGCGTCACGACGAGCTTCTCGCGCTCGGGCAACCGTGCGATCGCGTCGGCGAGCGCTTCCTTCTGCTCCGTGACCGACAGCGTTCCCTGCGGGTCGGGGGCGCTCTCGTCCTCGATCGTGTCGATGAGCGCGACCTGGTCGCCGCTGGAGCCGGAGACGGTCCAGAGCTCGTCGAGCGCCGCGATCGAGGAACGGGCGATCTCGCCGAGGCTGTCCTCGAGCTCCTCGCCCGTGATCCCGAGCTTCTTTGCGATCTCCTCGTCGGTCGGCGCGCGGCCGAGCCGCGACTCGAGCTCCCCGATCGCGCGCTCGATCTGGCGGGCACGTGAGCGGACGGAGCGCGGCACCCAGTCCATCGAGCGGAGCTCGTCGATGATCTGGCCCTTGATCCGGGCCATGGCGAACGTCTCGAACTTGACGTCGCGAGCCGGGTCGTAGCGCTCGATCGCGCCGATCAGCCCGAGCAGGCCATACGAGACGAGGTCACCCTCGTCGACGTGCGCGGGAAGCCCGGAGCCGAGCCGGCCGGCCACGTACTTCACGAGCGGCGCGTACGTCAGGATGAGGCGGTCGCGGATCTTCTGGTCGCCGGTCCGCCGGTAGTCGAGCCAGAGCTGCTGTGTCTCGTCGGCCCGCGTCGTCACGTCCCAGAGAATACGGCGTTTTCCGGCGAACTCCTCAATCGTTCAGCGCTTGCGGCCGAAAGAACTCGCCGAAAGCGTGGCCAGCCAAGCGGCCACCGCAGCCGCCGCAACGCCGACGAGCAGGCGGCGCGCGCTCGCTCCACCGGCGAGCGCGTAGGCGCTGACCGCCCCGATCGCGGCCGCGAGCACAGCAAAGAGGAGCGTGAGCGCGTACCGCTGCACGCGCCGAGGTTACTCGGGCAGGAGATACCCCTCGCGGGGCGCCTTCGTCCCCGAAACTCGCCCTCAGAGGGCGAAAACCCGCTCGGTACACTCGTCTGGCTCACACAGGGGCGTAGCTCAGTTGGTAGAGCGGCGGTCTCCAAAACCGTAGGTCGGGGGTTCGAGTCCCTCCGCCCCTGCT
>JAICSH010000030.1 GCA_025936995.1 Thermoleophilia bacterium | reverse complement strand
GACCCCCAGCTTGTCGAGCTGGTGCTCTCCCAACTGAGCTAACCGCCCTCGGAGCGAATCGTAGCGTGCTTCACGAGGCGCCACTTGTACCGCGGCGTGCCGCTAGATCCTACGGCTCGTCTCAGGCGTTCCGACGCCAGAGGAGGAACCCGAGCGGCAGGACGCCGGCGAGCGCGAGCCAGGGCGCCAGCGGAACGCGCGCGTAGCCGCCGAGACGCGCGCTCGTCGGCCGCTGTCCGACAACGCGCCGCGCCTGCGTCTCGATCGACCGCAGTTGCCGCTCCCCGAAGACCGAGCCGCCTGTCGCCGCGGCGGCAGCTGCGAGCAGCGACGTGCTCTGCGGGTCAGCGCTGTAGCGCGGGTCGGGCCTGTGCCTCTCGTCGAAGATCCGCTCCCGTGGACCCCAGACGTGGACGAAAACGGGCGATAGGGCACGGAGCGGGCCCACCCGGGGCAGCTCGCTGCTGAGCGGCTGGGCCTCACCGTCGGTGAACACGACGAGCAGCCGGTGCGTCGCCCCGTGGCCGTAGAAGCGCGACGTGGCGACGGGCGCAAGAGCCGCGAGACTCGTCGACCGGCCGCGTCCGTAGGGCTGGTCCGGGGGCGGCTCGTCGATGCCGACCGACTCGCCGAGGGTGTGCGCGAACAACGACTTGTCGGTCGTCGGCATCAACTCGGGGAGCGTGCGATCGGTCATGGAGGCGATCCCGACCGGGACGTCGCCGAGAGCCTGTTCCAGACGGCGCGCGACCTGCTTCGCTCGAGCGAGCCTGTTCGGCAGGTCGGGCCCGGTCGAGGCGAGCATCGAGCGCGAGATGTCGAAGACGAAGAACGCCTGGGCATCGCCGCGTTCGTGCACCAATTGGCGCCTCACGACAACCGGCTCGGCCGCAGACACGCCGACGAGGACCGGGAGCAGCACGAGCGCCACCAGCGGTGCGAGCGCGCTCCGGCCGCGGCCGCCGAGGCCGAGGGCCCTGCGCACCCGGCGACCTCGACGTCCCATGTGGAGCAACCCGCCGACCGGGATCGCAGCCGCGAGCGAGAAGAGCGCGCCGAGCGGGCTGAGGAACGAGACCCCGAAGATCGCGGCGAGCGACATCAGTACCCGTTGCCCGCCTGCTCGGAGCCGGGGGCGTGCCCGTGGTGCGTGCCGGTGCGGACGCGCTTGCGCTTCGGCGGCTGACGCGGCGGCGGCAGGCGCAGCGTCAGTTCGAGGTTCTGCTTCGCCTGCCCGTTCGCCGGGTCGAGCGCGATCGCCTGCCGGAAGTACTCCGCGGGTGTCGGCGAAGCTGTCGTGAGGGAGAGGACACCGAGCAGGTTCGCGGCGTCCGACCGTTCCGCGGCCGTCCGACCGTCGACGATCATCCTCTGCAGCGCCCGCTCGGCCCGGGTCTGGAGCGTCGGCAGCTCCTGCTGCGCCTGGGGCGTCAGGGCCTTGCGGGCGAGCCAGAACGACTGCAGCGCGCGGCGCCATTCCGTCGTGTCGCCTGCCGACAGGACGAGACCCGCGGGGTCGCCCGGAAGCATGGTCGCCGGGCTCCAGAGATCCGTCGTGGTCGGCGACGCGCGGAACCGCAGGTCGTCGCGCTGCACCGTCTTCTGCCACGTGCGAACGTCGAGGGCGAAGAGGACCAGCACGCCGGCGAGCGCGAGCAGGACCAGCGCCGCGACTGCCGGACGGTGGCGCCCGAGCACCGTCACGAGGCCTCCACGGCAAGGCGGGTGTTCCAGTGCTCGTTGCCGAAGAGCAAGAGCACGAGCACGACCCCGAGGGCGAGCAGCCCCCACGGCGTCGAGGCCGCGAGCGGGTGGACGCGGTCGTGCGCCAGACTCCGAAACGCGCTCGCACCGACGAGCGAATTCCAACCGAAGAGCAAGCGGAAGGTGTTCTTGTCCGCCTGCACGGCGAACAGCGAGACGATCCGCACGGGGATGTGCTCGTCGTGCAGGTGCCGCGCCACCTTGTTCAGCGCCGGCAGGTCGAATGACGAGTCGTGGAGGTCGCTGACGAGAAGAATCGAACCGTGCGCGACGCCCGCGCGCTGCAGGGCCCGGCCTGCGACGGCGAGGCCCCTCGAGATGCGCGTGCCGCCTGTGAACTCTTCCCACGGCGACGGCGCCCCGCCTACCTTGAAGAAGCGGATGAACGGGCGCAGCGCCTCGGATGGCGAGTTCGGTGGCACGAGCTCGTACGCGGTGTCCGAGAACATGACGAGGCACATCGCCTGGTTCGAGTCGGCGAGGCCCCGGAGCGTCGCCGCGACGCGCCGGTACACGGTCGGGTAGATGCTCGCCGACATGTCGAGCGCGACGCAGCCCGTCGTCGCCCCCGCGGGGAGAACCGTGACACGGCCGGCGCCTGCGCCGCGGGCGACCAGGACGATTCCGGCCAGCGTCGCGGCCAGCGCGACAGCGAAGAGCACGCGCAGCGCCGACGTCCGAACAGCCGCACGGCGGAGGCGTCCCGAGTCCGCGAGGTCCACGGCGTGGTCCCGGTGGAGGGTGAGCGACGCCTTCATTCGGTCGACTCCGACTCGACCTCCCGCGCCCGCCGGGCGAAGGTCTGCACCTCCGCGCCTTCGGGCAGCTTCGACCGCCAGGCAAGCTCGTGGGCGGTTTCCGAGAGGCCGTTCTTCATGTGGACGACTCCGAGCTCGTCGCCGACGCGCTCGAACGCCTTCCGTTGCAGGGTCTCGTCCCCGTGCACGTGCGCCCAGGTGAGAAGCGAGAGAGCGCGGGAAAGCGGTGTGCGCTCGGACCCCGGAGGTGCCGCACGCCGCGGTCCGATCGCCAGATACGAGAGCACCGCCACGGCGAGCGCGGACGCGACGAGTGCGGCGGCTACCGCGAGGGCGAGTGCGAAGAGCAAACGCGGCCGGACGCGGAACGTCGGCGCTGCGACGGGCGAGACCGAATACCGCCAGTCGAACACCCCCCTCACGCGCAGGTCGCGCGCCACGCCGGGGTTGAGCCGGGAGAGCACCTCGACCCGAGGCCAGGCGGCGGTGAGCCGGAGGTCGAGCTTCCCGTCCGGCCGCAGCGAGTCGACCTGCGCGTCGGGGAAGCGGACGACGCGGGGCCCCTTGCTCGGAGAGCGGGCCGGAAGGCACTTCGCGCTCAGACACCGGAGCGTCCAGGCCCAGGTCAGCTGCTCGAAGCGGCCCGCGCGCACCTCGGTCAGCTCCGGCTGCGTCACGAGCTCGTACGGCGCGAACGTCGCACTCACCCGCAGCCCCGCCGGGTCGACGCGTTGCGGGTCCGCGAGGACCGTGAGACGTGCGTGAACCGTGTCGCCGAAGAGGTGGAGGGCGGGCTGGATGCCCACGTACGCCCTGAGCGGCGGATCGTCGGCCGCGGCCGTCGATGCTGCCGTGCCTACGGCGAGCATTCCCGCCGCGACCGCCGCTCCCACCCACAGCGTCCTCATACGACTGCGCCGCGCCACATCAGGCGCAGGTCGGCCCAGCGCAAGAAGGCGTCGAGCATCTCCGCGTGCTCGTGCGAGTGCACGCCTACCGGCTCGATTCCGAGTGAGCGGAAGGTGGTGACGAGACCCTCGAAGCGCGCCTCGTGCTCGTCGCGGAGCCGACGTGCCTCGCGGCGGGTGAGGTGGATCGGCACGACGGTGCCGGCCTGCGGCTCGGCGTAGCTGATCGTGATGCCGCCGACGTCGGGGAAGCTCCGCTCCCAGACCGGATCCTGAACGACGACGGGCACGAGTTCCCATCGGTGCTCGATGGCGCGCTGCCACACGTCCACGTCGGGCGGGACGACGAAGTCGGAAAGGATGAACACGAACGTCTGCGTCGGCAGGTCACGGCGGTGGTCGCCGAGAAAGGCCAGGCCCTCGGAGACCGTGTCGCCGGACGCGTGGAACGGCCGGTCGAATGCACCTGGCTCACTGATGCGCTCGCTGCGCGGCGGGCGCCAGTAGACCACGCCGTGCGCGTGGTCGACGTAGCCGGTGAGGCTGCGCGCCGCGTGGGCGCTCGCGCCGATGAGGTCGAGTGCCGCGAGGACCGCCTGCGGCTTGTCCAGGCGTCGGACGGCCGACTCGCGGATCCCCATCGACGGGCGCCTGTCGCAGAGAACGACGACACGCGGCGCCTCGTCGGCGAAGCGTTCCCGCACGATGAACTCGTCGTTCGCACGGGCCGCCGAGAGCTTGGCCGACGCAGCCCAGTCCATCCAGGCAACGTCGTCGCCCGGCCGGTACTCGCGGGAGCTCGCAACGTCGCTGCCGACACCCCGGCGGACGCTGCGCACGCCGCCGTACGCGAGCCCGATCACACGCTCCCGCGGGATCAGCGGGAAGACCGCGGCGCTCACGCCGTCACGGCGGGCGCGTCGAGGTCGATGTCGAAGCCGGGCTTCGGCGCGACCGCGATGCAGCGCCGGCGGACCTCTTCCATTGCCGCGGCCCAGCCCTGGTCGCGGATGATCGCGAGGAAGCTCGGGCGGAACAGGACTCGGTGCATGATGACCGGAACGAAGAGGCGCTCGACGTCGTCCGGCGTCACGTAGTGGCGGCCGGCGAGCACCGCCCACGCACGGGCGGCGCGGTTGAGCGCGAGCGTTCCGCGCACGGAGCTGCCGATGGCGATCCCGTCGATCTCGCGTGTCGCGCGGACGAGGTCGACGATCCACTTCCCCAGCACCTCGTGCAGGAAGACCTGGCCCACGGCGTCGTGCAGGGTCGCGATCTCGGCGCGGTCGACGACGGGCTGCAGCCGCGCGAGCGGGTGCCCGCCGAGCTGCTCCTCGACGATGCGCGCCTCGTCCTGCGCGTCCGGGTACCCGAGCGTCGTCTTGACGAAGAAGCGGTCCAGCTGGGCCTCGGGCAGCGGGAAGGTTCCTTCGTACTCGATCGGGTTCTGGGTGGCCATCACGAGGAACGGGTCGGCGAGCTCACGCGTCGTCCCGTCGACGGTCACCTGCTGCTCGGCCATCGCCTCGAGCAATGCCGACTGCGTCTTCGGCATCGCCCGGTTGATCTCGTCCACGAGCACCACGTTCGCGAACACGGGACCGGGACGGAATTCGAAGTCCCGCTCCCGCTGATTGAAGATCGAGAGACCGGTGACGTCGGTCGGCTGGAGGTCGGGCGTGCACTGGATGCGCGTCGAGTGCGCGCCGCTGATCGAGCCGGCGATCGCGCGCGCCAGCACGGTCTTCGCGGTGCCCGGCACGTCCTCCAGCAGCGCGTGGCCGCCGCACATGAGAGCCGCGATGACGAGCTTGATCTGCTCTCGCTTCCCATGAACGACGGTCTCGATGTTGTCGAGCAGGCGTTCCGCGATCTTGGTTGCGGCATCCAACTCGTCGGCAGACACGCAGACCTCCGCGGGAAGTTGATTACGGGCTGACAGCGTTGTCCTGTGAGACGTCGCCGCTCGTCCCAAAGTTGGAGAACACGTCGCCCGCGGTCGCCGTCTTCTCGTCGCCCCCGGCCGCTCGCGATCAGAAGATCTCGAGGCACCACGGCAGCGGGCGCCACGCGAACAGGGCGTCCGCCCGCGCGACGGCTCCCTCCCGCAACTCCTCCACCGTCTGCGCCTCGCGCAGCTGCGTGAACGAGACCGCTCCCAGGTACGCGGAGCCGAGCGCCGCGACGTCGAGCACGAGGTCCGGCTCCTCGTCCGTCCGCACGCACTCCCCGCCGACGAGCTTCCAGCGCCCGTCGTTCCACTCGCACATCGCGTCGCGCACCTCGAGCACGAGCGGCCCGCCTTCGCCGTACGCGCGGCCCGACAGCGCGGCCGGGACGTCGACGAGCCGCACCCAGAGACTGTCCCCCATCCGGTAGCGCATCCGCCGCGGACTGGCCAGGAGCAGGAACAGCGGATGGTCCGGCGGGGCGAGCGGCACCTCGACGCTCCCCATCCAGTCGACGTCGAGGAGGAACCTCCAGATCCCCGCGGTCGCCTGCGGGGTTGCGCCGAGCGCCTCGCGGACGACGAGCCGCGACGTCGAGGAGCCGCCTTCCCAGCTCGAGTGCGTCCGGTAGATCGCGTACCCGAGCGGCTCGCCGCCGGCCTCGAAGACGACGAAGCGCTTCGGCGCGTCGGCTTCGTCCTCGGGCAGGCGCAACTGTCTGTCGGCCCACCAGATCTCGTTCCTCGACGTCATCCCCGGCCGCGCGCGGCGCACTGCGTCGTAGATCGGCGGGAACAGCTCGCCCGCCTCCTCGGCCGTGACGAACCGCGTCATCCCGTCCGGCTCGAACGGTCGCGCGAAGGCGTCCCACTCGTGCGGGACCGCCAGCTCGCCCGCCCACGCAGCGATGCCGTAGCCGAAGCGGCCGTAGATCGTCTCCTCCGACGCCCACAGCGCCGCGATCGGCTCGCCGCGCTCGTGGACGTCGCGCAGCTGCGTGTCCATCATCGAGCGCAGGACGCCGCGCCGCCGATGCGTCGGATGGACGCCCACGCCGGTGATGCCCCCGCACGGCAGCGAGCCACCCGGCACCGAGAGCTCGAACGGGAACGCGCCCGCGCCGCCGACGATCCGGCCGTCCTCGAACGCCGCGTGCATGCGCTCGTGCGGCAGCGTCCGGGAGAAGAGCACGAGCAGCTCGTTGCTCGGAGGCGGGTTGAAGTACTGGCCGATCGCGCCGATCGCGCGGCTGTACTCGTCCTGGTCGGCGCAGGGGCGAACGTCGAACACAACTACGAAGCTACAGCTTCTCCAGGGGGGCGTAGTCGAGCATGAGCTTCCGCTCGCTGCCGTCCTCGGCGAAGCGGATGGTGACGAGGCCGCCCGCCTCGATCCGCACGACGACGCCCTCGCCGAGCGTCGAGTGGCGGACGGAGTCGCCGGTGGAGAGATCCGGGACGTCCTCGCGCGGCGCGATCTGGCTCTGCCGCGGCGCGCCATAGCCCGACCACGACGCCGGCCGCAGCCGCTCGCGCTCGACGTGCGCGTCGGGCAACTCGTCGAGGAAGCGCGACGGCAGGTTGTGGTTACGCCCGCCGTAGAGCATCCGCGAGCTCGCGTGCAGAAGCGTGAGGCGCTCCTGGGCGCGGGTCATCCCGACGTAGCAGAGCCGCCGCTCCTCCTCGATCCCCTGCTCCTCGATCGAGCGCGAGTGCGGGAAGATCCCCTCCTCCATGCCGATCAGGTAGACGGCGCGGAACTCGAGCCCCTTCGCGTTGTGCAGGGTCATGAGGGTGACGAGCGAGCCTTCGCCGCGGATCGCGTCCTGGTCGGAGTAAAGCGAGACCTCCTGGAGGAACGCGCTCAGGGTCGCGTCCTCGGTCTGCTCGCGCCACTCGCGCGCGACCGAGACGAGCTCCTGGAGGTTCTCGATGCGGCCCTGCGCCTCGATCGTCCGTTCGGCCGCGAGCGACTCCATGTAGCCGCTGCGCTGGAGGACCTCCTCGATCAGCTCCGGCACCTCGAGCTCCATCGCCGCCGACATGAGCGACTCGATCGTGCCGCGGAAGCTCTTGAGCGCCTTCTGCGGCGCGGCGCCGACGCCGGCGTTCTCGGCCTCCGCGGTCGCCTCCCAGAGGGAGATCTCCCGCTGGTCGGCCCACGTCGCGAGCCGGGCGAGCGTCGAGTCCCCGATGCCGCGGCGCGGGCGGGTCGCGATGCGGATGAGCGAGACCGCGTCGTACGGGTTGTCGAGCACCTGGAGGTAGGCGATGAGGTCCTTGATCTCGGCGCGCTCGTAGAAGCGGGGGCCGCCGATCACCTGGTACGCGATCCCCTGGCGAACGAGGACGTCCTCGAGCACGCGGCTCTGCGCGTTCGTCCGGTAGAAGACGGCCACCTCGCTGCCGGAGTAGCCCTCCTCGACGAGCAGCGCGATCTCGGCCGCGACGTACCGCGCCTCGGCGTGCTCGTCCTCGACCTCGACGACGCGCACCGCCTCGCCCTCGCCGAGCTCCGACCAGAGGTTCTTCTCCTTGCGCTCGCGGTTGTGCCGGATGATCCCGTTCGCGGCGTCGAGGATGTTCTGGGTCGAGCGGTAGTTCTGCTCGAGCGCGATCGTCGTCGCCCCGGGGAAGTCGTGCTCGAACTCGAGCACGTTGCGGATGTCAGCTCCGCGAAACGCGTAGATGCTCTGGTCCGGGTCCCCCACGGCGAAGACGTTGTGATGCTTCTCGGCGAGGAGCTGGAGCAGACGGTACTGGGCGTGGTTCGTGTCCTGGTACTCGTCGACGAGGACGTAGCGGAACGCTTCCTGCCACTTCTCGCGCGCCTCGGGGAAGCGCTCGAGCACGTCGACCGTGAGGAAGAGCATGTCGTCGAAGTCAACGGCGTTCGAGGCGAAGAGGCGCTTCTGGTAGAGGTCGTAGACCTCCGCGACCGTCTGGTCGTAGAAGCTCGAGACGCGCTCGCCGTACTCCGCCGGGCCGACGAGCGTGTTCTTCGCATTCGAGATCTGGGAGTGGATGCCGCGCGGCGTGAAGCGTTTCGGGTCACGCTCGAGCTCTTCCAGGCAGCGCTTCACGAGCCGGATCTGGTCTGCCTGGTCGTAGATCGTGAAGTTCGAGCGGTAGCCGAGCCGCTGCGCCTCGCGGCGGAGGATCCGGCCGCACGCGGAGTGGAACGTCATCACCCAGGCGGCGCGCGCAGGCGGGCCGACGAGGTGGCCGACGCGCTCGCGCATCTCCGCTGCCGCCTTGTTCGTGAACGTGATCGCGAGGATCTCGGACGGCTTCACGCCGACGGCGCCGAGCAGGTGCGCGATGCGGCGGGTGAGGACGCGGGTCTTGCCGGAGCCGGCGCCGGCGACGACGAGCACGGGACCTTCGGTGTGGAGGACGGCCTCGCGCTGCGCCGGATTCAGGTCGGCGAGGTACGTCTCCGGTGTCGTGGCGGCCACCGGTCGATCGTAGCCGGGACCTCCGGTGGCCTTTTCCAACACGTCTCGTGCAGACACGGCCGGAACCTGGCACCGGCCGTGTCCGAAGGGGAGATGGCCGATTCAGAAAGCGGCTGCAAATCGCGGCGTGGGCATGCCTCGAAGAGGCATGTCTGGAACCTGGTATCGGACGTGTCCCTGCAGGTCAGGCCGTGGAGTCCTTCGCGATCCGGATCTCGACCTTGCCGGCGCGGACGCGCGTCTCGTACCGCGGCTGCGGATAGACCGCCGGGCCGCCGCGCACCTCGCCACTGCAGAGGTCGAACCGCGAGCCGTGCCACGGGCAGACGACGACGTCGCCGTCCCGCTTCCCGTCGGCGAGCGGCCCGCCCATGTGCGAGCACGTCGCCGCGATCGCGCAAACCTCGCCACTCTTCTCCGAGCGGGAGACGACGACCGCCTCGCCGTCGAGCTCGACGCCGACGAGCTCGCCGTCGTCGATCTCCTTCTCGTCGCAGACGGGCGCGTAGCGGTCGCGCGGGCTCTCGAAAGCCGTGCGGTTGACGCGGACGCCGAGCCCGAACGAGAGATGCCCACCGAGGTGCGCCGAGAACGCCGTCCCGGCGTACGCGACGCCCGAGAGCACCCGGCCGAGACCGCGGTGCCCGTCGCGCCGCGCGACGTACGAGGCGACATTGAGCGCGAGCGCCATCGAGTTGAGGAGCGCGTGCATGGTTCCGATCCGACGCGCGTCGTCCTTGAGGTGACCCCAGTCGTTGAGCCCCGTGAGTGCGGTGGGGACGGCGCCGAGGATCCCGACCGCGAGTGCCTCGTCCGCCGCGGGCGAGCCGACGAGGTCGAGCGCGAGCGCCGCCGTCCACGCGCCGAGCGGGATGTCGGTCAGCGCGGGATGCAGCGGATTGCCGAGCCAGACGCCGTCGAGGACGTCCCGCACCGGCTGGGGCACGGCGTTGACGGCCTCCTGGACCGGATCGGCGTACTCGTCCAGCGGTTCCGCGAGGTCGGAGAGCTGCTTCGCGAGCCGGAGATTCGTCATGCGGCGTCTCGTCCCCCGCGCGTCCGTCTCGAAAACGCCCGCGGTCGCGTGACCGTCCGCCTCGTCCGCGACGATCCTCCCGTGCAGGCGGGCACGGCACGGCTCGAGGCCTTCAGCGACGGCGTCTTCGCGATCGCCGCCACTCTGCTCGTCCTCGAGTTCACGGTCCACCATGGTCCGACCGCCCATCCCCTGGGAAACCAGCTCCTCCACCTCTGGCCCGCGTACCTCGCCTACGGGACGAGCTTCCTCACGATCGGGATCATCTGGATGAACCACCACTTCTGCGTCGAAGCGCTCGCGCGGGCCGACCGTGTCCTCATGTTCCTCAACCTGCTCCTGCTGCTCACGGTGGGGTTCCTCCCCTTCCCCACGCGGCTCGTCGCCGAATATCTCCAGCACGGCGGGGAGCAGGCGGCGGTCTACGCGTACGACGCGACGTTCGTGCTCATGTCGGTCATCTTCAACACGTGGTGGCGCTACGCGTCCACCGGGCGGCGGCTGATCGGCGAGGACGTGCCCGAGTCCGCCGTGCGCGGGATCACCCGCGCCTTCGCCCCCGGGGTGCCGATGTACTCCGCCGTCTTGCTCGTCGCGATCTGGAGCCCACTCGCGAGCGTCGCGCTCACGTTCGCGGTCGCGGCGTTCTACCTACCGTCAGCCGCCCTCTTCGATCGCTGACTCGAGCCAGGCGGAGGCGGCGGCGAGCGCCGCAGCGTCACTCGACTTGAGCACGATCTCGACCGTGAAGCCGCCCGAGCCGAAGCTCGGGTAGGAGCCGACGAGGACGCCGGGCCAGCGCACGCTCGTCTCCGCGAGCGTCCCCGAGATCACGCTCTCGTACGTGCGGTAGACGCGGCGCCAGGACTCGATCGGGCCGCCGCGACGGAACTCCTCCTCGATCGACGCGAACATCGCCTCCATCTCCGACGGGAGCCCGGGGAAGACGTAGACGTTCTCGATCGCGAAGCCGGGCGCGCCGCCCATCGGGTTCGCGATGGGGCGGCTGCCGCGCGGGAGCATCGCCCAGCGGACGGCGTACTCCGGATTGCGCTGGAAGCGGGCGCGGAGCTCGGCCGCGACCTCGGGCACCTCCTCCTGTTCGGCGCCGAACGCCGCGGCGATCGCCTCGCGGGTCAGGTCGTCGGGAGTGCCGCCGAGGCCGCCGGTGACGAGGAGGAAGTCGACGCGCGGAGCCTCGGTGCGGACGAACTGCGCGATCGCGTCGATCTCGTCCGGGAGCGCGGCCATGAGCCGCACCTCGACGCCGAGCGGCGCGAGCCGGCGCGCGAGCCACGACGCGTTCGTGTTCGGCACATCCCCCGAGACCAGCTCGTTCCCGATCGTGAGGATCGACGCGGTCGCGGTGGCGCTCACAACTCGATGGTACGGCCGGGCGCGAAGGCCTCCAGGAAACGACGGTCGTGGGTGACGAGGATCACGGTGCCGTCGTAGCCGGCGAGCGCGCGCTCGAGCTCTTCGATCGCCTCGACGTCGAGGTGGTTCGTCGGCTCGTCGAGGACGAGGCAGTTGACGCCGCGGGCGGTGAGGAGCGCGAGGGCGGCGCGGGTGCGCTCTCCGGGCGAGAGCGAAGCTGAGGGACGCAGGACGTCGTCGGCGCCCAGGCCGAACTTCGCCAGGAGCGTGCGTGCAGTCCCCTCCTCGAAGTCGCGGAAGATCTCGAGCAGCGTCTGCAGGCGGGTGAGTGCCGCGCGGTCCTGCTCCAGCTCGCCGAGGACGACTCCGGCGCCGAGGACGCGCGTGCCCGCTGCGAGCGGACGCCGGCCGAGCAGCGCGTCGAGCAGAGTCGTCTTGCCGCTGCCGTTCGGGCCGGCGATCGCGACGCGGTCTCCCCAGCCGATCTCGAGGTCGAGCGGGCCGAGGCGGAACGAGCGGCGCTCCACGACGGCGTGCTCGAGCCGGAGGACGACGTCGCCGCTGCGGGACGCCGACCCGAGCGAGAGCTGGAGCTCCCACGGCTCGTACGGCTTCTCGACGACCTCGACGCGGGCGAGCTTCGCGGCGTACGTCCGCTTGACGTCCTTCGACTTCTTCTTCTTGCGCCCCTGGCCGTACCCGCGGCGCTCCCAGTCGGCCATGCGGCGTTCCTGCGCCTCGATGCGCCGGCGCTCGGCGACCGACGACTCCCAGCGGCGGTAGTGCCGCTCGCGCCGCCGCTCGCGCTCGGCTTCGTAGTCGCTCCAGCCGCCGCTGTACTCGGTCGTCCCGCGCGTCCATTCGTCGAGCTCGACGACGCGCGCGACGGTGCGGTCGAGGAAGGCGCGGTCGTGGGAGACGACGACGAGCGAGCCGGGATGCGATGCGAGGGAGCGCTCGAGCCACGCGAGTCCCGCGAAGTCGAGGTCGTTGGTCGGCTCGTCGAGCAGGAGGACGTCAGGGGCGCCGCGGAGCAGCTCGGCGAGGGCGGCGCGTGCCTCCTGGCCGCCGGAGCGCGTGCGCGCGCCGCCGTCCCGCTCCTGCGCGAGGTAACCCACCGCGAGGGCCGGCGGCGTGCGCCGGATGCGTCCCTCGTCGGGCTCCTCGAGTCCTCCGAGCAGGCGGAGCAGCGTGGACTTGCCGGCGCCGTTCGGCCCGACGAGCCCGATCCGTGCGCGGGGCGGCACGACGAGGCTGACGTCCTGGAGGACGACCTCGGCTCCGTACGACTTCGTGACTCCGGCCGCAACGAGCGAGCCGACAAGGCGAGACATGCGCAACGACCTCCAACGACGAGCGCAAGTAACAAAGTGTTACTTGCAAAAACAGGGTCGGATGAGACGGGTCAGTCGCGCATAAACGGCGCAGCAGCGCCGATCGCGAACTCTATCGCCGACGCAAGTAACAAACTGTTACAAGGAACGACAGGCCCCGCTGAGACGGGGCTAGCGGGTGCGGACAGGGACGACGAAGACGCCCGCTTCGTCCTTCACGACACGGACGTTCGCGCCGTAGTGCGCGGCGACGTTCGGCGCCGAGAGGACCTCAGCCGCCATCCCCTCCGCGACGACCGAGCCGCCGTCGAGCAGGATGAGGTGCTCGGCGTACTGGCCCGCGAGCGTGAGGTCGTGCATGGTCGTCACGACGGTCAGGCCGTCACCGCGCAGCGCGTCGACGAGCTCGAGCACGAGCTGCTGGCGGCCGAGATCGAGCGCCGTCGTCGGCTCGTCGAGGAGCAGCACCGGCGCCTCCTGCGCGAGTGCGCGCGCAAGCACGACGCGCTGCAGCTCGCCGCCGCTGAGCGATCCGAGCCGCCGCTCCGCGAACTCCTCGAGCTCGAGCCGGCGCAGCGCGTCACTCGCCGCCTCGCGGTCGCGACGGCCCTCGCCTCCGAGATACGGGATGTGCGGCGTGCGGCCGAGAAGGACGTACTCCGCGACGGTGAGCGCCGGCGGCGTCTCGGGCTTCTGCGGGACGAACGCGACCAGTCGCGCGACGGCGCGGCGCCCGAGCCGGCGCGCGTCCCGGCCGTCGAGGAAGACCGAACCGTCATACGCGGCGAGACCTGCGAGCGCCCGGAGCGCCGAGGTCTTGCCCGCTCCGTTCGGCCCGATGAGCGCCGTCCAGCCTCCCGGCTCCGCGCGGAACGAGAGCTCGCGCACGGCGGCAACCGGGCCGAACCGCACCCAGAGGTCGCGCGTCTCGATCATCTCGCGCCCCGCGCCGTGCGGAGGACGACGGCGAAGAACGGCGCGCCGCAGAAGGCGGTGACGACGCCGATCGGCAGCTCCGCAGGCGAGAGCAGCGTCCGCGCGAGCACGTCGGCGAGAACGAGGAATCCCGCCCCGGCGAGGAGCGAGAGCGGCAGCACCGCCCGGTAGCTCGTCGAGACGAGCAACCGGATCGTGTGCGGGACGATGATCCCGACGAAGGCGATCAGGCCGCTCACCGATACCGCCGCTGCCGTACCGAGGGTGGCGGCGACGACGATCGCGAGACGCGCACGCGAGACGTCCACCCCCAGGCTCGCGGCCTCGTCGTCGCCGAGGCTGAGGACGTCGAGCACGCGCCGGTGCAGGACGAGCACGAGCGAGCTCACGGCGATGTACGGCGCGCAGATCGCGACCTCGCGCCAGGTCGCCGTCGAGAAGCCACCGAGCAGCCAGGCGTAGATGTTCTGCAGCTGCTGCGTGTGCCGCTGCTGGACGAACGTCTGCACGGCTGC
The DNA here is from genome assembly GCA_025936995.1 of Thermoleophilia bacterium. GTDB lineage: Bacteria > Actinomycetota > Thermoleophilia > Gaiellales > Gaiellaceae > Palsa-739. Next base: position 7,126 of record JAICSH010000030.1, on the reverse strand, counting down.
GGTGAACGTCGCCATCGTCACGCCGGCGAGCACGAGCGCGCCGCTCGTGTGTACGGCTCCCGCCGAGCGGCCGAGGACGTACGTGGCGACGACCGCAGCGGTCGCTCCTCCGAACGCCGCGAGCGGCACCGTCCAGTTGCTTCCCGTCGCGGCGGCAGAGGCATAGACGATCGCGAGCGTCGCGCCGAGGCCCGCGCCGCCGGCGACGCCGAGCAGGTAGGGGTCGCAGAGAGGGTTGCGGAAGACGCCCTGGTACGAGGCGCCCGCGACCGCGAGCATCCCGCCCACGAGCCCCGCGAGCGCGACGCGCGGCGCGCGAATCTGCCAGATCACGGCGCGGTCGACCGCGGCGAGCGGCTGATGGACGTGGGCGAGCGGGACGTACGAGAGCGCCGAGCGCAGGATCGAGCCGAGCCCGACGTGGACCGGTCCGACCGCGAGCCCGACCACCAGCGCCACCACGAGAAAAGCAACCGTGGCGAGGCCGGCGCGGAGGCCGACGCCCCGCGCCTCGACGCGGGGTGCCTCCTCCGCCCGTCCGACTGCGGTCGCCGTCGTCAGCCCTTCCTGGCGATCCGCGCGACCGCCCGCGCGAATTGCACGATCCGCGGGCCCCAGCGCGAGGCGACGTCATCGTCGACCCCGACGACCCGTCCCCGCTGCACCGCGGTGATCGTGCTCCAGCCGGGCCGCTCCGCGACCGTCGCCTCCGTCTGCTGACAGCACTTCGTGTCGGCGAGAACGATGATCTGCGGGTTCTCGGCGATGATGTACTCGGCCGAAAGCTGCGGATAGCCGCTGCCGGCCGAGTCCGCAGCGTCGGCGATGTCCCGGAAGCCGAACAGCCTGTAGATGCTGCCGATGAACGTCTTCGACGTGGCCGTGTAGTACGTCGAATCGAGCTCGTGGTAGACCCGCAGGTGGCGCCGCGACTTCGGCACGCTCCGCACGATCGCCGCGAGGCGCGTCCGCATCGAGCTCACCACCGCTTGCGCACCCGTCTCGTGGCCCGTCAGCTTGCCGAGCTCGAGGATCTCCGCGTACGCCTGCTTGAGGTTGCTCGCCGCGGCCACGTTCACGACCTTGATCCCGACCTTCCTGAGTTGCGACGCGAAGTTGCCGGGGTTGTACGAGATGAGGACGAGGTCGGGATGGCGCTTCGCGATCGCCTCCACGTTGGGTGTGAAGCCGGACAGCTTCGTCCTGGGGGCGCGAGTCGGGTAGTTCGAGTCCTCGTCGACCGCGACGACCTGCTTGCCCGCGCCGATCGCGAACAGGTCCTCGGTCATGGTCGGCGAGAGCGAGACGATGCGATGCGGGAACCGGGTGACGTGCGTCGTCTCGTGCGCAGCCGCCGAGAGGGACACGACGACGAGCGCGGCGGCAAGGGCCGCGAGGACAGCAATGGTCAGGCGTTGCACGAATCCTCCTTCCGCGAGGGGTTCGGATGTGTCGGCGGGCGACAGGTCTTCTGACTCGGGGCTCCCTCCCCCGCCGCCTTCCCAGGCCCTACGGGCCCAGTGGCGTCGTGGCGGGAGAGCGTCTCCCCTTACAGCGGCGGGACCGTCCCGGACTTGCACCGGAGTTCCCTCAACGCTCGCCGGGTTGTGGCGGGAATCTAGCATCGGCGCTCGTGGCAGGTGGCCTCGCCATCGCGCTCGACCTCGACGGCGTGCTCGCCGACACTCGGCCGCTCTGGGACGCGTGGCTCGAGGACGCGGCGCGGCGGGCGCGGGTCGAGCTGGACGTGCCGGAGGATCGAGAGGCTGCCGCGGCGGCGTTGGACGAGGCTCTCGGCGACTGGCGCCCGTTGCTGGCGCGGTTCGCCGCGGACCGGGCGCCGCTCTGGATCCGTCCCCGCCCCGACACGAACGCCGCGCTCCGGCGGCTCGCGGGGGCGGGAGCGCGAATCGGCGTCTTCAGCGACGCGCCGCGCGAACTCGCGGAGATCGCGCTCGCACATGCAGGGGCCGCTCGCCAGGTCGAGGTCGTCGGGACGCTCGCGGTCGTGCGTCGCGCGCTCGGCGAGGACGTCGTCGTCGTGGGGTCGCGCGAACAGCTGGCAGGACTACGATGAGCGGGTGGAGCACGACCTTTCCGACCGGCGCTTCGACCTGATCCTCGAGCGGCTCGACCGGATCGCGGACGAGCTTGCGAAGACGAACAAGCGCCTCGACAACGACGAGAACTTCCTTCGCCTGGCCCGCGAGCTCGCGACGCTCAACGAGTCGCTCCAGGCGCTGGCGTACGCCGCGCTCGGCCAGCAGGCGCCGCAAGTGCGCCGCCGCCACTCAGCCTGACAGCGCCTCCAGCTGCGACAGGTCCCCTCGAGCCATGTCCCCAGTGCCGGGCACGCGGACGTGTCCAAAGGGAGCGCCCGATCGCTGGAGACGCCGCCCTCAGGCCGCTTCGACGAAGCGGCGGTTAGGGGAGGCGCCAGACGTCGAGGACGCCCGAGGTCGCGTGCTCGTTCGCGTCGCCCTCGGGGAGGGCGACTCGCCCATCCGTCACGATCGGGCTGTTCCAGTGGCCCGACCCGGCGCTCAGCGTCGCGACCGCCTTCCCGCTCGGCAGCCGGTACACGCGCACACCGCCGCCGCCCGGGTCGTAGACCCACAGCAGCCCTCCGGCGACGACGGGGCTCGTACCGGCATCCCCGAGCCGCCACACCGAGTGGAGCCGGCCGCCGCGCAGCGACCACGCCTGCGTCGCGCCGCCGTCGGCCGCGATCAGCCACACGCGCTTCCCGCTCCGCCACACCGCGGGCGCCGTGAAGAGATCGGAGCCCGACGGCGTGGAGACGATCTGCAGCTCGCGTCCCTTGTGCGGCGCCGTGCCGCGCAGCCGCGGCAGCGAGAGGAGGCGGATCCTCCCGTCCTTGCCTCCCTGCGCGATCAGCGTCGACGTGAGATAGACCGGCGAGGTGGAGCCGACGTCCTGGTCGCTGTCGTTCAGTTCCTGCGTGTTCGTCGGCGTGTAGTTCCCGATCAGCTTCGCGACCGGCGAGAGGACGAGCACCGCGTCCCCCCAGTTCGTGCGCCCGTCCCACGGCGCGTTCCCGGTCGCCACGAGGAGGTTGCCGCTGCGGGGGACGACCACCGCGCCCGCGCGTCCCCAGATCGCCGAGTCGCTCGCGGGGCACCTCGCCGGCGCGAGAAGCCCGTGCCGGTTCGAGCAAAGCGAGTTCCAGACGTGGAGCAGCCGGCCGCTCGCCGCCGAGATGACCGCCACGTGTCCCTGGTACGGCGGCGCGTCGCCGATGTACCCGCCGGTGGCGGCGATCACATGCCCGCCCGCGAAGTTGAGTGACGAAGCGATCTTCTCGCGCGACGGCAGCCTCGTGATCGAGCGGCGCCACACCGCATGACCGCTCGAGACCGCCAGCTTCTGGATTCGTCCGTCGGGCGACGCGGCGTAGATCCACTCGCGGCTCGGGTCGGCGACCGGCGTCGCCGTCGTGATCTGCGCGGAGCCGGCCCAGGAGGAGTAGCCGGGCGGCTTCCATTGCCACAGGATCCGGCCGCTCGCGGCGTCGATCGCGACCGTGATCCCGTACGTCGTGGTGACGAAGAACGCGTCGTGCGTCGCGCCGCCGATCGTCACGCCGTGGAGGTAGATCGCGGAGGAGTCGGCCGTGCCCGGCAGCCTCACCTGCTGGCGGCGCAGCGAGCCGGCGTTCGCCGTCGTGATCCCGGTCGGGTTCGGGTCGTCGTTGCTGCGACGCGCGTCCCAGCCGAACTGCGCCCAGTCGTGGCCGGAGGTCGCGAGCGCCTTCTTCGCGCCGGCGACCCCACCCGTCGTCCCGCCGCCGCCGCAGGCGACAAGCAGCAGCGCGCCCAGCACAAAGAGGAGGACTAGCGACGAAGCAGGACGCGCCGTAACTCGTCCTCTTTCCCCGGCTCGAGGATCGCGAGCACCTGGTCTCCCGCCTCGAGCACCGTCGAGCCGACCGCGATCTCGGCCTGCCCACCCCGCATCACGGAGATGAGCCGCGAGCCCTCGGGCAGCAAGAGCGCCTCGATGCTCCGGCCCGCGGACGGCGAGTCGCCGTCGATCTGCACCTCGACGATCTCGAGGTTCTCGCCGCGCAGCTCGAGCAGGTGGATGAGATCGTGCTCCGGCACCTCGTGCTCGACGAGCGCCATCACGCTCGAGGTCGCGCAGATGGTCGGCGAGATCCCGAGCAGGTCGAAATGCGGCTGGTTGCGCGGGTCGTTGACGCGCGCGATCACCTTCGGGACGCCGTACTTCTCCCGCGCGATCTGCCCGATGATCATGTTGTCCTCGTCGTCGCCCGTCAGCGCGAGCACGACGTCCGGGGGACGTGCAATCCCCGCGCGCTCGAGGATGAAGAGCTCCGTGCCGTCGCCGCGCTGCACCTGATGCTCGAACTCGTCCTCGAGCTGCTCGAAGCGGTCGCGCCGCTGCTCGATCAGCGTCACCTCGTGCCCCAGACGGAGCAGCGAGCGCATGACGTTGGCGCCGATCTTCCCGCCGCCGACCACGATGACGTACATCAGACAGGCTCCGGCGCGGGGGCTTCGGCTTCCTCGGAGGGTTGCGCGGTCGGAATCGCGCACGTGCGCGCCGCGTCCATCAGCCGGTCGATCGCGACGCTTGTGGGGCACACGGTGTTCAGCCCGCGCTCCGCGTAGAACTTCGCGCGCGCAGGATCGAGGACGCGCACGACGACGCAACGCACGTCGAAACGCTTCTGCGCGACCTGGCCGATGATGATGTTCGTGTTGTCCCCGTCGGTGGCGACGACGACGGCGTCGGCATCCTCGATGCCCGCCTCGCGCAGGAGGTCGGCGTCCATCCCGTGACCGACGATGAACGTGCCCGGCCAGCTCTCTCCGAGTCGCGAGAGCGCATCCTCGTTCTCGTCGACGACGGTCACCTCCCAGCCCTCCTGCTGGAGCTGTAGGGCAATCGTCGAGCCGACGCGGCCACTGCCGATGATCAAGGCCTTGAGCATTGGCTCCATAACGTTCGAACGGTAGCTCGCTACACCTCTTCGAGCACGCCCTGCGGGAACGCGACGACGAGCACCTCGGCCGGCGCCTTGCGCAGCACGTAGTCCACTGTCGGCGAGAAGAACCGCGACTGCCGGCGCCAGCGGGGCGAGGAGCCGAGCACGATCAGGTCGGCGCCGGTCTCCTCGGCCGCCTGCACGATCGCCTCGCCGATCGAGCGGGCGCGGATGGAACGCCCCTCCACGGCGACGCCGAGATCGGCGCCGACAGCGGCCGCCTCGGCGAGCGAGGCCGCGGCCCGCTCCTCCTCGTTGTAGAGCTCGGCGTCGAGCGGCTGGTCGAGCGGGACGCGGATCACGTGGAGCGCCACGACTGCCGCACCGCGTTCCTGCGCGAGCTTGACCGCCGTCGCGACCATCTCCTCCCCGATCTCGCCGAGCTTCATCGGCACGAGGATCTTCGAGAACTCGGCCTGCGGGAGCTCGGCCTCCTCCACGGGCTCGACGTGCTCGAGGAGGCCGGTGCCGCGTCCACGGCGTACCATGAGATACACGACGCCGCCGGCCGCGAGCCAGATCGGGCCGCCGTAGCGTGCGCCGATGTGCGTGGCCATCGCGGCGACGAAGATCGCGGTGGTCGAGAGGGCGCCCACCACGGTCGGCAGCGGGACGTCGGCGCCGCGAACCCGGACCGAGAAAGGCACGCGGAAGGGACGCTCGACGTCGGGCTTCGTGAAGCGGAGTCGCAGGACGGCGAGTTGTGCGGCCGTGAAGGCGACGAGCACGCCGAAGCTGAAAAGGCTCGCAAGGAACCCGACCGGGTTCGTCGTGAACGCCGTCGAGAGGAGGAGGATCATCGAGATCGTCCCGGCCGCGATGACCGCCTCCGGCGAGTGGAGGCTGCGGCGGCTGAGCCGGCCGAACCCGCGCGGCAGCTGGCCGTGCTCGCCGAGCGAGTGCGCAAGCCGCCCGAAGCCGGAGTTCGAGGTCGCCGCCGCGACGAGGAGGATGAGCGCGCCCGTGAGCCCGACGTAGACCCGCAGCGCGCGCTCGATCCAGAACGCGACGTGCGGTCCGAGCGCGTAGACGACCCCCATCAGCGGAGCGCGCTGCCATTCCGTCCCGAGCTTCGTCGTCCCGTTCGGCGCCGGGAACGCGGAGAGCGCGACGAGGGCGATCAGCACCGTGACGAGGACGACCGCGCCGATCCCGGTGAAGAGGCTCCGCGGCAGGACGCGTCCCGGCTGCCGCGTCTCCTCGGCGAGGTTCGCGACCGTCTCCAGCCCCGTGTATGCGAGGAGCGCGAGCGGCAACGCGAACGCGAGCTGGTGCCACGATGGCTGGGTGCCGAACGAGAGCCCACGTCCGAGCGCGCTCGGCGAGAAGAGGAAGGCGAAGCCCAGGATCACCAGCAGGATCTGTGTGACGAGGTCGAGCAGCGGCACGACGAGGCTGAAGGAGTAGAACTGCGTCTTCCGCAGCAGCCGCACGAGCGCGATGACCGCGATCACGATGCAGCCGACGACGACGTCGCCCGGATGGCGGGCGATCGAGTGCACGCCGATCGCGAGGCCGAGGTAGTGCGGGAAGAAGAGCGCCGAGAGCGCGATCACGATGAGGTAGTCGAGGAAAAGCGCCCAGCCGGTGACGAATCCCGCGAGGTCGTTGAACGCGACGCGCACGAAGGTCGCGGCCCCGCCCGCCTCGCCGATCGTCGTCGTCCCCTCGGCGTACGAGAGCGTGACGATCAGGAAGAGCACGCCGACGACGCCGAGGACCTCCGGCGTCAGACCGAGGGCGTGCAGCGCAACGATCCCGAGCGCGAAGTAGAGGGACGACGCAACCTCGCCGTACGCGACGGAGGCGAGCGCCGGCGCGTCGAGCACCCGTTGCAGCCGCGGGAGTTTCCGCGCCATTTGCGGAGGCTAACGCTCCGCTCCGGACGAAGAGCTGCGCTCTTCGCCCGGGTCTTGAAGGAACTGCGCCGACGGGAGACGCGGTCTCCCGTCGGCTTCGTGCTGAGGGCACACGGGGCTCGGCCTTGTTCGGGTCGTTGTTCCGTCGCGGGCGGGCCGGGTGGGCGCGTCCCCCCCCAACAACGCGCCGGCGGTAAGCGCCGGTTAGGCGCCCCCCGGGCCGGACGGGGGTTGG
>JAICSH010000005.1 GCA_025936995.1 Thermoleophilia bacterium | reverse complement strand
CGGCCGACGAGGGCGACACCAAGAGCTACAGCTACAGCTGGACCGATCCGGGCTCGGCGGACACGTTCCCGAGCCACTCGGTCGACTGCGGCATCCACGGCACCGTCTCGAACGAGACCTTCGACGGCACCGCCAAGACGGGCAGCTTCGACTGCACCTGGTCCGACGACTCCGGCAGCGGCACCGCCGACGTCACCGCCAGCGTCACCGACGACGACGGCGGCACCGGCAGCGACACCGTCAACGTCACCGTCGCCAACGTCGCCCCGACGGTCACGGTGAGCGGGCCGAGCCCGGTCGACGAGGGATCGCAGCACACCTACGACTACACGGTCAGCGATCCCGGCACCGACGACACCTACACGGTCGACGCGGGCTATCCGAAGTGCGGCATCGGCGGGCAGTACGTGGCGAGCTCAATCGTCGTCAACGCGCACGGCGGCCACTTCGACTGCTTCTTCCCGGACGGCCCGGCGAGCACGAACGTCTCGCTGAAGGTGACGGACGACGACGGTGGCACGGACGCCGGCTCCGAAGGCGTCCAGATCGTCTCCGTCGCCAATGTTCCCCCGGCGGTCACCGCCCCGAGCAACCAGAGCTCGAACGAGGGAGAGAACCACTCGTTCGACCTCGGCAGCTTCACCGACCCCGGCGCGGACAACCCGTGGACGGTCACCGTCGACTGGGGCGACCTCTCGACCCCCGACAGCTTCACCATGGCCACCCCCGGCACGATCCCGGCCCACAGCCACACCTACGCCGACGGACCCAACGACTACACCGTCACCGTCACCGTCACCGACAAGGACAACGGCTCCGACCGCAAGACCTTCACCGCCCACGTAGCGAACGTGGCGCCGAGCGTGACTCTCACCGGGGCGACGTCGACCAACGAGGGAACCGCCGTGAGCTACAGCTACACGTTCACGGATCCGGGCTCGCTGGACACCTGGACGCACGCCACCGGCTGCGGCGCCCACGGCGCCAGGTCCGACGACAGCTTCGACCAGGCGACCAAGTCCGGCAGCTTCAAGTGCACGTGGCCGGACAACTACACCGGCGAGCAGGTCTTCGCGACCGTCACCGACAACAACAGCGGAGCCGACACCGCGACGAAATCCGTCGACATCGCGAATGTCGCCCCGAGCGTGACCCTGACCGGCCCGACGTCGGCCAACGAGGGCGACACCAAGCACTACAGCTACAGCTGGACCGACCCGGGCACGGCGGACACGTTCCCCAACCACTCGGTCACCTGCGGCGTCCACGGCACCGCCTCGAACCAGGCCTTCGACGGAGCCACGAAGACCGGCTCCTTCGACTGCACCTGGTCTGACGACTCCGGCGCCGGCACCTCCGACGTCACCGCAAGCGTCAGCGACGACGACACCGGCACCGGGACCGACACCAAGCACGTCGCCGTCGCCAACGTCGCACCGACCGTCACGCTCACCGGGGTGACGGCGGCCAACGAGGGCGACACCAAGCACTACAGCTACAGCTGGACCGACCCCGGTACGGCCGACACCTTCCCCAACCACTCGGTCGCCTGCGGCGTCCACGGCACCGCCTCGAACCAGGCCTTCGACGGAGCCACGAAGACCGGCTCCTTCGACTGCGCCTGGTCTGACGACTCCGGCGCCGGCACCTCCGACGTCACCGCAAGCGTCAGCGACGACGACACCGGCACCGGGACCGACACCAGGCACGTCACCGTCGCCAACGTCGCACCGGCGATCGCGCCCCTCACGGCGACGTCGCAGGCCGTTCCGGTAGGCGGCACGTCGACGGTAACGGCGACGTTCACCGATCCGGGAACGGCGGACACGCACCGGACTCCACCCGGCGGAAGCTGCGTCTTCAACTGGGACGGCGCCGCGGGTAGCGCGCCGGTGGTGAACGAGGCGAACGGGTCCGGGAGCTGCAGCTCGGCCGGCACGTTCACGAGCGCAGGCGTCTACAGCGTGACCGTGACGATCACCGACGACGACGGCGGCAGCACGATCTCGACGACGTCCGTGATGATTGCGGTCTACGACCCCAACGCCGGCTTCGTCACGGGCGGCGGCTGGATCAACTCGCCGGCGGGCGCGTACCGTGCCGACATCACGCTCGCGGGGCGTGCGAACTTCGGTTTCACGGCCAAGTACCAGAAGGGTCAGAGCATCCCGACCGGGGAGACCGAGTTCGACTTCCAGGTCGGAAACCTGAACTTCCACAGCGAGTCGTATGACTGGCTCGTCGTCTCGGGCAATGCAACGAAGGCGCAGTACAAGGGCAGAGGCACGATCAACGGGCAGACGGGCTACGGCTTCCTGCTGACGGCGTACGACGGCTCGCCCGACAAGTTCCGGATCAAGATCTGGAACATCGCGACGAGCGCGACGGTCTACGACAACAACTACGCCGCGCCTGACGACATCGACACCGCGGCGCCGACCGCGATCGCAGGCGGCAGCATCGTCATCCACAAGTAGCTCCGCGCATCGGGGGAGCGCCGGGCGCTCCCCCGACTCGACTGCTGGACAGGCCGAGCAGGCCGTTCGGTTGACGCGGCTCGGAACGACGGGAACGAGGCTGTGAACGTGGCGATCCAGCTCGTCAGACGTCTGCTCGAGAACCAGTTCGTCCGGTTCTGCCTCGTGGGCGCCTCCGGCTACGCGGTCAACCTTGCCGTTTACGCAGGACTCCTCGCCGCGGGGCTCCACTACCTCGCCGCCGCGGCGATCTCGTTCCTCGTCGCCGCCGGAAGCAACTACGCGTGGAACAGGCTGTGGACGTTCCGCGCTTCTGACGCGCCCGTGCTGTCGCAGGGCGCCCGCGCGCTGTTCGTCTCCGGGCTCTCCCTCGGCGCCAACCAGCTCTTCCTGCTCGCCCTGGTCGCCGCCGGCGCAGGCCATCTCGCCGGCCAGGCCGTCGCGATCGTCCTCGTGACCCCGTTCAGCTTCACCGCGAACAAGCTCTGGGCATTCGCCGAATCCGGCCGGTCCGGGGAGCTCGAAACGGTCGCTGCCACGGCGCCTGCACGCGACCACTAGGCACGTCCCCCGAACGGGCCGGGCGGTCACGTGGATCGCGACATTCCCCCGGACGAGTGAATAGCCTGCCGGGGCCTAGGCCGAAGAGCCCGGTAGTCATCCATTCACGGGTGCCGCTGGGGTCAGGCCCGTTTCAGGAGGTTCGAATGAGGATCACCAAGCCGACCCCGGCCCACGCTCTACTGACGATCGCCGCGCTCGCCCTCTCGCTCGCGCTCATCCCCGCCGCCCTGGCCAAGGGGAAGCCAGGCGGAAGCGGCAGCGTGTCCAGCACGATCTCGGCCCCGGTCATGGTCGCCGACGCCAACGGCGACGGGCTGCCGAACTGGAACGACACCGTGACGTTCAACGTCTCGACGACCGCTACGGCGCAGCCTTATGTCCATGTGACGTGCTCGGGCGTCGCGTACGACAGCTGGCGGGGCTTCTTCGCCGGCTCTCTCGACTCGAACTGGAACTTCGTGCTCAGCTCCGGCGGCTGGACTGCCGGGGCGGCCGACTGCACCGCGTCGCTCGGCATGTACACCAAGCAGGGCTTCAAGCAGCTTTCGTCCGCGAGCTTCCACGTCGACGCGTAGACCCGCCTGCCGAGTGAATGAACGAAGGGCGGCCAGACGGCCGCCCTTCATCGTTGGGGGTACACAGCATCAGGGATCGTCCATTGCAACACTCGTGACGATTCTCACTCGACACGTTTTCGTCCGCACCTGTTCGGAGCCGCACCGAAAGGAGAACTCTCGTGTTGAGCAAGATTGCCGTCGCAGCATCGATCGCCGCCTCTTTCGTGTTTGCGGGAGCGGCATTCGGAGGCAAGCCCTCGCCGTCTTCGATAACCGGTCCCTATCTCGTCACGACGTCCGCGCCGTCCGCGCCGGTCGGCGCCGCCACCGTCACTCCGCAGTTCGGTGACACGATCACGTTCAACATCTCCACGGCTCAGACCGGCAACCCGTTCGTCAACCTCGTCTGCTCCGGGGTGGGCGTCGGGTACGACAGCTGGGCCGCCTTCTGGCCCAACAGCGAGAGCTTCATCCTGTCGTCACCCGCCTGGACGAGCGGGGCGGCCGATTGCACCGCGAACCTCGTGATGTACGTGAACGGCGCCAAGTACAAGGTCCTCGCGTCGACGCGCTTCCATGTAGACGCGTAGCAGAGTCAGACGAGCTCTACCAAGCTAAGGCAGAGGCCCCGGCTTGCGCCGGGGCCTCTCGTCCATTCAGGACCGTTCGCGCCTTTCGGTCAGCCGTCGTTGTGCGAGATGGTCGACGTCTCGCAGCGATCGTGCGGGCTGGTCAGGCCTCCGGTGTCCGCATAGTGGATCAGCCAGAAGTAGGTCCCGTCGGTACCGGCGCCCGTCGTGGTGCCATCGGAGTTGGTGCCGACGACGAACGTCGTGTTGGTGGTGTTGTAGATGAACGAGTTCGTCCCGTTGTTGACGGTGATCGGGCCGTACGCCTGCCCGGTGACCGGTACGCCGGTGCCGATGGTGCAGTTGCCGGCAGAGCCGCCGAAGGCGCCCTTGTAGAGCGTCACCGTCAGCGTGCCGTGCAGGGTCGTGCCGGTCGTCGAGCTCAGAGCCACTCGGTCGTTCGGCAACCACCGCTGCGCCGTCGAACTGGAGGCCGAACCGGTGACCGTGACGGACTCGTTCGAGCCCGGGCTGGCGCAGGTTGCCGTCGTCGACGGTGCATTCGTATTCGGTCCGGAGCCGCCATACGTGGCGACGAAGACGTAGGCACCGACCGCGGATGGGACGAAGCTGACCGCGGTCTGAAGAGCCGTCGGGTACGTGCCGTCGCCGCTGACGTCCCTCGAGGTGGCGGACATCGCCACGGTCCCGCAGCCGTCCGGGCCGTATGCGGTCCAGCTGATGCTGCCGGTCGCCGGCGTCGTAGTGCCGTTGATCGACTTGTACAAGCCGGTGTCACCACCGGCCCCGTCACCATTGGGGTTGTTGGCCGTTCCGGTCAGCGACGCCGTGTCGCTGAGCGTGCTCCCGAGGACGCACGGTGAAGCCGAGCAGCTTGCCGTCGTCGTGAGCGTCGGCGTCACCGGCGTCACGGTGAAGCACTCGCCGGATCCGTCGTCGTCCTCGTTTCCGATGCCCGCGTTCTTCGATGCCGTGTTCGGCACGAACTGGGCATGCCAGCAGTACTGCCCTGACCCCGCAGCCGACGTCAGGCTCGCCGCTGAGCTACCCGTGACCCCAAGGTCGGAGGTGCTATAGGCCTTCGGGGTGTCCGCAGAGCTACCGCCGTCGGTGTTGCTTACGGTCTCGCTCGCCACCTGGACGCCGTGGGTATCGCACGAGGTCACGTCCGGGCCGCACAGATACCAGGTCAGGGTCCCGCCCCAGCTGGCGCTCCCGGTGATCGTCAGCGTGGCCGAGTCGGTGCCCGAGGAGATGGTGCCGTCGGTGCCGATTGCCTGGGACGACGACCCGAAGTTCTGCTGCGTCGTGAGTTCTCCACCGCAGCCCCCGAGCTGGTTGAGGGTGTAGTCGAACAGCGTCGCCGTAGGACTCGCCGAGGACCGCGTGTCTGGAGCGACCGTGTTGAAGCACGAGGGCGTGGTGCCCGCATGGCCCTCGAACGCGGCGGTGATGTCGATCCCGCCCTCGAAGAAGTCAGGGGACACGATCGTGTTGCCCACGCTCGAGCCGTTCGCAGTCAGCCACTTGGTCGTGACGCTCTTGTTCCAGTCGAGCGTGCACGGCGGCACGGTGGTCCCTCTCCTGGGCAGCGGGCACGTGGCGTTGGTGGTCGCACAGAGCGGGTCCACGCCGGGTGCGTTTTTGCAGTCGGCGCCGGTCGCGATCGGCAGGTTGTTGCACCCGTGCGTGCCGTTGACGACGATGCTCGGGTCGGGGTTGTCGTTCGAGTCGATGCAGCCGCCGTCACCCGACAAGGGACCGCTTGCAGCGGCCGCCCACCGGAATGCCTTGGCGGTGCTCACGCCGCCGCCCGAGGTCTGCTCGGCGACGACAAGCGTGTCGCCATCCTGGTGCTGCCCCGTGAAATTGACGTGTCCGGTCGGCGCTGTGCAGCTTGCGCCGCTCTGGAGGAACCAGACGCCGACGTCGTTGGTGCCGTTGCTGACGTTCCGCTCCACCCCGAAGTAGAAGATCTTGTGCCCGTCCGCGGGGTTGGTGTACTGCGTGACGTAGGCGTTCATGATGTCGATCTTGCTGTTGACGTTGTTGTCGTGATTGCACTGCCACCCGCCGTTGCCGATGCCCAGGGTGTCCTTGCTGCCCGTCGCGTAGGTCGTGTCGTCGCCGGTGCAGAGGGTCGTCGACGTCGAATTCAGGCCAACAGCGCTCGTCGTCGGACAGGTGGAATTCGTTTCGAAGTCGCGCGCGAACTGCGCGTCATCGAAGGTCTTCCCGCTCCCGACGTTCGCCGAGTTGTTCGAAACCGTCTCCGTTGTCGCGCTATCGGACACGTTGAAGATGTCGTTCCAGTCGTATGCCGGACTCGAGCCGGGCGGCGGACTGTACGCCGTACTCGTGGTCTCGCCGTCCAGCTGGAAAGCCAGATCGTGGACCGCGAACGCGCTTGGGATGAAGATCACAGCCATCGCGATCGCGACGGCGGATGTACAGAGGAAGAGCCAGCGTCTGCGCCGGCTTCCTGTCGGGCCAATCACTTTCCTCGCCATTAGTCGCTCCTCGTCCCCCCCGGCCAGGCGGCGAGCCGCCGCATCGCTCGACTCGTTCGCCGTCCACAGCCCTGTGGACAACCAAAAGCGTCGCGCGATGCGGACTGCGCTACAAGGGGTGAAGTCTTATGCGGCGCTCGGGCTTCGCAGCGAACTATCGGGTCGTGTCGCGGAAGAAGGCGATCGCCTCTTCCCGATCCGCGACGCCGAGCTTGCGTACGAGAGCGGAGATGTGCGCACGGACTCCGCTCTGCTTCAACTGCAGACGACGCCCGATCTCCCGCGTCGAGAGGCCGTCGGCGAGCGCGGCCAGCACCTCCCATTCGCGGCTCGTGAGCCGCGTGCCGGGCTCGCCGGAGACGGACGTCGTCCGGAAGCGGGGATCGCTCCCGTGGAACTCCTTCACCATGCGCGCCACGAGTGCGCGTGGGATCGCCGCTCCCCCTTCGGCCGCGTCCTGCAGCGCGCGCGGAAGAAGACGCAGATCCATGTCCTTCACGAGGTAGCCGGTGGCTCCGGCGCGGAGCGCGGCGAAGAGGCTGGCATCGTCGTCGGACACGGTCAGCATCACGATCTTCGTCGTCGGCAGGCGCGCCGCGATCTCCCAGGCCGCCGGCACGCCGCCGCCGGGCATGCGGAGGTCGAGGAGGCAGATGTCCGGCTCCGTCTCGATCGCCTTCTGGACGGCGTGCGCCGCATCCGCCGCCTCGGCGCAAACGTCCATGCCGCCTTCGGTCAGCGCCCGCCGGACGTCGTCGCGCGTCGGCGCATGGTCGTCCGCGATGAGCACGCGAAGCTGCCCTTGAGCGGGCTCGACGGCGCTCACAGCTCCAGCTCCACCCGCGTGCCTGCGCCGCGGCGCGAGTCGATGCGCAGCTTCCCGCCGAGGGCGTCTGCGCGGTCCTTCATGGTGACGAGGCCGAAGCCGCGCCGCGGCTGCTCCTCGTCGAACCCTTCTCCGTCGTCCACGACCTGGAGCCGCATCCCGGCGTCGAGCCGCTCGAGGTAGAGCCGCAAGACCTCGGCACCGCTGTGCTTCGCCGCGTTCGCCACGGCCTCGGACGCAATGCGCACCACGGCCTCCCGCTCCTGCGGTGACAGCGCGATGCCGCTCGCGAGCTCCATGTCGACGGCCGCGCCGTAGCGGCGGGCAGCCTCCTGCGCGGCCTGGGCCAGCGCCTTCTCGAGCGGTTCGTCGACGGCGGACGCGAGCGCGCCGATCACCCGGCGCGATTCGTCCTGAGCGCGCGCGACGCCCCGCTGGATCCGCTCGACGAGCTGGGGCTCTGCACCCTGGTCGCGGAGGAGCTGGATGTTGCGGGCGATGAAGGCGATCTCCTGGGCGAGCCCGTCGTGGACATCCCGCGCCAGGCGGCGCCGCTCCTCGAGCGACGCGGCAGCGACGACACTCGTCCAGTACGAGGCGATCTCCCGCGCCGCGCCGATCAGCAGAGCGAGGTAGAAGCCCAGCCGGAACACATCGTTCGTGTAGACCCAGTCCGTATGGAGTGAAGGATGGAAGAAGTAGTTGACGCGGCTCGCCGCTGCGAGGATGCAGCCGATCGCGAGCCAGCCGCTCAGCTCGTCCTCGGTCAGGCGGTTGCGGCGCGTGAAGCCGAGGCCGGCCAGGATGTAGAACAAGGCGAGGACGAGCTCCACCGTTCCGGCGAAGCTCGGATGCCCTGCACCGACGGGAACCGCAGCCGTGACACCGCGCGGCAGGAGCTCCGGGAAGGAGGCCAGCGGGACCGTCCCGGCGAGCACCACGACGAGCGTGCTGCCGAAGACCGCGAACAGCGCACGACGGCCGACAGCGAGCTTTCGCCGTGGCAGCAGCGCCGCCACGCAGATGAGCAGCGCCGCAACCGTGGCCGTGAAGAGCATGCTCCACACGGAGGCCCGGCTCGACTGCAGGTCGAATACGGCCGGCAGCGCGGCGAAGACGAAGTTCGAGAGGGCGAGCAGCATCAGCCCCGCGGAGAGGATCAGCTCGTCGAGGAAGCCGGTGCGCCAGAAGCGGCCGAGCAACAGGAACGCTGCCGCGGACGCCGTCAGCGCGGTCGTCGTCTCGAGGGCGACATGAAGCTCGGGCGTGTGGAAGGCGAAGTTCAGCCGGGCGACGAGAGCAATCGCGATCGTCGCGCCGGCGGACGCCACCGCACAGCCGTATGCAAGCCTTCGTAGCCGCAGTGCCACGCGCTTACCTTGACGCTTCCGGGCGGCTCTCATGAGCCCCTGTTCGGCTGGACCCGCCAGACCTTTCGGCTACGCGAAAAGCCGCGTCCCGAGGCGGAATCGCGGCAAGGACGGCGAAGTACTGAGCTTCGCTCATGAACCTCACTCAGCTCGCACCGGACGAGCCGCTCTCGCCGGAGCTCGTGCTCATCCTCTCGCCCGAGCTACGCGTGCAGGCCCTCGCACGCCTGGGCCCTCCGGTCTGGCCTGCCCCGCGGCCCCGGACGACCCACGCTCCCGCGCCGGCGCGGCCCTCCTTCCGACGCTCGCTCGCCGTCGCCCTTGTCGCGCGTGTCGGCCAGCTCGGACTCGTCTTCGCGGTCGTGACCATCGCGACGCTCGCCATGTCGATCGTCGCGCACGCCGTCCGATGAGCCTCACCGCGCGGCGGCTGCTCCTCCTCGTCGCGACCGCCGCGGCGGTTGGGATTACGGGCGCGTGCGGCGGCGGCGAGGTCGGTACGCAGGCTGCCCCGCGAGACTCGCAGCTCCTGAGCTACAAGGACTCGTTCCTCAGCTTCGCGTATCCGGCCGCATGGACGGCCTACCCGTACGAGAAGGTCCCGGAGCTCCACTTCCGCCCCCTCGTGTTCCTCAGCACGCAGCCCGTGCACGACCCGTGCTCCACCCAGGGGAACGAGACGACGTGCGGGTTCCCGGTCGAGCAGCTGCAGCCCGGCGGCGTCCTCGTGATGTGGCAGATGAACGGGATCCCCGCGATGGGGCTCGGGCCGGGCACGCCGATCCGGGTCGGCGGGCATCCCGCGATGCGCAACGAGACGGCCGGTGGCGAATGTCGCAGCATCGGCGCCGACCGGACGATCGACGTCGCGGTGGAGTTGAGCCCCCTGCCGTCTCCGCTCACCTACTTCACGGCGTGCCTGCGCGGGCCGGACCTCGAGCAGAGCGAGAAGGACGTCGACGCCCTGCTCGAGTCCACGAAGTTCGCGTCGAAGTAGCCCGATCGCCGGCTGACGAAGGTCCGGCCGGGACTAGACCATGGTCCGGGCTGGAAGGGCGCGCGGGTGTCGAAACCAACAGCAGACGCGGACAATGCACGGCATCCAAAGACGGTGAGGTCTCCTCGGGCCCCGCGGGTCAGGACGTCTCACTCGAACTCGATGCCGTGCACGGCCCGCGCCCGACGCGCTCTACGTCGGCATCGCCGGCGGCTGGGACGGGTCGACGGAGTCGTCGCCCGAGCCCGACGCCGCTCCCGCGGGTGACTCGGCGAGCTTCTCGTTGAGGTCGCGGATCTTCGCAGCCGCGCCCTCCAGCTTCGCGCTCGAGATCTCGCCCGACTCGAGCAGCTCGAACGCCGTCTTGCCGAGCTCGTTGTAGGCCTGGCTCAGCTCGCGCTTCTGCTGGACGTCCTCGACGCCTTCCCGTGCCTTCGCCGCGGCCTGCTCGGCCGCCTGCTTCGCCTTGTTGAAGAGACTCACGCCGTACCTCCTATTCGATGATCTTGCCGAGCAGCCCCGCCACTCCGGACTCGCCCTGCCCACCGCCGGCCGCCGCGAGCACGCGCCGCGCCGTGCGCGTGAAGGGCAGCGTCTGCAGGGTCACATGGCCCGGCCCGGTCATGTGGACGAGGAACAGGCCCTCGCCCCCGAACAGGCTCTTCGCGACACCGCCCTGAAGCTTCACGTCGTACTTCACGGTCGGCTCGAGCATCACCATGCAGCCGGTGTCCACGATCAGCAGCTGGCCCGGGGCGAGATCGAAGTCGAGAAAGTCCCCGCCGCCGTGCAGCCAGACGGTCCCCTTGCCCTTCAGCCGCTGGAGGAAGAAGCCCTCGCCTCCGCCGTGGAATCCCATGCCGAGCTTCTGCGCGAACGCACTCTCGACCGCGACGTCCCCGAAGTGGCCGAGGTAGGCGTGCTTCTCGCAGATGATCTCGCCGTCGAGCTCGTGCTGGCGGATCGAGCCCGGGAACGGCCCCGTGATCCCGACCGAACCGGGCCCCTTCGCCGTGTAGTGGGTCACGAAGAGGCTCTCGCCGGCGAGCAGCTTGCGCTTCAGGCCGCCCGCGAAGCCGCCGGGCATCTCCACCTCCATCGCGATGTCGCCCGAGACGAACGTCATGGCTCCGGCCTCGGAGGTGAGCTGCTCGCCGGCCTGCAGCGCGACGATGACCGCGGGCGCCTGACCCTCTCGAATCTGTGCTTCCACGGCTACCCGGACGGCGCGGTCGCGGGCGCCGCCGCGGCATCCCTGCTCTTGGCGGTCGTCCACGCGTAGTGGGCGAGGCGGCCGGAGAGGCCGAGCAGGATGACCGCGTTCACCGGGTGGAACATGCCGAGCCCCCAGTGGTGATAGCCGCCCGCGGCGAGGATCGCCTGGAAGAAGCCGAGGACGGCGAGCACGATCCAGGCCCAGAGCAGGCGGCGCGCCGGCCACGCGAGCAGGACGAGAATCAACATCAGCGGAGCTCCGTACGTCGAGAGGATCCAGCCGAGGCCGCGATGGGAATCCAGCGACTTCGCGTCGTCGATCGTCGCGCCGTGCTTCATGGCGAACAGCCCGTAGCCGACGAGGAAGAACTGAACGACCACCCCCAGGAAGAAGAGTGCGGTGACATACCGCAACGCCACCCAGGAACCACGCCGCACTGCCGCCATTACTCGACTCCTTTGTCCTCGCTTGCCCGACCGGAGGAGGCTACAGGGAGGCCGTCCCCAAAACTAGGCTCCGCCGATGCCTGATGCCTTCGTCGTCGGCTCGGGGCCGAACGGGCTCGCCGCGGCGATCGTGCTGGCGCGAGCGGGGTTGTCGGTGCGCGTCCTCGAGGCGGCGGACTCGGTCGGCGGCGGCGCCCGCTCGGCCGAGTTGACGCTGCCGGGATTCGTCCACGACGTCTGCTCGGCGATCCACCCGCTCGGGGTCGCCTCGCCGTTCCTCCGCACCTTGCCGCTCGCCGAGCACGGCCTCGAGTGGGTCGAGTCGCCCGCAGCGCTCGCGCATCCGTTCGATGACGGGACGGCGGTGCTGATCGCGCGCTCGCCGGTCGCGGCGGCGCCCACGCTCGGGGATGACGAGACGCGCTGGCGGCTGCTTTTCGCGACGCTCGTCCGCGACGCCGACGCCTTGCTCGAAGACGCCCTCGCGCCGGCGCACATCCCCGCGCATCCGCTCGCGCTGGCGCGCTTCGGCGCCCGCGCGGCCCTGCCGGCGACCGCGCTCGCGCGGCTCGCGTTCCGCGGCGATCGGGCCCGCGGTGTCTTCGCAGGGCTCGCCGCCCACTCGATGCTCCGGCTCGAGCGCCCGCCGAGCGGCGCGTTCGGGCTCGTGCTCGGCCTGCTCGGCCACGCCGTCGGCTGGCCGTTTCCGCGCGGCGGCTCGCAGCGGCTCTCGGATGCGCTCGCGTCCTACCTCCGCTCCCTCGGCGGCGAGATCGAGACGGGACGCCGAGTCGAGTCGCTCGCCGAGCTCGGGGACACGCGTCCGGTCTTGCTCGATGTGACGCCGCGCGGGCTGCTGGAGCTGGCCGGCGACCGGCTCCCACCGCGCTACCGACAGCGGCTGCAGCGCTACCGCTACGGCCCGGGCGTCTTCAAGCTCGACTGGGCGCTCGACGGGCCGATCCCGTGGCGGGCCGAGGACTGCACGCGCGCGGCGACCGTCCATCTCGGCGCGACGCTCGGCGAGATCGCGGCATCCGACAGGGCCTCCGTGGGGGGCGAGATCGCGGAGCGGCCCTACGTGCTTCTCGCGCAGCAGAGCCTCTTCGACCCCACCCGCGCGCCCGCCGAGCGGCACACCGCGTGGGCGTACTGCCACGTCCCAAACGGCTCGTCCGTGGACATGACCGAGCGGATCGAGCTGCAGGTCGAGCGCTTCGCCCCGGGGTTCCGCGAGCGGATCCTCGCCCGCTCGGCGCTTGGCCCGGCGGAGCTCGAGCGCCACAACCCGAACTACGTCGGCGGCGACATCAACGGCGGCGCCGCGATCCTCTCGCAGCTCTTCACCCGCCCGGTCGCGCAACTCTCGCCGTACACGACGCCGCTTTCAGGCGTCTTCCTCTGCTCCGCCTCGACGCCTCCGGGCGGCGGGGTACACGGGATGTGCGGCTACCACGCCGCGCAGGCGGCGCTGCGCTTCCTCCGCTAGCTCCGGTCCTTCGACTGCCACGCGACCTGCCCGGACGGCTCGGGCGGAGCCGATTCGGCGGCCCGCGCGACGCTCGTCCGGAGCGGGACCTCCCTGAGGAACCACGAGAGAACGAACGGCACCGCGGCGAGCGCCATCCCGAACAGGAAGACGCCCTGGAGCGAGTGGGCGAATGCGTGCAGCACCGCGAGATGCACCTTGGCCGGCAGCTGGTCGATCTGCCTCGGGTTGAGCTGGACGCCGCTGCCGAGGTGCGCGGTCACGCTTCGCGGCAGGCCCGCGAGCCGATGCGAGAGTCGCGATGCGAAGATCGTCCCGAAGATCGCCACCCCGAATGCACCGCCGACGGAGCGGAAGAACGTGGCAGACGACGTGGCGACCCCGATCTCCTGCGGCCGCGCGTCGTTCTGCACCACGAGCACGAGCACCTGCATCACGAGCCCGAGCCCGACGCCGACCACGACCATGTACGCCGAGGCCACCCACGAGGGAGTGCCGACGTCGAGCAGCGAGAGCAGGTACATGCCGACGACGAGGACGGCGGTGCCGGCGATCGGGAACGCCCTGTAGCGGCCGAGCCGGCTGATCGCGCGGCCGGAGAGGATCGCGGCGGTGAGCAGCCCGGCCATGAGGGGGATCGTCCGCAGGCCCGAACTCGTCGGGGAGACGACGTAGACGATCTGGAGGAACAGCGGGATGAAGATGATCGCGCCGAACATCGCCATCCCGATCGTGAAGCCCATCGCGCTGGCGACGCTGAAGACCGATGAGCGGAAGAGCCGCAGCGGCAGGATCGGCTCGACCGCCCGCCGCTCCCACCAGACGAAGACCGCGATGATGGCGGCTCCTGCGACGCCGAGCCCGACGATCGTGTCCGAGCCCCACGCGTACTGGGTGCCGCCCCACGTCGTGAGGAGGATGAGCGCGCCGACGCCGCCCGTGAGGAGACCGATGCCGAGGTAGTCGATCCGATGCCGGACGGACGGCGTGTGCAGATGCAGCCGCGTGCTCACGATCAGCACCGCGAGCGCGCCCACCGGCAGGTTCACGTAGAAGACCCAGCGCCAGGAGAGGTTGTCCACCAGGAAGCCGCCGAGCAGCGGGCCCGCGACCGACGCGACGGCGAAGACGGAGCCGATCAGCCCCATGTACCGGCCTCGCTCGCGGGGCGGGACGATGTCCGCGATGATCGCCTGCGCGCCGACCATCAACCCGCCGGCGCCGACTCCCTGGAGCGCGCGAAAGCCGATCAGCTCGGCCATCGACTGCGAGAGACCGGCGAGCATCGAGCCGGCGAGGAAGACGAGGATCGCCGCGAGGAAGACGGGCTTGCGCCCGAACATGTCGCCGAGCTTCCCGTAGACCGGCGTCGAGACCGTGGAGGCGAGCAGGTAGGACGTCACGACCCACGAGAGGTGGTTCAGCCCGCCGAGGTCGCCGACGATCGTCGGCAGCGCCGTCGAGACGATCGTCTGGTCGAGCGCCGCCAGGAACATGCCGAGCATGAGCGCCGCGAACACCGTGCGCAGCGCCGCCCCGGTCAGCCTCCCGTCGTCGTGCGCTTCCACGCTCTGACACTAGCCGCGCCGGAGGGGGATACTTCGGACCGCGACGGGTATTCACATCCGCGTGCGTTCTGCCGATAACGGGCTTCGTGGAGGAAACGACTCTCGAGGACGCCCACGACGAGCTCGCCCGCCTGGAAGCCGAGGAGGCCCGCCTGTCTGCTGAGCGCAGCCGCCTGCACGACCAGATCGACTTCGGCTTCGGGACCGGGACCTCGCGCGACCGCGAACGGGAGCTCTCGGACGAGCGGCAGCGGGTGCACGAGCGCATCGACGCGCTCCGCAAGCTCCTCCGCAGGCAGCAGACCGTCTAGCGGGGAACTTGTGCGCAGCCGCCCGAGCGGCTAGCCTCCGGCCTCTTGTTGTCGTCCTACAAGGAGGCGTGATGAGAAGGCGCTATCTCTGCGGCGCCCTCGTGGGGGTCCTCGCCACAGCCGGGGCTTTGACCACAGCGGCCGCATCGGCCGCGCCGGGAAGCTCGCAGGCTCAAGCGAAGCTGTCGGTGATGCGGACGTTCAACGGCAAGCCCAGCAAGCCGGTACGGCCCAGGCGGACGAACAACCTGACGTACCAGGGCGGCGTCGGCGGGATCGGCGTCGAGACCGCCCCCACGGTCTACCTCGTCCTGTGGGGATCGCAGTGGAGCAGCGACCCGTCAGGTGAGTCCGCGACGCTCCAGAGCTTCCTCGGCCATGTCGGCGGAAGCTCGTGGCTGAACAGCGTCACGCAGTACTGCCAGGGCGTGGCAGCTGGCACGATCACCTGCCCGTCCGGAAGCCAGTTCGCCGGGAACCCGAGCGGGATCTACGGCGGCATCTTCACGGACAGCGGCGTGGCCGCCCCGGCACACCCGACCCAGTCGCAGCTGGCGGCGGAGGCCGTCAACGCGGCGAGCCACTTCGGCAACACGAGCTCCACCGTCAACGCCACGGTGCAGTACGTGATCGCGACCGCGCACAACAACAACGCGTCCGGGTTCGGGACGCAGTACTGCGCGTGGCATAGCTCGACCTCGTCCTCGTTCGGCAACATCGCCTACACGAACCTCCCCTACATCACCGACGCGGGAGCCTCGTGCGGGGCCAACTTCAACGGCCTCGGTCCGAACGCCGGGATGACGATCGTCGAGGGTCACGAGATGGCGGAGACGATCACCGACCAGTTCCCGAACGGGGGCTGGCTCGACCGGAACGGTGAGGAGAACGGCGACAAGTGCGCCTGGATCACCTCCGGCCAGGGAGCATCGGCCAGCGTCACGATGAGCGGCGCGAGCTTCCCCGTCCAGTCGCTCTGGAGCAACGCCTTCAGCAGCAACAACGGCGGTTGCGTCCTTTCGTTCTGAGCAATCGGGTCGGGCGCCGGTCACCTCCGGCGCCCGGCCGTTCTTTCTGACCCGCCCGAGCCGCGTAGAGTCTCTCCCGTGGACGTCACAGCGAGGCTCCACTCCGACGCCGCCGACGCACCTGGCAACGGCCGCGCGAAGATCGCCCGCCTCCTGCGCGAGATCGACGCGCTGATCGCCGACGACGAGGCCGCCGACCGCCAGATCAGCGGCGGGTGGCGCACGTTCTCGGACATCGTGGCGGCCGCCCACACGCACACCTGGGATGCGTACAACGTCGACCTGTCGAGAGACGCCGAGAGCTTCCGCCGGCTCTCGCGGCGGCGGCAGGATGCCGTGAGACGGGTCTTCGGGACGATCTACCGCGCGGAGTCGATCGTCGACGACTGGATGGACCGGATCGTCGCCGCGCTGCCGCGCGAGCCGGACTACGACTCGATGCGCGCGGCGCTGATGACGCAGGAGCACGACGAGCGAATGCACCGCGGCAGCCTCCTCCGGGTGGCCACCGAGGTGCTCGGCGTCGAGGCGGCCGACGCCGATCGCATGGCGCGGAAGTACAACAACTTCGTCGCGGAGATCCTCTTCGACCGCTTCGAGGACGAGATGCGGCACCTGCTCCGGCCGAACCGTCCCATCGAGGACGTCTTCACCGCGATCTTCATCTACGGCGTGGTCAGCGAGGACGTCGTCGCGAACAGCGACGTCGTCATCCGCCGGGCGAAGGGAAACGCGCTCTACGACGCGTTCGACCTGCCGGGGATGAAGGAGGGCCAGACCCACGTCCGCCGTGACGAGGGCCGGCACGTCCGCATCGCCGTCCTCGCGACGCATCGCTTCCTCGAGGAGTTCGACGGCGCCGCCGAGCGGCTGCTCGCGATCTCCACCGACTACATGGACCTCGCCGACCGGATGGTCCGCCGGGCGAAGGCGTCGCGCGGCCTCATCGATGCACACCTCGCCGAGTCGTACGGCCCGGATGTCGACTCGCTCTACTACTACGTCATGAACATGAAGCGCCTCGCGGTGCGCCTCGACGAGCTGGGGCTCCGCGAGGGAGTGTTCGAGGTGAAGCGCCGCGTCGACGCGGCCATCGCGGAGCTGAGCGGCGCGGACGGAGAGCCGATCGTCGAGACGCCGAGCCGGCTCCTGCGGATCGTCGGGCCGAAGGTGCTGAAGCTTGCCGGCGCCTCCCGCCTAGCGAGCTAGAACGCGCTCGTAGCAGTCCGCGAGCCGCCGGGCGAGCAGCGGCCAGGCATACGTGGTCGCTGCGAGCTCGCGCGCCGCGCGGCCCATCTCGGTGCGAGCGGGCTCGTCCGCCACGACGCCGGCGATCGCGTCGGCGAGCGCGTCTGGGTCAGCGGGCGGAGTGAGGACGCCGGTCGTGGGAGTGACGACTTCCCGGTAGCCGGGGATGTCGGAGGCCACCACCGGGGTAGCACACGCGAGGGCCCGCGTGATGACCATGCCGAAGCTCTCGCTGCCGAGCGACGGCGCGACGAGGAGCTTCGCCGTCGACAGCTCCCTCGTGAGCTTCTCGTCGTCGACGAAGCCGAGCACGTCGATCCCCTCCTCGGACAGCCGGAGCCGCGAGAGCAGCAGCCGGACGGCGAGAGGGTCTGCGCCGATCAGCCGGAGCCGAAGCCCGCCGCGGTGGATCCGCGGCCACGCTCGGAGCAGCACCGGCAGCCCCTTGCGCGGCTCGTGCCGGCCGACGAAGACGAGGCGATCCAGCCGACCCTCGGGATCGACGGCCGCCGGCATGTCCACGCCGTTCGGAATCACCTCGTAGTCACCCTGCGCGAACGCGCCCGCGGAGCTCCGCGCCTGCTCCGAGACGGCGATGCGCAGGTCGATCCGGTCGAGGAGGAAGCCCCACAGCGCGTCCGCGATCGGCCGCCAGCTCGAGTTGCCGGCCGCGTGGAACGTCCCGACGGTCGGCCCGTCCCAGAGCGCGAGCGCGGCCGGGCTGAGCATCGGGGCGAGCGGCTCGTGGACGTGCAGGAGGTCGAAGCGCTCGCGCGCAAGCGCTCGCCTGAGCTGGGGCAGCGCGCGCGGGCTCAGCACGAGATTCGAAAGCGCGCCGTTGCCGGGGACGATCACCGACCGTCCCAGCGGGATCACTCCGGGCGGCGGCGGGCCCGGCCTCCCTTGGCGCGGGTGGAGGATCCGGCTGAACGAGCCGGGCGGGTCGTGGCCGATGAGAAGGCGCGCCTCGACCCCGATCGCCTCGAGTGCGTGCATCTGGGCCTCGGCGTGCTCGACCACGCCGCCCCAGAAAGACCACGAGTAGGGGACTACGATGCCGACTTTCACGGGCGCGAGGCTACCGGCGTCGTCCGGCCAGCAAACCCAGGACCGCGCCGGCGACGAGGAGCTGCGTCTCGGTGGAGACACCGACGCCGTGTCGGCCGCCGCCGCGATGGAAGAGCTTCTTGCCGCGCGGCCGGACCCACCGCCAGAGGTGCTCGAGATCGGGCGCCGCCGCGGCTGCGCCGCCGAGCACGGCGGAGTCGAGGGGCCCGCGCCGGGCGGCGAGCAACCCGAGCGCGACAAGGCCGCTGCCGATCTCGAAGCTCCGGTCGTGAATGTCCTCGTGCGGAACATGGTCACCGGCCACGTGCAGCGGCGGGCCGAGCAGAAGCGCAAGCGCCCTGGAGCGGACGAGCGCGCCGGCCGCGCTGCCCGTCGCCACGTGGAGCGAGACGATCACCGACCGGATGATCGCTTATGCTCCCCGGCGATGAGCTTCCTCGCCCGGCTCCGCAAGATGCTTGCCGGCCCGCCGCACATCCAGGGCGGCGATGTCGAGGGGGACGCTGCGCTGCACGAGGACTTCGGCAGTCCCGACGAGGGCGCAGCCGACGTGAGGCGGATGGAGACGACGGCGGGAGGCGCAGTCCTGCCGGGCTACGCATCATCCGAGGCCGCCGAAGCGGGCGAGGAGGACCTCGCCTCCGAAGAGGCTCCGCCCGACCCGGCTCCGTAGGCCGCCGTGCGCCCGCTGCGCTAGCGTTCCGGGCTCGGTGTGCCGGGAAGGCTGGTCGGCGTCAGCTCATGACGCCCGCCCTCGCCGCCCCACTCTTCGTCGCCTCGATCGCCGTGATGCTCGCCGCGTCGGCGGTCTTCGCGGGGCGGCTCGACCACATCGGCTTGCGACTGGGCCTGCCCGAGGCGCTGCTCGGGCTGCTGACCGCGCTCGCCGCAGACGCGCCCGAGATCTCCTCCGCGATCTCGGCGCTCGTCCAGCACAACCACGCGATCGCGGTCGGGGTCGTCGCCGGCTCGAACGCGTTCAACCTCGCGGCGATGCTCGGCCTCAGCGCCGTCGTCGCGGGCCGCGTCCGCGCCCGGCACGAGACCCTCGAGCTCGAGGCGTTCGTCGGGCTGTGGCTGCTCGCCGTGACGCTCGCGGTGGTCGCGGGCGCTCTCGGCGCGATCGCCGGCGCCGTGCTCGTCGCCGTCGTCGCCGTGCCGTACGTCCTCCTCCTCGCGGCCGGACCGCGACTCGTGCGACGGCTGCCGCTCGGCGTCACGGAATCGCGCTTCGTCGGCCGGAGCTTCGGGGAATCCCACCGGCGCACGGGGTCACTCGACTCCAAGCGCGAGGCTGCCACGCTCCTCGCCGTCCTCGTGCTCGCGCTTTGCGTGATCGTGGCCGGCAGCGTGGGCGCCGTGCGCGGCGCGACCGACCTCGCCCATGCCTGGTCGATCCCCGAGACGCTCGTGGGCGTGATCGTGCTCGCAATCCTCACGAGCCTCCCGAACGCGTGGACGGGCGTGCGGTTCGGCATGCAGCAGCGCGGCTCGGCGCTCATGAGCGAGACCCTGAACTCCAACTCGATCAACCTCGTCGCCGGCCTCGCAGTGCCGACGGCGCTCGGCAGCCTGCGCGCCTTCTCGCACCTCGCCGTCTTCGACCTCGCATGGCTCGTCGGGATGACCGCGACGGCGCTCGTCCTGTTCGGCAGGCGCGGCGGCGCCGGCCGCGGCGCCGGAGCCCTGCTCATCGTCCTCTATGCCGCGTTCGTCGCGGTGCAGATCGCCGCAAGCTCCTAGTCGACCGCCTGCTCGAGCACGCCCTCCTCGGGAGCGACGACGCGGCCGCCTCGAGACCAGGAGGCGAGCGCGGCGACGAGGCAGGCCGCGATCGCGAACGCGAACGCCTCGCGGAGTCCGCTGTGGAACGGCGCGGCTATCAGGTGCGGGAAGAAGCCGCGCCCGCGGATCGTGGCGGCGTCGTGCGGCGGGAGCTTCGCGAGGACGTGCGGCCCGATCAGCTCCCGAGCCGGGTTGTAGCCGAGGAACGCGGCGAAGAGCACCGAGACCGGTGGGGGGTGGCTGACCCGGGTCGCGACGCCGGCGGATACACCATGCGCGCGCAACCCCGTCGCCAGCGAATGCGGCAGCGTCGCGGACAGGCCGACGATCATCAGCGTGAAGAAGATCCCGATCGAGAGCACCTGGGCGGAGTTCTGGAACGTCTGGTTCATGCCGCCTCCCGCGCCCCGGTGCTGCGCCGGGAGGCTGTTCATCACTCCCGCCCGGTTCGGCGAGGCGAAGGCGCCCATCGAGAGCCCCATCAGCAGGAGGACAGCGCCGAACAGCGGGTAGGAGAAGTCGACCGGCAGCATCTCGAGCAGGCCGAAGCTGAGCGCCGAGGCGAGCATCCCGCCGGTTGCGAACGGCCGTGAGCCGTAGCGGTCGGAGAGGGTCCCGCACACGGGGCCGGCGAGAAGGAAGCCGACCGTCAGGGGGAGCATCCGGATCCCTGCCCAGAGCGGTGTCGAGGCGAAGTCGTACCCGTGCTCGGGAAGCCAGATCCCCTGCAACCAGATGATCAGCATGAACATCAGGCCGCCGCGCGAGACCGCGGAGAGGAAGCTCGAGAGGACACCGAAGGTGAAGGCGCGGATCCGGAAGAGCCCCAGCCGGAACATCGGCGCCGGCGACCGCACCTCCACGAAGGCGAACAGCGCGAGCAGAGCGACGCCGGCGGCGAGGCACGCATCGACGAAGGGAGACGTCCACCCCATCGAATGGCTTCCGTACGGCCGGATCCCGTACGTGATCCCGACCATGACGAGCACGAGTCCGGCGGCGAAGGTGAGGTTGCCCGGCCAGTCGATCGGCTCAGGGGTGCGGACGCCGATCTCGCGCAGGCTCCGGTATGACCAGATCGTCCCGGCGATCCCGGTCGGCACCGACACGAGGAAGACGAGCCGCCACGAGATCGGCGCGAGCACGCCGCCGAGGACGAGTCCGATGAACATGCCGCTGATCCCGACGACGTTGTTGATCCCGAGCGCAAGGCCGCGCTCGTTCGCCGGGAACGCGTCGGTGAGGATCGCAACCGAGTTCGCGACGA
Organism: Thermoleophilia bacterium; assembly: GCA_025936995.1. Lineage (GTDB taxonomy): Bacteria > Actinomycetota > Thermoleophilia > Gaiellales > Gaiellaceae > Palsa-739. Next base: position 53,865 of record JAICSH010000005.1, on the reverse strand, counting down.
GGAAGGCGGCGCCGATCCCCTGCACGATGCGAAAGCCGATCAGCCAGTCGGCGCCGGCCCGGCCCTGGAGCCAGTCGACCGTCAAGAGCAGCGACGCGAGCGTGTAGACGACGAAGCCGACGTTGTACATCCGCACACGCCCGAACTGGTCGCCGAGTCGGCCGAGACTGACGACGAGCACGCTCGAGACGACGAGGAAGCCGAGGATCATCCACAGGAGGTAGAAGCTGTTGCCGGGCTTGAGCGGGTCGAGGTGGATACCCCGGAAGATGTCGGGCATCGCGATCAGGACGATCGAGCCGTCGATCGTCGCGAGCAGCACCCCGAGCGTCGTGTTCGAGAGCGCCACCCACTTGTAGTTGGGCGTTCTCCGCTTACCAGGCAACCTGTTCAGGTTACCTGTCTACAATCTCAGGATGCCCCGTCCGTCCGCGCAGATCGTGAACGCGGCGAGCGAGCTGAGACTCGTGCTCGGCCAGCTCGTCCGCCGGCTCCGCGCCGAGTACTCGTTCCCGGTCGCCCAGATGAGCGTCCTGAGCCGCCTCGACCGCGAGGGAGCACAGACGACGAGCTCGCTCGCCGCCGCCGAGCGCGTGCGGCCGCAGTCGATGGCGCAGACGCTCGCCGAGCTCGAGACAGCGGGCCTGATCGCGCGCCAGCCCGATCCCGCCGATCGCCGGCGCGTCCACATCGAGCTCACCGAGCGAGGTCGCGAGCGCGTGCTCGAGGAGCGAGGCAAGCGGGAGGGCTGGCTCGGTGCCGCGATCGCGGCCGAGCTGAGTCCCGAGGAGCAGCGGACACTGCTCGCCGCAGTGCCGCTACTGCGACGACTGTCGGGACACTGACCAGGAGGTAGTGATGGAGATCCGTTGGTATGGCCAGTCCGCGTTCCTGCTCACCGGCGAGCAGGTGCGCGTGTTCATCGATCCGTTCGGCGACCTCGGAAGCGTCTCGCGGCCCGGCTGGAGCTGGGACTTCCCGCTCATCGAGGGAGTCGAGGCGGACGTGCTGCTCGTGACGCACGATCATCTCGACCACAACGGAGTCGAAGTCATCGGCGGAGACCCGCTGATCATCGCGAAAGCCGGGACGCACGAGTCGCCGCTCGGCGAGATCGTCGGGATCTCCTCGGAGCACGACGCCGCCGCTGGGACGCAGCGCGGCCCGAACACGATCTTCCGCTTCGCCGTCGACGGTACGACGTTCGCCCACTTCGGCGACTTCGGGCAGCCCGCCCTGCGGCCGGAGCAACGCGAGGCGCTTGGCGAGGTCAACGTCGTCCTCCTCCCCGTCGGCGGCGGACCGACGATCGCGCCGGATGCCGCGGCCGAGCTCATTCGCGAGCTTCGGCCGGAGCTCGTCGTGCCGATGCATTATCGGCCGGAGCGAGGCGGCCTGGAGTTCCTGGAGCCGGCGGACGCGTTCCTCGATGTGCTGGGTGCGAAAGTCGAGCGACTCGCGACGAGCCAAGCGGAGCTGGAACCGCTTCTCGGCAGTGCCGAAGAGCCGGTCGTCGCGCTGCTCGCGCCGCCTACGGCTTCTTCTTGATGACCTTGCCGGAAGGCGAGAGGACGTACCAGAGCCCACCGTTGAGGTCGATAGCCTGGCCGGTCGCCTGCCCGGGCTTCGTGTCCGCGATGTACGTGTAGAGCGGCCACTTGTTGTACGTGACGACGCGCCCGCCGCTCGGGTTCTTGTCCGCGCCGAGGAGCGACTTCTTCGCGGCGCCGCCGGCGGTCGGCTTCTGCCCCGCCTTCAGCTTCAGCGGCGGCCAGATCGCGGCGCACGTCCCCTTGCAGGTCACTTTCCTCTGCTTGTCGGGAACGAACATGTAGAGCGTCCGGCCGCGGCTGTTGACGAGGATGACGCCGAGCTTTCCGACCTTCCGCGTCGTGACGGTCGGCGTCTTGGTCAGGTGACGCGTCCCCGCCGCGCCGGATCCGCTCCAGACGGCCGCCGTGAGGGCGACCGCCGCCGCGGCAGCGGCGAGGGCGCCAATCCGGAGCGATCTCCTGCGCGTAGCCATTGCCGTTCCACTCTAGACAAGGAGGTAGCAGGTGCGCAGGATTGTCCTCTTCGGCCTCGTGCTGTTCGTCGCGACCGTTGCCGCAGCGGCCGCCGCGACGGGCGGGCTGCCGAACATCGGCAAGCCGTCCATGAAGACGCAGCCCGTCTACCGCGGCTACTACGACCATCACTTCGACACCTATCTCGTCACCGACGTGTCGTCGAAGTCCCAGGCGACGGCGCTGCACGTCAACTTCTCCGCCGAGTTGAAGGCGGTCAAGGGACTGCCGGAGCAGTACTTCGTGCGCGGCCGCGCAGCCAAGGGCCAGCTCACGATCTTCGGGTCGGAGCCGGGCGAGGCGGACTACAACCCGCTCTGGAAAGAAGTCTGGCTGACCTGGAAGAAAGGCGTCAAGCCCGTTCTCATCGGCCAGGACGACCAGATCGACGCGCTCGAGAAGCAGGGCAAGCTGACCGAGAAGGACGCCCACATCGTCCTCAATGCGCCGATCCTCAAGGTCGGCAAAGGCGGCTGATCGGCCGGTTTCGCGCCGATTCGCACAGATCCCCCGAAAGGGGGAGGCCGACGTGGAGCGACCCGCGGGATGATCGGACTGACTCCCGCTCGGGGCTGACGGCAACAACTCTGCGGCGGAGTTTTGAGAAGCGGCGGGCATTGCCCGCCGCTTCGGCCTTTCTGAGGCTCGTGGGGTGCTGAGGACCTGCTCGCCGGGAGGCGAGGCTTAGCCTCCGGCCTTTCGTCGGGTTCTCGCGCTCAGGCGAGCCGCGAAGCGGGTACCAGCGACAGCTGCGGCGAGCGGGTGGCCGACTGCTCGCGCAGGAGCCGCTCCGCTTCCTCCGCCGGGGCGGGGCGGCCGAAGAAGTAGCCCTGGCCGAGGCGGCAGCCGAGCTGCCTCAGGCGCTCCGCCTGTGCCGGATGCTCGATCCCCTCCGCCACCGCCGAGAGGCCGAGCGAGTCGCCCAGCCGCAGGATCGCGTCGACGAACGCCTCGTCTGCGTCCTCGCCGACGAGCCGGTCGACGAAAGGCTTCGGAATCTTGAGCGACTCGATCGGGAACTCCGCAAGACGGCTCAGCGACGAGTACCCGGTCCCGAAGTCGTCGATCGTCAGCCCGACGCCGAGATCGCGCAACCGGCGCATCGCCACGAGCGCGGCGTCGCTGCCCTGGATGACGCCCGACTCGGTCACTTCGATCACGATCCGGCTCGGCTCGACGACGTAGCCCTTGAGCGCCTCGGCGAGCGTGTCGACGAGCCGCTCGTTCGCGAGCTCCGCCGGCGAGAGGTTGAGCCAGAGGCTCACGTGCGCCGGCCAGCGGCGCGCCGCCTGGAGGGCCTGGTGCAGGACGTGGCGGCCCAGCTCGACCGTCAGTCCCGTCTCTTCCGCCGTCGGCAGGAAGTCGGCTGCAGTGAGGAGGCCGCGCGTCGGGTGCGGCCAACGGGCGAGCACCTCGAAGCCCTCGATCGCTCCGTCCGCGAGCCGCACGACCGGCTGGTAGTGGACGGCGATCTCGCGCCGCTCGAGCGCCGCCTCAAGATCGAGGCCGAGCTGCCGCTGCGCGCGAAGCTTCTCGTGCAGCTCCGCCTCGTACAGCGTGTACGGGCGGTCCGAGCGCTTGACGCTGTACATCGCGATGTCGGCGTTGCGCAGCAGGTCCTCGGCACTCGTCGCGCCGTTGGTGCCGACGGCGATGCCGACGCTCACGTGGCAGGAGACGTCTCCACCCACGAGCGTGTACGTCCCGTCGAGCGCGTCGAGCATCCGCCGGGTAGCGGCCACCGCCGCCTCGGCGTCCGCATCCCGAACGAGGACGGCGAACTCGTCGCCGCCGAGACGCGCGGCGAGGTCCTGGACGCGGATCGCGTCGGAGAGGCGCCGCGCGAACTCGGTGAGCAGCTCGTCGCCCGCGCTGTGGCCCCACGTGTCGTTGACGGTCTTGAAGCGGTCGAGGTCGAGGTAGAGGACCGCCGTCGAGCCGGCGCCGTGCTCGAGCTCGTGCTTGATCGCTTCGAGGAGGTTGACGCGGTTCGCGAGCCCGGTGAGCGCGTCGTGGTACGCCTGATGGCGGAGCTGCTCCTTCAGCTGCGTCACCTGCGCCAGCGAATGCTCGAGCCGCCCGTTCTCGAGCAGGATGCTCGCGTGTCCCGAGAACGTGTCGAACAGGTCGAGGTCGACCTCTCCGAAGGTGCTCACGTCTCCCGAGCGCTCGCCGACGACGAGGAGCCCGAAGGTCCGGTTCTCGCCGCGGAGCGGCCCGACGATCGCGTCCTCCAGCCCACGCGCCTTGAGGAATGCGTCGAGCTGGTTCGCGCCCCGGCGTCCCGCGAGCAGCATCGCCTTGCCGGCGTCCGAGACCCGGGCGAACGCTGCTGCGTCCCGGGGAGAGAAGCTCTCCTCCGGATGCATGAGCAGCTCGCCCTCCGCGCCGCTTACGCTCCGTAGCGGCCCTTCGTTCTCCGCCGCCGGGAGCAGCAGGATCTCGGCGTATTCAGCCCGGAGCAGACGGCGGGCGGCGACGAGAAGCTGGCCGACCGCCAGACCGAACTCCGGCGCGCCCTGGGTGGCGCGCATCGACTCGTAGAGGAACTCCACGTGCTCACGCTGCTCGCGCTGCTTCATGTAGCCGCGGAACGCGGTGACGCAGGCCACGACCGGGACGGCGAGGAGGACGACCGCCAGCGGTCGCGCCGCGAGGAGCTCGGCGGCCGCCAGCCCGAGGCACGCCGTCGCGACAGCGCCGAGGAGCGAGGTGACGAGCGTGCGGGACATCTGCGCCCAGTTGAACCGCTCGTCCGCGATGGCGATCACGGCCGAGACGAAGACGACGCCGGTCGTATGGGCGACGGCGGCGGCGAGGAGCGCGAGCAGCCAGACGTGCGGGAGCGGATCGCCGCGATCGGTGAGCGATCGGAAGATGAGAATGGCGATCCCGCTGCAGAGCGGCAGCTCCGCGAGGTTGAACGCGAACTTTACGAGCTGGCGCTGGCTCTTCCACCGGCTGACGATGAGCGCGACGAAGGTGCCCGCGAGCTGCCCGATCAGAAGCCCGGCCGGCGACCCGAGCAGCAGGCCGAGCGTCAGCCCGATCTCGGTGAGCGAAAGGCTGTGCGCCTCCTTCCGGAACTGCACGTGGACGACGAAGACCTCGGCCAGGCAGAACGCGATGCCGAGCATCCACCAGTCCAGATGCCGGCCTTGCACGAGCTGCGGGGAATCCCACCGCCGGATGACGAACGCCCAGACGCCCGCGCAGACGAGGGCGAGCACGCCGTTGAAGACCCAGACACGACGAGGCCCCTGCAGGGCCTCGCGAATGGCTGCGCCGGGCGGCCGTAAGGGCTCGCCCGGCGCGCGACGCGTCCGGATGAGAGGCCGGCCGATCACCGGCCTCGTCCCCTATGCGTCAGCCCCAGCTTGCTCCGAGCCATGCTCCACCAGACCAGCTACTGCCGCTCCAGCTCGAGCCGCTCCAGGAGCTTCCACTCCACGAGTTGCCCGACCAGCTGGAACCGCTCCATGAACTGCCGCTCCACGAGCTGCCCGACCAGCTCGAACCGCTCCACGAGCTTCCGCTCCACGAGTTGCCAGACCAACTCGAGCCGCTCCAGGAGTTGCCCGACCAGGACGAGCCGCTCCACGAGCTACCCGACCAGGACGAGCCGTTCCAGACGCCGCCAGACCAGCTCGAGCCGGCGGCCTCGAGCGCCGCCATCGCAGCCGACACGAAGGGCTTGCCGAAGATGTCCTGCTCGCCGTGGAGCACGACGCCGTTGCTCGAAAGGTGATCCGTGCCGCGCGAGGCCTCGAGGTAGCCGGTGCCCGTGGACGGCGCGTTGTACTGCACCGAGGCGGACGCCGAGGGAACGCCGACGCTGAGCAGCGCGCTCATGTCGAGCTCGCCGCAGCCCTGCTGCTTCCAGTTGAACGAGCTGAGCTTGTCGCAACTCGAAGTGAGCATCGCCTTGACCTCGTCCGGCGTCAGCTGCGGGAACCGCTGCAGCAGGTCCGCAACCGCTCCCGAAGTGAACGCCGTGGCCTCGGAGGTGCCGCTGCCGCGGAAGTAGCGATCGCCCAGGACGCCGGCCGGGTTGTTCTGGTCGATGTACGAGCCGGGCACCCGGAGGCCCTGCATGTGCGATCCGGGCGCGATCAGATCGGGTGCGCGGCAACCGTTGCTGCAGCTCGCGGCGCTCGCGGAGTAGGACGCGACCTGGTCGTCCCAGGGCGTGGCCGTCCCCATCGTGTCCGCTCCGCCGACCGCGAGGATCTGCGGGTCGTACGCGGGATCGGCGAGCCCCTGCGCGCTGGCGCCGTTCTGGTAGCCCGAATTCCCGGCCGCCGCGACGACGACGATGCCCGCCTTCCACGCCTGCTCGACCGCGAACGCCAGCGGGTCGACGCCGTACGCCTGGTTCGAGTTCGTGCCGTACGACAGATTGATGACCCGGATGTTCATCCCGTTGTCGTGGCGGTGCTGGACGACCCAGTCGATCGCCGCGATGACCTGGCTCACGTCCGCGCCACCGTCCGTCACGCCGACCTTGACCGAGAGGATGCGGGCGTCGGGGGCAACGCCGCGGTAGCCGCCGGTCTGGCCGTCGTTGCCGGCGATGAGGCCGGCCATGAACGTCCCGTGCCCGTTCGTGTCCAGGTGCTGCAGGCTCGGATTCTGCGAGTCGAGCGAGAGGTCCGGTCCGTTCACCAGCTTGCCCGGCGCGTTAAGGCCGGCCACGGGGGTGACGCCCGTGTCGATGACCGCCACGTCGACGCCCTTGCCGGTGTAGCCGGCGTTCCACCATGCCTGCGCTCCGTCGGCGGCCGCGATGTTCTGCATCGAGTAGGAGTCCGAAGCCGCGTCGTACGCGGACGAGCCCCAGGATGCGCCGGAGCGGATCATCCCGAAGCTCATCGCCACCACGACTGTGAGAAGCGTTGCCCAGAAGGGCCGAAAGCGAGAAGCGTCGCGCCTGGTGAGGTCAGCCCCCACGTGTACCTCCTTGTCGCGACCGCCCTGATGCCGCAGAACGTGCCGCCGTAGCCGCCGATCAGTGGCCAGAACGTAGGTCGCCATCGCAGACCGATCCTCCCGCGAAAGGGGGAGACGATTCGCTCGGACGAGGGATTTTGGCCGCACGCAATAGCATCGGCGCGTGAGCTCCGTCCTGGAGGCGACGCCGCCGAGGTTCACCGCCGACGAGGCCGCCCGAATCGCGGCCGAGCTTTTCGGGATCCAGGGCAGGGCCTCCGATCTCGGCAGCGAGCGCGACCAGACGTTCCTGCTCGACGACGGCGGCGCCGGCGGCGTGCTCAAGATCTCGAACAGCGGCGAAGCGGCGGACGTCCTCGACTTCGAGGAGGCCGCGATCGCACACGTGGCGGCGGTCGATCCGGATCTGCCCGTGGCGAGGCCGCTTGCCCCGCGCGCGTCTGTCGACGGTCACCACGTGCGCCTCTTCGAGCGGCGCGTGGGTCGGAAGGGGGGCCCGGAGCTCTCCGACGCCGCGGTCTACGGGGTCGCGGCGGCGCAGGCGCACCTCTGCCTCGCGCTCCGGTCGTTCTTCCATCCCGCGGCCGGCCGGGACCTGCTCTGGGACGTCCGGGCCGCGCCGCGCCTGCGCCCGCTGCTCGACGAGATCGCGGATCCCGGGCGGCGCGCGCTCCTGGCACGCGCGCTCGACCGGTTCGAGGAGCGCGTGCTGCCCGACTGGCCCCGTCTGCGTGCCCAGGTCGTGCACGGCGACTTCAACCTCGACAACCTCCTCCTCGACGAACAGGACGAGGTGGCGGGGATCCTCGACTTCGGCGACTGCTGCCACACCGCGCTCGCGGCCGACGTCGCCGTCGCGCTGGCCTCGCTCCTGCGCGGGCGGCCGCTCGACGACGCCTTCCGGGTCGCCCGGATCGCGCTCGACGGCTTCGCCTCCCGCCTGCCCCTCGAGCCGCTCGAGCGCGAGCTGCTCGGCGACCTCGTCGCCGCACGGCTGGCGGCGATCGTCTCCATCAGCGCCTGGCGCACGCGCCGCTTTCCCGAGAACGCGGCGTACATCGAGGCGTGGGACGAGGACTCGTGGCAGCTGCTCGAGCTGCTCGACTCGCTGGCGCCGGAGGAGGTCGCGCACGAGCTCGGGGCAGGCCGCCGGGCACCGGCTCCGAGCCGCGAGCTGGCGCGGCGCCGCGACCGCGCACTCGGAGCGCTCCTGACCCCGCTCACGTACGCGCGACCCGTCCACGCCGTCCACGCCGAGGGCGTCTGGATCCACGAGCCCGACGGCACGCGGCTCCTCGACGCGTACAACAACGTGCCGGTCGTCGGCCACTGCCACCCGCGGTTGACGGAGGCCGTCGTCCGCCAGACGCGGCTCGGTGCGACGAACGCCCGCTACCTCGCGGAGCCGCTCGTCGAGCTCGCCGAGCGGCTGCTCGCGACGTTCCCGCCCGGCGCCGGCCTCGACACCGTGCTGCTCGTCAACTCGGGGAGCGAGGCGAACGACCTCGCCTGGCGGATCGCGGCCGAGGTGACAGGCCACGACGGCGCCCTCGTGACCGAGAACGCGTATCACGGCGTGACGGCGACGGCGACCGCGCTGTCACCCGAGGACTGGCCGGCGGGCAGACCCTTCGCACGCGTCACCCGGATCCCGGCGCCCGGCAGCGGCGCGAACCTCGACCGAGCGCTCGACGCCGCGGTCGCGGAGCTCGAGGACGGTCTCGCGGCGACGTTCCTCGACGGGTCGCTCATGAGCGACGGCATCTACACGCCGGAAAGCCCCGAGCTCCGCCTCCTGGTAGAGCGGACGCACGCCGCCGGAGGGCTCTACGTCGCCGACGAGGTGCAGGCGGGCCACGGCCGGCTGGGGCCCGAGCTCTGGTCGTTCGTCCGCCACGGCCTCGCGCCGGACGTCGTCACGCTCGGCAAGCCGATGGGAAACGGCTATCCCGTGGCCGCAGTCGTCACCCGGAGCGACCTCGCCGGCCGGTTCCCGTACGCCGGGAGGACGTTCTCCACCTTCGGCGGCAACCCCGTCGCGGCGAGCGCCGCTCTCGCCGTGCTCGACGTCCTGCGGGACGAGCGGCTGCCGGAGCGCGCAGCCGGGGTCGGGATGCGCCTGCGCTCGGCGATCGAGAGCCTCGGCATGCCGGACATCGTCGAGGTACGCGGCAGCGGGCTCCTCGCCGGAGTCCAGCTTTCGAGCGCCGATCTCGCCTCACGCATCGCCGACGACCTGCGCGAGCAGGGCGTCCTCGTGGGGCTCACGGGCAAGCAGGACGACGTTCTCAAGATCCGGCCGCCGCTCGCATTCACCGACGAGCACGCGGATCTGCTCGTCTCGGCGTTGGCTCGCGCGCTTACCTGATTGCTGAAGATCCGGCGGCGAAGTTCTATCGTCCACGCATGGCCGTCGAGCAGACCGATGCACAGCTCGTCTCCCGGTGCCGCGCAGGCGACGCGGACGCATGGAACGAGTTCGTGGAACGGTTCTCGCGCTACGTGTACGCGATCTGCGGCCGCGGCTTCCGGCTCGCGCAGCACGATGCGGAAGACGTCTTCCAGGAAGTCTTCGCGCGCGCGTACGAACGGCTCTCGGAGCTCCGCAGCGACGACGCCGTCCGGCCCTGGCTCGCGCAGCTCACGCGCAGGCTCTGCATCGACCGATTGCGCCTGCTCGCGCGCGACATGCCGTCGGAAGAGGATCCGGACGAGCGCGAGGTCGACGACGTCCTCGCGACACTCGACGACGCGATGGCCGTACGCGCCGCGCTCGACAAGGTCGGCGACCCGTGCCGGGAGATCCTCGACCGCTTCTTCTGCCGCGACGAGAGCTATCGCACGATCGGCGACCACCTCGAGATCCCGGCAGGGACCATCGCCAGCCGGATCTCCCGCTGCCTCGAAAAAGTTCGTTCCGAACTCGATGGAAGGAGTCGGGGCTCTCGCCCGTCATGAGTAGTGAGATGAACGGATTCGACGAGGAACGGATCGGCCGGCTGCTGCGCCTCTTGCCGCCTGCGCCCGAAGGCTGGGTGCGAGCTGCACAGGAGCTGCCGGCTGCGCGTGCGGTGCTCGACGAGCTCGTCACGCGGGCCGAGCAGGACGCCGCTTTCCGGCTTCAGCTCCAGGCCGACCTCGAGCGGGCGGTTGCCGCAGCCGGTTACGAGCCCTCGCCGTTCATCGTCTCGCGGCTGCGCCAGCTCCTTCAGGCGGTCTGATACGCGCGGGACGTGCCCGGTTGAGACACTGCGCGTGTGCTCACCGGTCTCTCCCTCCCCGCGCTCCTCGAGGAGCTGGCTGCGCCGCGCGAAGTTCCCGGCGCAGGCTCGGCACTCGGCGTAGCGCTCGCCACCGCCGCGGCCGTCGTCCAGATGGCCGCGCGACTCTCGCCCGAGAGCTGGTCCGACGCCGTAGGGGTGGCCGCCCAGGCGGAGTCACTGCGTGACCGGGCGACGAAGCTCGTCGACGACGACGCCGAGGCGTACCGGCAGGCTCTCGAGGCCCGCGCGGCCGCCGGCGATACGGGGCGGCAGGAACAGCGTGACTGGGCGCTCGGGCGCGTGACGGCCGCTGCCGCCGAGCCGCCGCTCGCGCTCGCCCGTCTGGCCGCCGACCTCGCCGAGCTCTGCGCTGCGGCGGGGCAGCGAGTCGAACCGCGCGTCCACGCCGACGTCGCGGCCGCGGCGGCGCTTGCGGCGGCCGTGGCACGTGGAGCGCGCGAGCTCGTGGCCGTGAACCTCACCGCGCTGCCCGACGACGCGCGCGTGTACGAGGCCGATCGGCTCGTCGCGGTCGCCGAAGCGGCCGCGAGATCCGTCTAGGACCACAAAGAGGCCCGGTGCAAACCGGGCCTCGCCGTGGTACTGGTCAGGACGTCGTTCTAGATGTGGCGGGGCGAGTCCATCCGCACGTTCGCCTTGCGGACGTGCGCCTCGACCTCGTCGTCCTCGTCGCCCTCGGCGGCCGGCTCGAAGTTCGCCGCATGCCTGCGGTGGGCCTCGACCTCGGGCTCCTCGCCCTTGTGCTGCTCGTCCGACATTGCTCCTCCTCTGGGAATCTTCTCGACGCCGGTTCCGGCGCTGTCATATCTCCAGACGGAGTACGAAGCAACAATCTTCCACGGGCCGAGCCGACCCGGACCACGAAAAGGCCCGGCGGTCGGCCGGGCCTTCACGTGAGAGTCAGTGCGCTAGATCTTGCGGGGCAGGTTCTTGCGAGGCAGCGCCTTCCGAACGTGCGCCTCGACCTCGTCGTCGGTCTCGCCCTCGGCGGCCGGCTCGTCGTTCACGAGATGCCTGCGGTGGGCCTCGACCTCTTCATCCTTGTGCTGCTCGTCCGACATTGCTCCTCCTTCGGAATCCTTACGCCGGTCTGATCGGCGCTGTCAATTCTCCAGACGTGGGTTGGAGCACAAATCTTCCCACCGCCCCTTCAAATTCGCAACCAACCCTGCGATCCTCCGCTGCGTGAGCCGCTACGCCGCATCGTTACGCGCATTCGGAAGGGTCTTCGCGAATCCGCGAGTGCGCAACATCCAGATCGCAGGGGCCGGCTCGACCCTGGGCACGTGGGCGTACGCGGTGGCGCTGCCCGTCTATGCGTACCACTCGGGCGGCGCACGGGCCGTCGGTCTTCTCTTCTTCGCGCGAATGGCCCTGGCGGCTCTCGCGGCGCCGTGGCTCGGCGTCCTCGCAGATCGCTGGTCGCGGCGGCAGCTCATGCTCAGCGGCGATCTCATCCGCTGCGCGATCTTCGTCGGGATCACCGCAGCCGCGAGCGCCGGCACCAGCCCGTACGTCGTCTACGTGCTTGCGGTCACGTCGACGGTCGTCTCGGGCTCGTACTCGCCTGCGCAGGCGGCGCTCCTGCCCTCGCTCGTCGAGACGCCGGACGAGCTGACCGCGGCGAACCTCGTCGGCAACACGATCTCGAGCGTCGGAATGTTCGCCGGGCCGGCGCTCGGCGGCATCCTCCTCGCGGTCAGCACCCCCTCAGCCGTCTTCGCCCTCAACGCGGCGCTCTTCCTGTGGTCGGCGGCCTTCGTCATCCAGGTTCCGCGCGACAAGCCGCCGCAGCCGGCCGAGCGGCCGAGTTTCCTGCCCGAGCTCACGGCGGGCTTCGCGACCGTGTGGCGCACGCCCGCGCTGCGCGTCGTGATCGGTCTGACCACGGCGGAGGAGATCGTGTACGGGGCGCTCGAGGTGCTGCTCGTCGTGCTCGCCATCCGGCTCCTCCACGCCGGCAACGCGGGCTACGGCTGGCTCAACACCGCGATGGGCGTGGGAAGCGTGGCGGGCGCGTTCATCGTCGCGGCCGTCGCGGCCCGACGCCGGCTGGCAGGAGGCTTCGGGCTCGGGATCCTCCTCTGGGGAGTCGCGCTCTGCGCCGCCGCGGCCCTGTCGACGCTGGCGCCGGCGCTCGTCCTTCTCGGCCTCGTCGGCACGGCCGCGATTCTCGTCCAGGTCACGAGCGTGACACTGCTGCAACGCTCGGCGCAGAACGAGGTCCTCGGCCGCGTGTTCGCCGTCCTCGAGAGCCTGATGCTCGCGGGGACGGCCGTGGGGGCTGCCGTCGCGCCGGGCCTCGTGAGCTGGCTCGGGGCCCGGGGCGCGCTGATCGCGACCGGTGCGCTCCTGCCCGTCCTGCTCGTGCCTCTCTGGCCGAGCCTGCGGCGCATCGACGCCGAGGCCGCGATCGCCGAGGAGCCGCTCGAGCTGCTGCGGAAGATCGAGATCTTCGCCCATCTGCCCGAGCCGGTCCTGGAACGGCTCGCGTCGGGCGCCACTCCGATCTCGGTCGTCGCCGACCAGGTCGTCGTCTCCCGCGGCGAGGCGGGGCGGCACTTCTACGTCATCGCGGCGGGACGGGCCGGCGTCGAGCTCGACGAAGGCGAGACGCGGGAGCTGCAGCCGGGCGAGTTCTTCGGCGAGATCGCCCTCCTGCGCGACGTGCCGCGGACGGCGACGGTGCGGGCGCTCGAACCGCTCAGGCTGTACGCGGTTGAGCGGGACGCGTTCCTTGCGGCCGTGACCGGCCATGCCCCCACGCTCGCGGCCGCGGAGAACGTCGTGAGCTCGCGCCTGCCGGCCGGCTCGCTGCTCGGCTAGTCCCTGGACTCGGCGAGAACGCGCTCGAACGCGCGGAGGAGCTCGAACGCGGCGTCGCGCTCGCCCTCCTCGAGCCGTGCGGCGACGCGCGCGAGCGGTGCGAGCCGGCCCTCACCCGCGAGAGCCTCGCGCGCCCGCCGCGCGCGCTGCAGGAGGTCGAGCGCGATCGCCGCCTGGTTCGCGAAGAGGCCGAGCATGTCGATCTCCCTCAGCCTGACCCGCGATTCCGGCGGCCGGTCGAGCACTTGGAGCACACCGAGCGCGCGCTCCTCGACGAGGAGCGGCACGGACATCATGCTCTTCGGGACGTAGCCGGTCGACTCGGCCTGCGTGCGCGACCAGCGCGTATCCGCGGTGAGGTCGTCGACGACGAGCGGCTGCCGTGTCGTCAGCACCCAGCCGGCGATTCCGTTCCCGGCCGGGAAGCGCATGCCGATCAGCTCGCCCTCCCCCTCGCCGGCGACCGCCTCGAAGACGAGCTCCTCGGCTTCCTCGTCGAGGAGGAAGACGGATGCGGCCTTGGCTCCGAAGATCGCTCGGGCCACCTCGACGGTCGCCTGCAGGAGCGAGCGATGCGCCTCGTCCGCGCCTAGCACGCCGGCCGCGACGGCTGCCTCGAGGTCGCTCACACCGCACCACCCTGCGCGTTCGACGCCGTCTGGTAGAGCACACTCTTGAGCTGGAACGGCGTCAGGGCAGGGTGCTTCCCGAGGACGAGCGCGCAGATGGCGGCGATGTGAGGCGTCGCAAAGCTGTTGCCGGTGCAGCGGAGCGTGCCGCCGTCGAGCCACGCGACGTCGAGGTCGAGGCCGCGGCCGAAGAACTCCACGGGAGGCGAGGGGTTGTAGTAGAAGGTGAGCGGGTCGGCCTCCTCGTGGCTGCCGACGGAGATGACGCTCGCGAAGCGCCACGGGAAGCTCTCGACCGGCATGTTGTGGGCCGAAGCGACGAGGAGGACGCGGCGGAAGTAGGCGTGGTCGGCGAGCTCGTGCAGCCGCTCCACGTACTTCGTCCGCGTCGTCGACAGGCTCATGTTCACGATCTGGAACCCCTGCTCGATCGCCCACCCGAGCCCGCGCAGCATGATCTCGCCGCCGCCGGTGTAGCCGGCGCCGAGGACGCGAACACTCGTCAGCTCGACGTCCGGGGCGAGAGCGCGGACGACTCCGGCGCAGGCCGTGCCATGACCGCAGAGGTCGCCTTCCTCGTCCTCGACGACCTGCAGCTCGCCCTCCTCGTCCCGGACGACGGCCACCGAGTGGTCGACGCGACCGACGAGCGGATGATCGAGCTCGATGCCGCTGTCGAGGATGCAGACCCGCACGCCGGCGCCCGTCGAGCCGCCCCAGGCCCAGTCGCGCGTGACCTGCTCCGGGAGCGTGACCGGCACGCGGATGCGATCGACCGCCTCCGCAGGCAGGCTCCAGGCGGGTAGCTCCTCCTCTTCCTCTTCGAACTCGTGCAGCTCGATTGCACTCATCGCGCTTCGATCATCGCATGATCCGGACGGGCGTTCCGAGCGGGACGGTGCGCATGAGGTAGCGGACGTCGGGTTCGGCGGCGTGCAGGCATCCCGCCGAGACCTCGGATCCCCGCCCTGTGCCCGCGTGGATGGCGACGTAGTACGTGATGCTGCGGTTCCAGCCGGCCGGCAACCTCGGCTGGCGGGCGGTGAGCGCGAGGATCCGCGGGCCGAACGCAGGGCCGAACGGGCCGGTGAGCTTCTCGGCCACTGCGAAATGTCCGGTCGGGGTCGGCGAGCCGGGTCGGCCGATCCCCACGCGGATCGTCCGCACGATGCGGCTGTCTCGGAGGACGTAGAGCTCCCGCCGCGAGAGCGAAACTCTCAGCCGCCACTGGATCGAGTGAACGCCAACGTCGCGGCCGAACTTCACCCACGCGTAGCGGCCGTTCGGCAGGGCCTCGGCCGTCACCTCGACCCACCGTCCACGGACGGCCACCACCCCGAGGACGAGCGGTCCGCCCATGGGTCCGCGCGGCCCGACCCGCACGAGCGGCCGGCCATCCGGCTGGGCACGGAGGACGACGCTCCCGTGCAAGGGCCGTGCGGCGAGCGCGGCGGTCGCTGCGTTCGGCGGCGCGGCGCCGTGGGATGCGGCGGCGGCGAGCGCGGCGAAGTACGCGATCAACGTTTGGCCCATCGATCTGAGATTGTGCCGCAGTGCGCGTCCGGGATCTCAATTGGTTCCAACTCGAGCGGTATCTGGGTCACGACGACCGGATCGTGCTCCCGATCGGATCCACCGAGCAGCACGCGTACCTCTCGCTCGAGACGGACAACATCCTGGCCGAGCGCGTGGCGGCGGAAGCGGCCGAGCCGCTGGGAGTGCCGGTTCTTCCGGTGCTCGCCTACGGCCTGACGCCGAGCTTCGGCGCATATCCCGGCTCCCCGACGCTGCGGGCCGGGACGCTGGTCGCCGTCGTGCAGGACCTGCTCGACTCGCTTCGCGCGCAGGGCTTCAAGCGGATCCTGATCGTCAACGGCCACGGTGGGAACGCGCCAGCCGACGCCGCACGCCGCGAGTGGGGCGCCGCGCACCCCGACACCGAGGTGCTGTTCCACAACTGGTGGATCGGCCCGCGCGTCTGGCAACTCGTCCAGGAGCTCGACTCCGGGGCGAGCCACGCCTCGTGGATGGAGAACTTCCCCTGGACGCGCCTCGGGGGCGTCGACCTGCCGGAGAAACGGAAGACGCCGCTCGAGCAGCCGCTCCCCGCCGCGCCGGGCGCGATGCGCGAGACGGCCGGCGACGGTCAGTACGGCGGCTTCTACGCGCTGCCCGACGAGGACGTGCTCCGCGTCTGGGCAGCCGGCGTCGAGGAGACGCGCGAACTGCTCGAGCAGGGCTGGCAGACGCGCTCTTGACGCGAGCCACGCGCGACTCGAGCAGTCAATGCGTGTGCTGCCGCAACCAGGAGGCGAGATTCTGGGCTTGCTGAGCGGCGTCGGTTCCCGCCGGCGGTGGAGCCACCGGTGGCGGGGTCGAGCGCACGGGGGATGCGTGGCCTCCTGCCGTCAGAACGAGGGCGGCGGCGAGCCCGCCCGCCCCGGCGGCGAGGAGCGCCGCGGCCGCGGCGATTCGCCGACGTCCGGCCCACCGGCGTGACCGCCGGGAGGACGGAGCCGCGAGAATCTCGGTCGCGCGCTGCGCGGGATCGGCGGGCAGCGAGAGCGTGCCGGCTTCGGAGGCCACGGAAGCGAGCACCCGAGCGAGAGCTGCGGCCGAGGCAGGCCGCTCCTCCGGGCTCACCGACAGGCAGGCACCGACCGCCGTGACGAGCTCGGCGGGAGCCCCCGGCAGCAGCGCGGCGAGGTCGGGAGGCCGGAATCCGTCCGCCCGGCCGAGCTCTGCGAGGGACGCGACCACCCGCGCGGGCTCACCGATGAGGAGCTCGTACAACACGGCTCCGATCGCATAGATGTCCGCCGCGGCGGTGACCTGCTCGCCGCGCGCCTGCTCCGGCGCCAGATAGCCGGCCGTCCCGAGTACGGTGCCGGCGAGCGTGAGCCGCGTCCCGTCGTGGCCCACGGCGACGCCGAAGTCGCCGAGCTTGAGAACGCCGTCGCTGCTGAGAAGGAGGTTCTGCGGCTTCACGTCGCGATGGACGAGCCCGGCAGCGTGGGCGGCGGCGAGGCCGGCGCACGCCTGCACGCCGAGCGCGGCGGCCTCCGCCGGGCGCAGCGGCCCGCGGCGCGCGACGAGGTCGGCGAGGGTCTCACCTTCGACGTACTCCATCGCGATGAACGGGCGGCCGTCGTCTTCGCCGACGTCGTAGACGCGTACGACGTTGGGGTGCGCGAGCCTCGCGGCGAGACGCGCCTCCCGGACGAAGCGCCGCCGCAGGTCGTCGTCTCGCGCGAGATTCTCGGCGAGGCGCTTCAGGGCCACCGGCCGGTCGAGCTCGACGTCGTGCGCGAGGTCGACCGTCGCCATCGCCCCTGCGCCGAGGGGCCGGACGACCTCGTAGCGTCCGACGACGCGCGACACGGCGCTCATCCGTCCCCGCCCTTCCCGTGGTCGTGGTGGCCATGCTCGTGCCCGTGTTTCTTCGGCGGCTTGGGAGCCGGGGCCGGCTTGGTCGCCGTCTGCACGGGCTCGCACACGATCCGGTCCGCGAGCGAGTTCACCCCGTCCAGGAGGGGCGAGCGGAACCGCGCAGGCACCCTGCCCGTGCTCTGGACGACCTCGTTGCGGAGCGAGCCGGACAGCGATTTCGCCTGGCAAGCGTCCCCGGCCGCCGCAGCAACCGCGATCGCGTCGGCCTGGGCGGCCCAGTGCCGGGCCAGCGCGCGCGGCAGCGACGTCCCCACGGGCGAGCCGGAGCGTTCGGCCCCGCCGCAGCCGGCCACAACCATGACGAGACAGACGACCGGGACGATCCTCGACACCGCCCGAGGTGTACCCGGTCCCGGCCTCGAGGGCACCAGGCGGCTCGCATTCGGGGTCCAGACCCGTTAGGATTCCGTTAATGCCGATGCTTCACGGCTGCGCGTTTTCGGGGTGCTCGACCTTCACGCTGAGTACGTACTGCGTCGAGCACGAGCTGCTGGTCCGGGCTCTCAAAGAGTCCGAGCGCGCGCAGGGCGCGTCGCTCGTCGACCATCCGGAGGACGCTCCGCTGTCCGCCGAGACGGCGAGCGAGGCGCAGGAGCCGGCCGCGCTCTAGCGAGTTCTGCAGGGCAAAATCCCTGCAGGCAGACGGTTTCGAGCTACTGGTAGTCTCGGCGTGATGCGCCTCGTTCCGTCATCTCCGCGGGTTCGGCGCCGTGTCGCCTGGATCGGCGGCCCGCTCGCGATCGTCGGCGCCATCGTCGCGGTCATGGTGCTCGTCCCCGGGGGCAAGACGCCGAGTCCCGAGGTTGCGAAGAACGCGCCGCGCGCCCAGGCCGTGAGCCAGAGCACATACGTGTCGCCCGCAGACCGGCGCGCGATCAACAAGACGCTCGACCGGTTCGTCCCGGCCGCGCTCGGCCGAAGCGCCCCGCAGACCGCGTGGAACCTGTCCGGCCCCGGGCTGAAGGGCGGGACGACGCTGCAGCAGTGGCGCCACGGCACGAGCCCGGTGCCGTACTACCCGCCGCGCGACAAGACGTTCCACAGCTGGAAGACGGTCGACGCCGGCCCCGGCTACGCCAACGTCAATCTCCTCGTCCATCCGCAGCCCGGGCACGGGCCGAAGGGCTCGTCCGAGGTCTTCTCCGTGCAGATGGTGAAGCACGGCGGACGGTGGGTCGTGAACGGCCTGTACACGACCGCGGTCTTCGCCCGCCCGACGAAGAGCGGACGGCACGAGATCGGCCCCGCCGACTTCGCCGCAGGGCCGGCCGCGCAGGGCAGCGGTGGAGGGGCGCCCGCGCAGACCGGAAAGCGCGGCGCGCTCAGCACGACCTGGCTCTTCGCAGCGGGCGGCGCCATCGTGCTCGCGCTGCTCTTCCCCCTCGGCCTGGCGGTGGTCTCCGCCGTACGGTCGCGCCGCGCCCGGCGCCTCTACATGCGGTCCGACCCGCGGTCGCTACCCCCGCTCCCGCGGAGCGTGCAGGCCGCGTCCGAGCCTCCCGCGAAGGCCGGCGCGGGCGCGGAACGGCACTAACTTTCCTCTGGTACTTTGGTCTAAGTTCCTATGGATTCGACTTCCTCCACCGCACGCGGCGGCTTTCTTTCGTCTCCCCGTAATCAGCGGCGTCTCATGTGGGCGAGCGGAGGAGTCCTCATCGCCGGGGTGGCCGTCTTCCTCTCCGTCTTCGTGTTCGGGGAGTCGAGCGGGATCCACTCGAAGATCTCGTCCCAGCTCGCCCAGCATGTGAAGCAGCCGGTCAAGGCGGCGCCGGATCCGACGGCGTATAAGGTCGCGAGGACGTTCATCTCCACCGCAGTCCTGCGCAAGAACCTCGACCAGGCGTACACGCTCGTCAATCCCGACATCAGGGGCGGCCTGACCCGGAAGCAGTGGGACACCGGCAACATTCCCGTGATCCCCTACCCGGCCGGCAACGCGAAGACCGCCGGCTTCGAGGTGGTCAACTCGTACAAGACGCAGATGACGCTGATCGTCGACCTCGTTGCCGCGAAAGGCGCGAATGTCCGGCCGCACCTTCCGTTCTTCATCGGCCTCGTGCGCGCGGGCGGCAAGCCGAAGGGCCGCTGGCTCGTCAATTACTGGCAGGCCGACTACACGCCTCCGGTCCAGTGCGGGCCCAACTGCTAGCGGCTTCTCCGCTCAGCGGCCTACGCTCCTCTCCCCGGGCGCAACGGCGCGTGATGTGGCTCAGCGGCGGACTCTTCGTCGTCGGGCTGATCGTCTTCCTCTCAGCCTTCGTCCTGCGCGGCACGAGCGGTCTCCACTCGCCGATCTCGAACATGCCCGCGCAACACATCAAGCAGCCGGTCAGGGCGGCACCGGACCCGAAGGCCTACACGGTCGCGAGGAAGTTCCTCGAGACGGCAGTCCTGCGCAAGAACCTCGACCAGGCCTATCCCATCGTCGACCGCGACATCAAGGGCGGGCTGACGAAGAAGCAGTGGGAGACCGGCAACATTCCCGTCATCGGCTACCCCGCCGAGAACGCGGACGACGCCGGCTTCGAGGTCGTCTCCTCGTACACGACGCAGATCATGCTGATCGTCGACCTCGTCGCCAGGCCGGGCTCGAGCGTGCGACCTCACCTTCCCTTCTGGCTCGGCCTCGTTCGCGCCGGAGGCAAGCTGAAGGGTCGCTGGCTCGTGGACTACTTCCAGGCCGACTACAGCCCGCCGCTGCCCTGCGGCAACTGCTAGCGCGCTAGATCAGACGGAGGGAAGCCCGCGCCGCGGCCCGTCGGGGCCCGGCGTCACGAACTCGGCTCGCTGGACGCCAAGGTTGGCGTCGCTGCGGGGATGGACGGCGAGGCCGGTCGGCCAGTAGCCCAATCCCACTGGGGCCGGGCCGGTGCTCCGCCCCATCGAAACCGCCGAGACCGCCACCAGCACGGCAGCCGCCGCGGCCGCGGTCACCGCTGCGACGCGTGCTGCGAGACGCGTGGCGGCCGGGCGCCGGACGAGCCAGACCTGCGGCGCAGGCTCGAGCGGCGTCGTGCGTAGCAGCTCCGTGTACTCACGTACGCCCCATGCGAAGGCAGCACAGGAGGGGCAGCCGTCGAGGTGCCGGTCGAGGAGGCGTGCCTCGTGCGCAGACAACTCGTCGTCGAGTTGCAGCGAGAGGCGCTCGCGCGCCTGTTCGCAACTGGTCCTCACATCATTTTTGACGCCGATATGCGCTCAGGGTTAGGACGGGTTGCCCTTTTTCGCGTCAGAGCAACCGCACGCGTGGGTCGAGGACCGCGTAGGCGACGTCGACGATGAAGTTGGCCACGATCACCGCGAGCGTGATGCAGACGATGACGCCGATGATGACCGGGACGTCGCTCGTGTGCACCGCACTGAGCACCTCGATGCCCAGGCCGTGCAGGTTGAACACCCTCTCGACGAACAGGACGTTCCCCAGCACGTACGCGATATCCATGCCGAGCATCGTCACGACCGGCAGCAGGCTGTTGCGCAGCATGTGACGCACGACGACCCGCCGGGCGGGCGCGCCTTTGGCCCGCGCCGTGCGTATGTAGTCCTCGCTGGCCGTCTCGAGCAGGGTCGCCCTGATGATGCGGACGTAGAGCGCCGCGAAGAGGAACGCAAAGGTCAGCCACGGCAGGATCAGGTGGTATGCCCAGTGGACGGGGCCGCTGCACTCGCCTCCGGCGCTCGAGGCGAAGTTGCAGTAATCGGCAATCGGTGTCCAGCCCAGCTTGAAGCCGAAGAGGTAGGCGAGGATCAGGCCGAGCCAGACCGGCGGCGAAGCGATTCCGACGAGCACGAAGACCATCGCCGCCCGATCGAACAGCGAGCGCGGGCGAAGCGCCGACAGGACTCCCACGGGAAACGAGATGAGGAGCCAAAGCACCGCGCCGCCGAGAACGATCGAGCCGGTCACACGCGCGTCCTGGGCCATGATCCAGCGCACCGAGGCGCCGTTCTGGAACGAGTAGCCGAGCGACTGGTGCCGGATCATGTTCCAGACGAAGATCCAGTACTGCTGGTACGCCGGCACGTCGAGATGCCACTGGCTGTTGATCTGCGCGGCCTGCACCGGCGACACGGAGAACCCGAACCCGGTGATTCGCCCCGGGCTGCTGGGGATCAGGAAGAAGATCACGTACGTGATGAAGGTGGCCATGAAGAAGAGCCACACCGCCCAGAAGAACCTCCGGATCAGATACCGGATCACAGCAGCCGCAGACCCCCCCTCACGCCTTTCAGCCTACGGCGACGAGTCGCGCTTGGCAACGGGTCAAAAGGCATTTCGGTGCGGGTCGAAGCCGGCGCCGATGAGGATGAGCGCGAGACCGAGCGCGAAGAGTGCGAGTGACGTGCGCCGTGCGTCGACTCGCTCGGCGAGCGTGGTGCGACGGATGGCGCGGGCCATCAGGCCGGCGCGCCGCGCAGCCATCTCACCTGTCTGCTCGTCTCCCCAGTCGGCGCGGAGCGGCCCTCGCATGCCGAGGACGAGGCTGCCGACGAGGACGGTTGCGCCGACGGCGTAGAAGCCGACGCTGACCGCACGGGCGATGTTGGTGTGGGCGAGCGCTCCGATCGCGACCGAGACTGCGCCCGTCAGAGCGAAGATGGCAGCGAAGATGACGAACAGCCGGCGCAGCCCGCTGCGAATCACCGCGCCGCCGCGCTCGCTAGTCGGTCGTGCCTGCGAGGTCGGCCGATGCGGTGCCCGCCGCGACCGCGGGCCGGCGCCGGATCTCGTCCTCGTCCATCGGCCAGCGCTCGAGCGGGAAGTGGCACGCGAACCGGTGGTCCGAACCCCCCGCGGCAGGGTTCAGCTCCGGCTCGTCGACGTTGCAGATGCCGTCGACGAAGCGTGGGCAGCGAGGATGGAAGCGGCAGGCCGCCGGAGGGTTGAGCGGGCTCGGGACATCACCCGTGAGGACGATCTGCCTCCGCGCGCGGCCCGCCGTCGGATCCGCGATCGGCACGGCAGAGAGCAGCGCACCCGTGTACGGGTGCTTCGGCCCGGTGTACAGGTCTTGCTTCGCGGCCGTCTCGACCGGCTTGCCGAGGTACATGACCATCACGCGGTCCGAGACGTGGCGGACGACGTTGAGGTCGT
This sequence comes from Thermoleophilia bacterium, assembly GCA_025936995.1. Classification (GTDB taxonomy): domain Bacteria; phylum Actinomycetota; class Thermoleophilia; order Gaiellales; family Gaiellaceae; genus Palsa-739. The sequence goes on along the minus strand of JAICSH010000005.1, from coordinate 31,565 downwards.
GTGCGATGAAGATGTACGTCAGGTCGAAGTCCTGCTGGAGGTCCTTGAGCAGGTTGAGGATCTGGGCCTGCACCGAGACGTCGAGCGCCGACACGGGCTCGTCGCAGATGACGAGCTTCGGGTTGATGACGAGCGCGCGGGCGATCCCGATCCGCTGCCGCTGGCCGCCCGAGAACTCGTGCGGGAAGCGGTTGTAGTGCTCCGGGTTGAGGCCGACGATCTCGAGCAGCTCCTGCACGCGCCGCTTGCGGTCATGCTCCGAGCCGATCCCGTGGACCTCGAGCGGTTCGCCGACGATCGCGCCGACGCGCTTCCGCGCGTTGAGCGACGCGTACGGATCCTGGAAGACCATCATCATGTCGCGCCGGACCGGCCGCATGTTGCTGCGGTTGAGGTGGGTGATGTCGCGCCCGTCGAAGACGATCTTGCCGCCCGTCGGCTCGAGCAGCCGGGCCAGGCAGCGCGCCATGGTCGACTTTCCGCAGCCGGACTCGCCGACGACTCCGAGCGTCTCGCCCCTCTCGAGCGAGAAGCTGACGCCGTCGACCGCCTTCACCTGGCCGACCTCCTTCTGGAAGATCAGGCCGCGCGTGACGGGGAAGTACTTCTGCAGTCCCTCGACGACAAGCAGCTCGTCGCTCAAGCCGCGCTCCCTTCCGCCGCCCCGAGGCTGGCCTTCTTCGCTTCCCAGATGCGAGCCCGCTCGTCATCCGAGAGATGACAGCGGAAGCGGTGCCCCTCGCCGACGGCGCCGGCGCGGAGCTCGGGGAGCTCCTCGTGGCAGCGGTCGAACGCGTACGCGCAGCGCGGGTTGAAGGCGCATCCCGACGGTGGATGGAGCAGCGACGGCGGCTGGCCCGGGATCTGCTCGAGCCGCGCCGACGTGATGTCGAGCCGCGGCAGCGAACCGAGCAGGCCCCACGTGTAGGGCATTTCGGGCTTCGTGAACAGGTCGTCGACCTCCGCCTGCTCGACCACGCGGCCGCCGTACATCACGAGCACGTCGTCGGAAAGCTCCGCCACCACGCCGAGGTCGTGCGTGATCATGACGATCGCCATCCCGTGCTCTTCCTGCAGCTTCGTCATGAGCCGCAGGATCTGCGCCTGGGTCGTCACGTCGAGCGCCGTCGTCGGCTCGTCCGCGATCAGCACCTCCGGGTTGTTGATGAGTGCCATCGCGATCATCACGCGCTGGCGCATCCCGCCGGAGAACTGATGCGGATAGTCGTCGATACGCGTGTCCGCCTTGGGGATCTCGACCTCCTTGAGGATCTCGATCGCCCGCCGGCGAGCCTCGTCGTGCGTCACGTCGTTGTGCAGGAGTACAGCCTCCTCGAGCTGCCACCCGATCTTCTTCACCGGGTTCAGGGACGTCATCGGATCCTGGAAGATCATCCCGATCCGGCGGCCGCGGATCTTCTGCAGCTGCTTGCCGCTCGCACCGAGGATCTCCTGCCCGTCGAAGCGGACGGAGCCGCTCACCTCGGCGTGACGACGGTCGACGAGCCCCATCAGGGTGAGGAAGGTCACGCTCTTGCCAGAGCCCGACTCGCCCACGACGCCGAGCGTCTCTCCGCTCTCGACCGTGAAGCTCACCCCTGAGACGGCCTTGACGATGCCGTCGTCGGTCCGGAAACGCGTGTTCAGGTCGGTGACTTCGAGCAGCGCCATGTCAGGTACTGAGACGGATTCTCGGGTCGAGCCACGCGTACGCCACGTCGACGAGGAAGTTGAAGATGATCACCGCGATGCAGGCGAAGACGACGATCCCGACGACGACCGGCAGGTCGTCCCTGTTCGCCGACTGAATCAGCTGCGACCCGAGGCCGCGCAAGTTGAACACGAACTCGGTGAAGACGGCGCCGCCGAGCGCGAGGCCGATGTCCATGCCGAGGATCGTCACAACAGGCAGCATGCTGTTGCGCAGCACGTGCTGGAACAGCACGCGCGAGCTGGAGGCTCCCTTCGCCCGAGCCGTCCGGACGTAGTCCTCGGACATCGTCTCCATGACGTTCGCCCGGATCAGGCGCACGTAGAGCGCGGCGAAGAGGAACATGAAGGTCATCCACGGCAGGATCAGGTGGTAGGCCCACTCCGCCGGCCCCGAACAGGTGCCGACCCCCGAGGTCGGGAGAAGGTTGCAGTAGGTCGCGATCGGCGTCCAGCCGAGCTTGAAGCCGACGACGTAGGCGAGGATGAGCCCGATCCACACGGCCGGCGCGGAGATCCCGATCAGGACGAAGACCATCCCGAACCGGTCGAGGATCGACCGCGGGCGCAGAGCCGACAGGATCCCGATCGGAATCGAGATCGAGAGCCAGAAGACTGCGCCGCCGAACACGAGCGAAGCCGTGACCGGCACGTCCTGGCGGATGATCGTGTTCACCTGCTCGCCGTCGGCGTAGGAGTAGCCGAGCGACTGGTGCTTGATCATGTTCCAGAGGAAGAGCCAGTACTGCTGGTAGATCGGCAGGTCGAGATGAAGGCTCTTTCGGACGTGGGCCACGATCTGCGGCGTGCAGTGTGTGCCGCACGCAATGTGCGCCGGATCCGACGGGATCACGTAAAAGATGATGTAGGTGATGATCGTCGCGACAAGGAACAGGAAAATCGCCCAGAAGAAGCGGCGAATGAGGAAATAAAGCACTGTCTCCGGTTCCTGTTCTGTCTGCGGTTGGCTTCTGTGTTTCTTGCTCGGACTGACTGCTTGTTGCTACGAAGATTCCTGGAGGGGCGCCCGTGGGCGCCCCTCCAGCTTACTGCGATTTCGGCTTAGTGGCCGGTTAGCCCACCGACATTGCGTTGAGGATCGGATAGCCGAAGTAGTTGCTGTAGATGACGTTCTTGACCCGCTTCGAGGTGAGGTACCTGAAGGTCGGGACGTAGAGCGGGAACGCCGGCGCGTACTTCGACATCAGCGTCTTGTCCAGAGCGGCGTATGCAGCACTGCGCGCCGGGCCGGAGAGCGACGCCGCGTGATCCATCTGGCTGTTGAACGACGAGTTGTTGAAGTAGAAGTAGTCAACGTTACCCGTCTGCTGGATCGAGCGACCGTCGAAGTTGACGTTGATGAAGTCGAACGGATCGAAGTAGTCGGCACACCAGCCCGAGTGGGCGATGTTGTAGTCCGTGCCCTTCGTCTCGATCGGGCCGTAGTAGTCCGTCGGGTCGGACGGCTCGAGCTTCGTCTTCAGCCCGATGTGCGAGAGCTGGGCCGCCTCGAACGTGGCCTCGGTCGTCCGGACCGCACTGGCCTGGTTGTAGTAGATGTTGAGCGTCGGGGCGTTGCTCAGAGCGCTGCCGCCGACCGCCTTCGCCTTGGCGAAGTTCGGATAGTTGCCGTAGATGCTGAACTTCTTGTATCCGGGCAGACCCTTCACGAGGATCTGGTCGGACGCAGCGCCCGCGTACGGGCCGAGCTGCTTGATGATCGGCGTGCGGCCGATCGCGTAGTTCAGCGCCTTGCGGACGTTCACGTTGTCCGTCGGAGCCTTCGCGTTGTTGAAGGCCTCCCAGATGATGCAGGCCTGGGTACCGACGTGGAACTGGCCCTTGTTCGGTCCGCCGTACTTCGCGGCAACCGTCTTGACGTCAGCCGCCGGAACGCCAGCCATGTCGAAGTCGACCTGGTTCTTCTCGATCTGGAGCAGCGAAGCCTCGCCGTTCGAGTTCGGGAAGCTCTGGATGACGATCTGGTTCGGGTTCGCCAGGCGGGAACCGTGGTAGAACTTGTTCCGCTTCAGCACCACGAGGCGGCCGGGCTGGTTCGTCGCGATGTAGTACGGACCGGCCGACGGGTACTTGAGGACGCCGCCCGAGCTCTTCGTGTACTTCATGCTCGGCTTGACGGCACCGAACCACTGCATGCCCATGATGGACACGAAGGTCGGGTTCGCCTTGGTCAGATGAAAGGTGAGGGTGAGCCCCTTCGCACTGATGCCCGAGATGTGGGCAGCCTTACCGTCGGTGAACTTCTGCGCACCGACGACCATCTTGTTGAGCTGATCGAAGATGCCGTACTGCGCATACATCTTCGGGCTCAGGATCCGCTCCCAGGCGCGCTGGTACGAGGCGGCCGTGACGGGCGAGCCGTCGTTGAACCGCTGCCCGCTGCGGAGGTTGAAGGTAACCGTCTTGCCGTTCTTCGAGATCGTCGGGAACGCCCTGGCGGCCTCGGGGAACAGCTGCGAGCCGGCAGCGCCGGCCTTGTTCGGGAAGTTGACCAGCAGTAGCTGCGTCGAGTAGAGAACCTCCCAGTCGTTCGTGACATACGCCAGACCCGGGTCGAGCGTGTCGAACGCACCGGCGGACTGGTTGACCCGCAACGTGCCGCCACGCAGCGCCTTTGCCGAGGAGGCCTTCTGTGTCGCAGAGGAGGCCACCCCGACGGTCGTCGCCGCGATGAGCAACGCAACTCCCGTGCAAAGCATCAGCAGGGAGAGCAGGTGCTTCCTGCGCATATGACTCCTTCCATCGCGGGTCCGCTCGCCCTCACGAACGGCCCGATTGAGGTGAGTAAGAGACACCAGCGAGTAGTGAGACGCTTGTCGGTCGAAAGAGTTAGAGCATCCCGCGCGGATCGAACGCGTCACGCAGACCGTCGCCGAGCAGGTTGAAGGCGATCGTCGTGAAGAGGATCGCCAGGCCGGGGAAGAGCAGGATCCAGACGTCGGTCTGGTAGAACTGCGGCGCGTTCGCGAGCAGGTTGCCCCAGCTCGCCTGCGGCGGGTCGATGCCCAGGCCGAGGAACGAGAGGCCGGCCTCGCCCAGGATGTTCTGGGCAATGAGGATGGTCGAGTAGACGATGATCGGCGCCACGAGGTGCGGCAGCAGGTGCGACCGCATGATCCGCCAGTCGCTCGCGCCGGTCATCCTCGCAGCCTCGACGAACTCCTTCTCGCGCAGCGAGAGGACGACGCCGCGCATGATCCTGGCCGGATAGAACCAGCCGAAGACGCTGAAGATCAGCGCCAGCGTGAAGACGCCGTGCGGGAGGAAGCCGAGCGTGACACTGTTGAGCTTGTCTCCGGCGACGATCCGCAGCGCGATGATGAAGAGGAGGTACGGGAAGACCATCACGACTTCGATCATTCGCGAGACGACGGTGTCGATCCAGCCGCGGAAGTAGCCACCGGTAAGCCCCATGAGGACTCCGAGAGAGACCGAGCCGAGGGTGGCGAAGATCCCCACCTCCAGCGACACCTGTGCGCCGTAGAGAAGGCGAAGGAACATGTCGCTGCCGTTCTGGTCGGACGCGCCGAGGACGAGCGTGGTGTTTCCGTACTGCTTCTGCAGGAACTGCGGGATCTGGTCCCCGGCGAAGTACGGCGCCGCCGAGATGTGCGACCAGGGCCCGACCGGAACGAAGTCGTGAACGCCATAGCCGAACAGGGCGTTCGGCCCGTGTCCGAGAAAATGGGCTGCGATCGGCGCTCCTGCGAACGCAGTGGCGAAGAGGAAGATGATGAAGCCGAAGCTCACCATCGCGAGCCTGTCGCGGCGGAAGCGAATCCAGACGAGCTCCCAGTACCCGCGAGCCTTGACCGTTACCGGCGCTGCCGGCGCAGCGGCGACGTCGAGCGCAGCGGGAGTGTCGACGCGGACAGTCACGACCGCGGGGAAAGTATCTCAAAGCACGCGGAACTGCCACCCATTCGAAGCAATTCGACGCCTTTCTGGCGCGAAAGTTAGTGCGGAAGTCGGGCGAACCAGTCGAGCGCCGCCGGGTTCGCGAGCGAGTCGCGACTCGCGACCTCGTCTGCCGGAGCCCCCATCAGGAGCCGTTTCACGGGCACCTCGAGGATCTTCCCGGAGAGGGTCCGCGGGATCTCCGGGGCGACGAGAATCTCGTCCGGCACGTGCCGCGGCGAGCAGTCCTCGCGGATCCGGCGGCGGATCGACGCTTCCAGGGCCTCGTCGAGCACCGCGCCGTCGCGCAAGACGACGAAGAGCGTCATCCGCAGTGCGTCGCCGCGCGGGATGTCGACCACGAGCGCGTCGACCACCTCGTCCAGCGCGAGGACGCTGCGATAGATCTCGCTCGTTCCGGTGCGGACGCCGCCGCGGTTGATCGTCGCGTCGGAGCGGCCGGTGATGATCGCCGTCCCGCGGTCGGTGATCTCGATCCAATCGCCGTGCCGCCAGACGCCGGGGAAGGTGGAGAAGTAGCTCTCGCGGTAGCGCGACCCGTCCTCGTCGCCCCAGAGATGGAGAGGCATGGACGGCAGCGGCTCCGTGATGACGAGCTCGCCGACCTCGCCGACCAGCGGCCGCCCCTCCTCGCTCCACGACTCAACCTTCGCCCCGAGCGCGCGCGCCTGCAGCTCCCCGCGGTACACCGGCAGCGTCGGCACCCCGCCGACGAAGGCGGTGCAGGCGTCCGTGCCGCCCGACGTGGAGAAAAGCCAGATGTCCTCGCCGAGGCGGTCGCGAACCCAGTCGAAGCCCTCGGGCGCCAGCGGCGAGCCGGTCGAGCCGACACTGCCGAGCCGTGAGAGATCGCGACCCGACCGCGGCTCGACCCCCTCCTTCTGGCAGGCGGTGATGAACCCCGCGCTGGTGCCGAAGCACGTGATGCCCGCCGCGTCCGCAAGATCCCAGAGCGTCCCGAGATCCGGGTAGGCCGGGTTGCCGTCGAAGAGGACGATCGACGCCTCCGAGAGAAGGCCGCCGACGAGGAAGTTCCACATCATCCAGCCGGTCGTCGTGAACCAGAAGAGCCGGTCGCCGGGGTGCGCGTCGACGTGCAGGCGGAGCTTCTTCAGGTGCTCCAGCAGGATGCCGCCCTGGCCGTGGACGATCGGCTTCGGCAGGCCTGTCGTGCCCGAGCTGTAGAGCACCCACAGCGGGTGGTCGAAGGGGAGTTGCGAGGGTTCGAGCTCGGCGGGCGGGAGCTCCCAATCGCCGCCGTCGAGGTAGGGGACGACGAACGTGCGCTCCACGGTCGGCAGTTCGCGCTGCAGCGCGGAGATCGCCTCGCGCCGGTCGAAGTCCCGGCCGCCGTAGCGGTAGCCGTCGACGGCGAGAAGCACCTTCGGCTCGATCTGGGCGAGGCGGTCGACGACGCTGCGGACGCCGAACTCCGGCGCGCAGCTCGACCACGTCGCGCCGATGCTCGCGCAGCCGAGGAAGGCGGCGACCGTCTCGGGGATGTTCGGGAGGTACGCCGCGACGCGGTCTCCGGCGACGACGCCCGCCTCGCGCAGGGCCGCCGCGACCGCTCCCGCACGGCCCCGCAGCTCACCCCACGTCCACTCCCCGAGCGGACGCAGCTCCGACGCATGGTGGATCGCGACCTCGTCGTCGTTCCGGCCGCGGAAGACGTGCTCCGCGTAGCTGAGGCGCGCGCCGGGAAACCACTTCGCGCCGGGCATCTCGTGCGTGGTGAGCACCCGTTCGTAGGGCTCGCTCGCCTCGACCTCGAAGAACTCCCAGATCGACGCCCAGAACGCCTCGAGCTCGTCGACCGACCACTGCCAGAGGTCGTGGTAGCCCTCGAGTCTCAGGCCGCGCGTCTCGGCGAGCCACTCGCGGTAGCGCGTGATCGTCGCGGACGCGATCCGCTCGGGGCTCGGCGTCCAGACGATCGGCGGCGCGGGCACGCCGCGATCGTAGTCGGGCCGGCGAGCCGCGGACCCGAGCCCGCGGCCCGCGGCGGGCCCCCGGCTACACCGAGGGCCCGCCGTGCCGGGCGACTGCCTTCGCTAGGCCGTCGCCCGCTGGTTGACCCCCGCCTTGAACATGCCGCCGGTGGCGATCTTGGTCAGGAGCTTGTCGGCCTGCGACTCCTCGTCGAGCGTCTCGTCCATCAGGTCCCTGATGCCGTCGAAGCCGCAGTCGGCCGCGAGTTGCCGCGCCGTCCCGTAGGCGGCGATCTCGTAGTGCTCGACCCGCTGCGCAGCGCCGATCAGCGCGGCGTCCATCGCGATCGGGTCGCCGCCCTTCTGCATCAGCTCCTCGCCCTCGGCGATGAGCCCCTGCATGGCCTTGCACACCTCGGGAGGCCCGGACATGCCCAGCTCTCCCATCGCCTCCTCGACGCGCTTCAGGTGCCCGCGCGTCTCCTCGAGATGGTGCTCGAACGCCTGGCGCAACTCGTCGTGATGCGCCGCCTGGGCCATCTTCGGCAGCGCCCGCGTGAGTTGCTCCTCGGCGCTGTGCAGATCCTCGAGCTGTTCGTGCAGGACGTCCTTGAGCGAATGGAACCCCATGTGTTTCTCCTTTTCGAGTCGTGTTCCGTCGAGTTGGGTTCCGCGCTTGTCGAAGTGCAAACAACGCGTACGGAGATAAGGTCCTTAGGTGTCCGATGAGACGTTGAGCATCCGGGACAACCGCACCGGAGCCGAGGTCGAGATCCCGATCTCGGACGGGACGATCCGGGCGACCGACCTCCGCCAGCTCGGGTTGATGTCGTACGACCCGGCCTTCCTCAACACCGCGTCGACCCGGAGCCGAATCACGTTCATCGACGGCGACGCGGGCATCCTCCGCTACCGCGGCTACCCGATCGAGCAGCTGGCCGAGCATGCAAGCTTCCTCGAGACGGCGTGGCTCCTGTTCGAGGGTGAGCTGCCCACGAGCGACCAGCTCTCGGCGTGGGAGGAGGAGGTCCGGCTCCACACCTACGTGCATACGAACGTGACGCAGTTCCTCGACGGCTTCCGCCACGACGCGCACCCGATGGGGATGCTGCTCGGCGCCGTCGCCGCGCTGTCGACCTTCTATCCGGACGCAAAGGAGATCGGCGACGTCGAGAGCCGGCGGCTGCAGCGCGTGCGGCTGATCGCGAAGTTCCCGACCATCGCCGCGTGGGTCTTCCGCCATAGCCGCGGGCTGCCGTACGTCTTCCCGCGCAACGATCTCGACTACATCGGCAACTTCGTCAACATGACGTTCGAGATCGGCGGACGGCACGAGCCGAATCCCGTCTTGCAGCGCGCACTCGAGATCCTCCTCGTGCTGCACGCCGACCACGAGCAGAACGCCTCGACGAACGCGGTGCGGGGTGTCGGCTCGACGCAGGTCGATCCCTTCTCGGCGGTGTCGGCCGGGATCGCGGCGCTGTACGGGCCGCTGCACGGCGGGGCGAACGAGGCGGTGCTGCGGATGCTCGACGAGATCGGGACGGTGGAGCGCATCCCCGATTTCATCGAGTCGGTGAAGGCCGGCCACGGGCGGCTGATGGGGTTCGGCCACCGCGTCTACAAGAGCTACGACCCGCGCGCGAAGCTGATCAAGCGCGTCGCCGACGACGTCTTCGCCCAGACGGGGCTAAACCCGAAGCTCGAGATCGCGCTGGAGCTGGAGCGGATTGCGCTCGAGGACGACTACTTCGTCTCGCGGAAGCTCTACCCGAACGTCGACTTCTACTCGGGGCTCATCTACCAGGCGATGGGCTATCCGACGGACTACTTCACCGTGTTGTTCGCGCTCGGCCGGTTGCCCGGCTGGCTCGCGCAGTGGGAGGAGATGCTCTCCGACTCCGAGCAGAAGATCGCGCGGCCGCGGCAGGTGTACACCGGCTACGACGAGCGCGAGTTCGTCCCGCTCGCACAACGCGGCTAGGCAGCGAGCGGTCAGGCGTGGGAGCGCCGAGCTGCCGATCGAGCGCGTAATCGTGCCGCACTGCGAGGAGCCCGAGCTCCTCGACGCGCCTCCCTTGGCCATGGCCGGGTGCCGGGCACGCGGACACGTCTTCTTCGGTCAGGCTGCTGCCTCCGACCGCGCAGTAGGGGCTGCATTCCGCTCATCCGATGGCCCCGCGGGACATGGCCCCGTGCCCGGCACCGGGACAGGGCTCATGGGCACATGTGTGCTCAGCGGAAGAGGGCGCTCACGGCGGCGCGTTCATCGGCCGACAGCGGATGCTCGAGCGCGGCTAGCGCCGGCGCCAGCTGCTGCGGACGACGCGGGCCGAGCACGACCGACACGTGCTCGTCGCCGAGCAGCCACGCGAGGGCGAGCGTCGCGGGATCCCCTCGCCGCTCGAGCTCCTCGAGCGCGTCGTAGACGCGGTCGTCGCGAAGGTGCTCGTACGGCCCGGGCCGCATCGTCATCCGCGAGCCCTCAGGCTCGGCGGCGTCACGGCGGTACTTGCCCGTCAGCCAGCCTCCGGCCAGCGGGCTGAACGCCTGGAACCAGAGGCCGTTCTCGCCGCAAAGGGGCAGCACCTCACCCTCGGCCTCGCGATCGAGCAGCGAGTACGAGTTCTGGACGGCCGCGAAGCCGCCCGCGCCGAGCGCCTCGGCCAGCTGCCCGCCGTCGACGTTGCTGACTCCGTAGGCGCCGATCTTCCCGGCAGCGACGAGCTCCTCGAAGACGCTCGCGAGCTCGGCAGCCGGAACGTCCGGATCCCAGTCGTGGGCGAGGTAGAGGTCGACGCGCTCGACGCCGAGCCTGCGGAGACTGGCCTCGATCTGGCGCCGGACGCGCTCCGGCGCGAGCCCGCGATCCTCCCCGTCGTTCATCGGGTTGAACGTCTTCGTCGTGATCCGGAGCCCATCGGGCCGCCGCGAGCGGAACCATTCGCCGATGAACGTCTCGCTGCGACCACCGCCGTATGCGTCCGCGGTGTCGAACCACGTGATTCCCGCCCCCCAGGCCGCGTCCATCAGCTCGAGGGCCTGCTCGAGCGTCTCCCCCTGCCCGAAGAACGCCGGCGCCGACCCGATGCCGCCGAAGTTCCCACAGCCGAGGATCACTCGAGAGTAGGCTCGCTCCATGGCGGCGACCCTATTGGACGTCGAGGCCGTCCGCGCCCGCTTCTCCTCGCTGCGCGACGGCGGCTTCGTCTTCCTCGACGCCCCGGGCGGATCGCAGGTGCCGGACGAGGTCGGAGACGCGATCGCGCGCGCGCTGCGCGAGGCGAGCGCGAACATCGGCGCGAACTACGAGACGAGCAAGCGGGTCGAGCAGGTCCTCGCGACGGCACGCGAGGACGGCGCGCGATTCCTCGGCTGCTCGCCCGACGACGTGATCTTCGGCCAGAACATGACCGTCCTCGACTTCGCGCTCTCGCGCACGGCCGCGCGCGACTGGAAGGAGGGCGACAGGATCCTCGTGTCCCGGCTCGACCACGACGGCGGGGTCGCGCCCTGGGTCGAGCTTGCCGCCGACCGCGGCTTCGAGGTCGAGTGGGTGAACGTGACCGAGGACCTCGGTTTCGACTACGACGATCTCGCGGACCGGCTGGACGACCGCGTGCGCGTCGTCGCGTGCGTCGGCTCGTCGAACGCGATCGGCACGATCGTCGACGTGGCGCGCGTCTCGGAGCTCGCGCACTCGGTCGGCGCGCTGTGCTGGGTCGACGCCGTCCAGTACGCCGCTCACGTTCCGACGGACGTGCAGGCGCTCGACTGCGACGTGTTCATCTGCTCGGCGTACAAGTTCTGCGGGCCGCACTTCGGCCTCGCCTACGGACGGCACGAGCTGCTCGAGTCGTGGCGCCCCTACAAAGCGCGCCCCGCGGCGGCGGATCCCGTCGGACGCCGCTTCGAGCCGGGGACGGCGCCGTACGAGCTCCTGGCGGGCTTCTCGGCCACGATCGCGTACCTCGAGTCGATCGGCGGGATGGAGGCAATCGCCGCCTACGAGCGCGAGCTCGGACAGCGGTTCCTCGACGGCCTGCCGGACGGCGCCACGGTGTACGGGCAACCGACGATGGACGGCCGTGTGCCCACCTTCCTGATCAACCTCGAGGGCGTCGACGCTGCCGACGCGGCGAAGCGGCTCGCCGGCGAAGGCTTCGGGGTCTGGGCGCACGACAACTGGTACTCACTCGGGCTGCGGGAGAAGCTCCCCTACCCGGATAGCGCGATCCGCGTCGGTCTCATCCACTACAACACCGCCGACGAGATCGACCGCTTCAACACCGCTCTGGCGCAGCTGTAGCATTACGAACACATGTTCGTGCTGCACGCGGACGCGGACGCGTTCTTCGCGTCGGTGGAGCAGCGGGACGACCCGCGGCTCCGCGGCCGCCCGGTGATCGTCGGCGGCGGCGTCGTGCTGGCCGCGAGCTACGAGGCGAAGGCGTTCGGCATCCGCACCGCGATGGGCGGGCGGCAGGCGCGCCGCCTCTGCCCCGACGCGGTCGTCGTCCGGCCGCGCTTCTCCGCCTACACCGAAGCGAGCCGCGCGATGTTCGCCGTCTTCGAGGACACGTCCCCGGTCGTCGAGGGATTGTCGATCGACGAGGCGTTCCTCGACGTGCGGGGGATGGAGCGAATCGCCGGCACGCCTGCCCAGATCGCCGTGCGGTTGCGGGCCGCGGTGCGCGAGCGCGTCGGGCTCGCCGTGACGGTCGGCGTCGCGCGCACGAAGTTCCTCGCGAAGGTTGCAAGCGGCGTCGCGAAGCCCGACGGGCTGCTCGTCGTGCCTCCCGACTGCGAGCTCGCGTTCCTCCACCCCTTGCCGGTCGAGTGCGTGTGGGGAGTCGGTCCGGCGACGGCGCGGCGCCTGCAGGCGTGGCATGTTCGGACGGTGGGCGAGCTCGCAGCCCTCTCGGAATCGACGCTCGTGGCGATGCTCGGCCAGGCCTCCGGCCGCCATCTGCACGCGCTCGCGCGGAACCGCGACTTCCGGCGCGTCGAGCCCGGACGGCGGCGCGGCTCGATCGGGTCGCAGCGCGCGCTGGGACGCGGGCGCCATTCTCCCGCGGCGGTCGACGCGACGCTCGTCGGCATCGTCGACCGGATCGCACGGCGGCTGCGTGCGGCGGGGCGCATCGGCCGGACGGTCGTGCTGCGACCTTCGAGCGCGCGACGCGCTCCCACACGCTGCCGTTCGCCACCGCGAACACGCAGGCGATCCTCGTCACGGCGCGCGCGCTCCTCGCGACCGCGACCCCGCTGATCGAGCGGCGCGGGATCACGCTGGTCGGCTGCTCGGTCGCGATGCTCGAGGACGACCGGACGCGCCAGCTCCTGCTCGGGCCCGAGGACGCGCTCGACGCGGCGGTCGACGCGGTCCGCGACCGCTTCGGCGGCGCGGCGATCACGCGTGCGGTCCTGCTCGGCCGCGATCCCGGCTTCTCGATGCCCCTGCTGCCGGACTGACTACTCGGGGCGCGGAATGTCCGCGAAATGGCCCGGGTTCCATGAGGACTCGAACGGCGCGTTCGCGGAGCCCACGACGAGGAGCATCGTTCCCGGCGTCCGCGCGATCCCACGGCGCCGCACCTCGGGATCGGTGACGGCGAGCGCGTCCCCCCGCTCCAGCCGCACCTCCTCGCCGTCCAGCTCGAACACGGCCGATCCATCGAGCAGCAGGTACAGCTCCTGCTGCCCGCTCCCCCGCTCGTCGTGCGCCTCGACGAGCGGCTGATCCGCGCGGCGGGCGACGAACACGTTCGCGCCGAACGTGTCGATGCCCAGCGCGTGCTGGAGCGGATGCCAGTCGGGGTCGCCGGGCTCGACGTCCGAGACGACGGGCAGATCGGTGATCGAGCTCAGCGTCCAGCGCACCATCGAGCGGAGCCTAGGGGACGCGTTCGCCTGCGAGCACGCGCGCCAGAACCGGCGGATCGATGTTCCCGCCGCTGACGATGCAGATGCAGCGGTCCTTCCGTCGCAGCGCGGCGGCGAGCGCGAGCGCGCCCGCACCCTCCGCGACGACGTGGGCGCGGGAGGCGAGGAGCCGCACCGCCTCCTCCACCTCGGCGAGCGGGACCGCGACCGCCTCGTCGACGACCTCTCGTGCGTGCTCCCACATCCCCGGGAGCAGCGCGCGGCCGCCGGCGCCGTCGACCCAGGACGCCTGGAACTCGATCTCGCGCGGCTCGCCCGCCGCGAGCGCCGCGGCGAGCGGCGCAGCGGTCTCCGGCTCGGCGGTGACGACCCTGACCTCCGGCCGGAGCTGCTTGACCGCGCTCGCGATCCCCGTCGTCAGCCCGCCGCCGCCCCACGGGACGACGACCGCGTCGAACTCCGGCGCGTCCTCCGTCAACTCGAGGCCGATCGTCCCGTTCCCGTCCATGACCGCCTCGTCCGCGACCGGATGCACGAAGAAGCCGGGAACACCCTCGCGGCCGCGGTCCACCATCGCCTGCCACCACTCCTCGTGCGTGACCGGGACCACCTCGGCGCCGAGCGCCTCGACGCGCTCGATCTTCGTCCGCGGAGCGCCCTCGGGACAGATGACCCGCGCCGGCACGCCCGCCTCGCGCGCGGCCCACGCGACGCCCTGCGCCATGTTCCCCGCGCTGGCCGTGACGACTCCGTCCGCGAGCTCACGCGTCGAGGCTGCGCGCACCGCCGAGAGCGCGCCCCGCAGCTTGAAGGAGCCGACCGGCTGCAGGCACTCGAGCTTGAGCAGGATGCGGCCCTCGAGGCCGAACGGGACGAGCGGCGTGCGGAGGACGTCGTCGCCGATCCGCTCCCGGGCCCGGCGGATCTCCTCGAGCGGGATCAGGGCGGGTCGCTCTCCTTCGCGAGCTCGGTCAGCTCGGTGCGCACCCGCCAGAGGTCGGGATAGAGCTTGTGCTTGATCAGCCCGGCGAGCAGCTCGACCGGCGTGCCCTGCGTCCCGATGACGTCCTCTCCGATCACCCGCCCGACCATCTTCACGTGACGGAAGCGCCAGACGCCGACCTGCTCGTCCCAGTCGATGAGCGCCTCGGCGAGCTGGTAGAGGTCCTCGTGCTCGCGGCCCCGCGTATAGACCTCGAGCAGGGTCAGCCCGCGCTCCTCGCGCAGCGCCTCGAACGCCTCCCAGAGCGGGAGGGAGACGCGCCGCACCTCGCGGAAGCCCGGCGAGTCGAAGCCGGAGCCGTGGCCGAGCACGCGACGCACCTCCTGGTACTCCCACGGCGACATCAGCTCGAGGTGCTCGAGAAACCCGACGACGTACCGCAGCGCGCAGTTCGCGCGCCCGAGCAGCCGCAGGGCCGCGGCCACGTCGCGCGCCTCCACGAGCCGCGTCGCTTCCTCCACCTCCATCCATGCGTGCTTGAGCCAGAGCTCCGACGACTGGTGGACGGTCTGGAAGAGGAGCTCGTCGCGGTGCACCCACTCGTCCGGGCCCTTCTGGAGCGCGAGGAGCTCGTCGGTGCGGAGGTAGCGCTCGTAGTCGCTCGGCGCCGCGCCCGGCAGGATCGGCCGGAACTCCTCCTCGTCGGCGTGTGGGGCGCTCACCAGATCCGCATCTCCAGGCCGGCGAGCGGGACGCCCCCGTCCTCGGTCACGAGCCAGGTGTCCTGCATGTAGAGGCATTCTCGACCATCGGCCGAGATCGCGTGCGGGTGCATGGAGAAGACCATGTTCGCGGCGAGCTCGGTCTCGACGGCCTCGCCGATCCGCGGATGCTCGATCATCGTCATCCCGATCGAGTGTCCCGTGACGTGGCCGAGGTGGTAGCCGCGCTCGGTGAATCCCTTCGACACCGCGCGATGGACGTCGTGCGCGGTCGCGCCCGCGTGGAGCGCCGTCTGCGCAACCTCGTAGTACTCCTCGTACGCCTCGAGCATCCGCTGCACCTCGTCGCTCGGCGTCCCGAGCGCGCGCGAGACCTCGACCCAGTGGCCGCCCGGCCCCGCGATCTCGAGCGACGGGATCGTGAACTCGCCGAAGATCGTGTCCTCCCGCGCGATCGCAAACTCGGCGCCGACGAGCACCATGTTCATCGTCAGGCGCCCGCAGCCGCGCTCGACGAAGAGCTTCTCCGCGGGCGCGAGCACCTCGGCCGCGTTCCGGCCGGGAGCCCATACCTCGCGGAACGCGTGGAAGCCGGCGGTGTTGATCTCGACGCTCTCGCGGACCGAGGCGAGTTCGGCGTCGGACTTGACCGCACGCACGAGGTCGAACTGCTCGTCCCACGGGACGATCTCGGCCGCGCCCGCGAGCGCCGTGTGGTCGCGCACGGTCATCACGTAGTCGAGCCCGTACGTGCCGACCCGCTTGCCGCGCAGCCTGTCCGCCAGCCACTCGCCCGGCCGGTCGGCGAAGACCTGCTCCGCGATCTGCGAGTCGCCGTGCTCGCCGACGTACCGCGCCTCGGCGGGGAAGACGATCGCCGCGTCCCCCTCCCGCGGGAGGAGGACGTACGCGTAGCGGTGCACGATCTGGAAGCCGGAGAGGTACGTCACCGCGCCCTCGAAGCCCGTGTATTCGGAGCCGCAGACGAGCACCGCGTCGAGCCCGTCCCGCTCGAGCGCCTCCCGCACCCGCGCGTGACGCGCGGTCAGCTCTGCGTCCACGACGCCTCCACCCCTTTCACGAGCGTCTGGATCGCGGCGTTGAGCGGCGTCGGCACGCCGTGTTCCTCGCCGAAGCGGACGATGCCGCCGTTGAGGTAGTCCACCTCCGTCTGCCGTCGGGCCTCGACGTCCTGGAGCATCGACGCCTTGTGGTCGTATGCGACCTCCGGCTTCGCGGCGTGGTCGATCAGGTCCTCGGGATCGGCGTCGAGCTCGATCCCCTGCGCCGCGGCGACCGCCTTGCCCTCGTCGACGAGGCCGGTGACGAGCGCGCGGAGCTCGGGACGCTCACAGACGCGGCCGTGGGTCAGGCCGGTGAGAGCGCCGACGGGGTTCGTCGAGGCGTTGAAGATGACCTTGCGCCACTGCGGCCCGCGCGCGTCCTCGACCGCGTCCGCCGGCATGCCGGCGCGGGTGCACACCTCGGCGAGCCGCTCCACCGCGGCGAGAGGCGTCCGCTCGTCGTACGGGCCGAACGTCGTGTCGCCTCTCACGTCCCACTGCACGTGACCGGGCTCGAGCAGCTTCCCCGCCGGAAACGTCGTTCCGCGGATGACGCGCGTGACGTGCGGCGCGATGGTCTCCTCGTTGCCGAGGCCGTTCTGCACCGTGGCGACGCAGCCTTCGGCGAACGCGTGCGCGGTCGCGGCGATCGCCGCCTCCGTGTGCATCGCCTTGGTCGCGACGATGCCGAAGTCGCAGGCGGGCAGCAGGGCCGGATCGCTCGTCGCCCGGGGGCGCCCGACGACCTCGCCGGCACCCGAGAGCCGCAGCCCGTCGCGGTTGATCGCCGCCATGTGCAGCTCGTTCAGGTCGAACGCCCAGACCTCGACGTCGTCGAGCAGCGACAGGTTCGCCGCGAACAGCGACCCGACTGCCCCACACCCCACGACCGCGATTTTCACTCCGAGTAGCTCGCCTCCCTCGCCCTGACGAGCCTATAGACGGCGGTCTGGAGCGGGACGGGGACGTCGAGCCGCACCGCTTCGCGGACCAGCGCGCCGTTGATCGACTCGAGCTCCGTCGGCCTTCGAGCCTCGACGTCCTCGAGCATCGACGGAAAGTGCCGGTGGCCGCGCTGCGTCGCGAGGACGTTCATCTCCCACGGATCGTCGTGGAGCTCGACGCCTGCCGCAGCCGCGACCGCCTTGCCCTCGTCGACGAGGTCGCGGACGAGGTGGCCGAGGTCGGGCCTGTTCTCCGTTTCTGCGAAGTGGAAGTCGTGCGGCAGCGCCGTCAGCGCCGCGACGCCGTTCACCGTCGCGTTGAAGATGAGCTTCGACCACTGTGCCGGCCGCAGGTCGGGGAACGCCTGCGCCTTGAGGCCGCCCGCCTCGATCAGTTCGGCGACGCGGCGCGCCTCCTCCTCCGTCGTGCCGCGGTAGGGCCCGATCCACGTCGGCGTGTCGAGGACGTACTCCACGTGCGCGTCGCCGTGGCGCGTGCCGCTCATGAAGGTGACGGCGGAGAGAAGCGGCCACTCGCCGTGCGCGGCCACGATCCCCTCCGCGCCGAGGCCGTTCTGGATCGTCATCACCGTCGCGCCCGGAAGCATCCCTTCGAGCCGGCCTGCGAGCGGCGCGAGGTCGGTGCCCTTGCAGGCGAGGATCGCGAGCTCGGCGTCCTGCGGGAGCCCGGCCGGATCGGCGGTGGCGCCGACGCCAGCGGTGAAGTCGCCGCGCCCCGACACGCGGAGGCCCTGCTCGCGGAGCGCGGCTGCGTGCTCCTCGCGCCGCGTCAGCACCGTCACGTCGGCGACGCGGGCGAGATGCGCGGCGAGCAGGGAGCCGATCGATCCCGCCCCCGCTACGACGACGGAAGTCATGCCTCGACCACGGCCGCCTCGGTCTCCCGCTGGATGCCCGGGATAACGTGCTCCGCGAACAGCTCCTGCGCCTTGATCGCCTTCCAGTGATCGACGCCGCCGGGGTTCGTCGTGATCGCGATCTCGGTGAGCCCCTCGCAGACCTCGATCGTCTCGCGGATCCGCTGGATGACGTCGTCAGGCGTGCCCACCCAGACGATGTCGCCCGCGACCATCTCGTCGTACGGCGTCGCGGCGAGCTTCTCCATGATCCCCGAGGCGTAGAAGCCGTAGCCGGCCGCGTTGAGCGCGTCGACCGGCGGCAGGGGATGGTCGGTCAGCGGCGACGCGTTGCCCGCGAGGAACCCGCGCATGTGCTGCTCCGCCTCGCGCAGCGCGAGGTCGCGGTCGTCGTCGATGTAGCAGGCGTGGATCCAGATGATGTCCGGCGTGGTCCCGTACTCGGCGCACTTCGCGCGGTAGAGATCGAGCTGGTCCTTGAGCGCCGCGTACGGGAGCAGCGGAGGCACCGCGACGGCCCAGCCGTGCTTCGCCGCGAGGTCGTACGTCCGGTCCGAGGTTCCGCCGAGTACGACCCGGAACCTGTGCCCGCTGAACGGGATCACCTGGCTGTCCTTCACGTTCCAGTACTCGCCCTCGAAGCTGACGACGTCGTTGTGCAGTGCCTCGATGAAGAGGTCGAGCGCCTCCTCGTAGCGCGGACGCGAGGTCTCGTCGAGCGGCATCCCGGCGGGCAGCGGGATCCAGCCGTGTCCGCGCCCGACGCCGAACTCGTAGCGTCCTCCCGTGAGCAGCGAGAACTCGTGGATCATGGCCGCCAGCACGAGCGGGTTGTGGTACGGGAGGATGTGGAGCATCGTGCGGAAGTTGATGTGGCGCGTCCGCGCGGCTGCCATCCCGAAGAGGCCGAAGACGTTCGCCGAGGCCGAGAACTTCGGGAAGAAGAGGTGCTCGACCGCGGCGAAGGCGTCGTAGCCGAGCCGGTCGGCGTTCTCGATCTGCTCGAGCACCTCGCCGTAGAGCCGGTCGTAGGGCTTCCCCGGCCAGCTCTGGACCTCCGTGTAGATGCTGAACCTCATGTCGTGGCCCTCGCTTTCTCGAGATCCGCCACGGAGCGACGCCGTGGCAAGGACAGCTCCCGGCCGCCGGTGAGGCCGTTCGGGCGGAGGATGAGCACGATCGCCATCAGCATTCCGAGGGTGAGCTCTGCCGTCCCCGACGGGACGGTAAAGCTCCAGCCGAGCACGTCGACGGTGTTCGTCGCAGCCGAGAAGAAGGAGAAGATCCCGTTCAGGGCCAGCGCCCCGACGACGGCGCCCAGCAGGCTCCCGGACCCGCCCACGACGAGCATCGCGAGCGTGACGAACGTGAGGTTGAGCGAGAGGCTGCCCGCCTGCAGCGGCTGCAGGTGAACGTAGAGCCCACCGGCGAAGCCGGCGAGGGCGCCCGAGAGCGTGAAGGCGAGCAGCCGCTGGCGGTAGATCGAGATCCCGGCCGCCGCCGCCGCCGCCGGATCCTCGCGGGTGGCGCGCAGCATCCGGGAGAACCGGGTTCGCTGGTAGGCGTAGGCGACGACCACGCAGACGAGCCCACCGATCGTCGCTTGCCAGATCCCGGTCGTCGATGGAACGGAGGAGAACGCGTTCAGGCCCGGGCCGATCCGCTGCTCGTACGTGAGCACGTTGTTCGTGATCTCGAGCACCCCGAAGGTCGCGATTCCGGCGGCGAGGCCCGAGAGCCGCATCAGCGGCAGCCCGACGGCGAAGGCGAAGATCCCGCCCACCACCGCAGCGAGCACGAGCGATGCGACGTTGCCGACGCTCGTCGTGAGGAGGAAGTGGGCCAGGCCGGGCATCGTGATCCGCTTCTGGTCCTCCGGCACCGTGAGGACCCCGGCCGTCCAGGCGCCGACGGCGACGAAGCTCACGTGACCGAACGACAGCACGCCGGAGTTGCCGATGAAGACGTACAGCGCGACGACGATCGCGACCTTCACCAGCGTGTCGAGGAAGTACGCCTGCAGGTAGCTCGAGACCTCGAGCGCGAGGAGCGCTGTGCCGAGGATGAGCAGCGCAGGCGCAAGCAGCTCCACGGCGCGGCGGATCCAGGTCATACCCGCTCCACCGTGCCACCGCCGCGCGCGAAGAGCCCGTTCGGCCGGACGAGCAGCACGACGATCACCGCGGCGAAGAGGAAGCTCGGGAGGTACTGGCTCTGGTTCGACGGGAGGACGCCGCCGAGGATCCCGTTGGCGAAGCCGATCGAGAAGCCGCCGAGGGTTGCCGGTATGGGCCGGTTGAGACCGCCGAGGACGACGCCGGCGAGCACGAGGATCGTGTCCTGGGTGCCGAACGTCGGCACGACCGTGAGCTCCTGAACGCTCAGCATCACGGCCGAGACGGCCGCGAACAGCCCGGAGACGATCACGGCTCCCGAGATCACCCAGTTCGCGCGGACACCGAGCAGGCGAGCCGTCCGGAAGTCCATCGCCGCGGCGCGCATGTGGAGGCCCAGCGGCGTGCGCGTGAGGAGGAGCTGCAGGATCACGAGGCAGCCGACGGCGGTCGCGAAGGAGATCACGGCGATCTTCTTGATGAACACGCCGCCGATGTCCCACGGCGCGTTGAGGATCGCGAGCGCGCCGGCGCTCTTGCCCAGCGGGCCGAACGCGAGCAGCGCGATGTTCTGGAGCAGGAACGCGACCGCGAACGTCGCCACGAGCATCACGGCGGGCGAATGCGTCCTCAGCGGCCGGAAGACGAGCAAGTCCATCAACACGGACAGGCCCAGCACGACGCCGAAGCAGAAGAGGATCGAGGCCCAGTTCGGGAACCCCCATTGCGAGCCGAAGGCCAGGGCGAACGCTCCGGCCATGATCAGCTGCCCGTACGCGAAGTTGACGAGCCGGAGGACGCCGAAGACCAGGCCGATGCCCACCGCCATGAGCGCGTAGACCCCGCCGAGCGCGAGTCCGTTCGCAAACGTCGGCCACGTGAGGTTGAGGAAGGCGAGCGTCATGCGAGGTAGGCGGCGACAAGCCGGTCGGTGTCGCTTGCGTCCTCCGGGCCGAGCGTCAGGCGGAGCTCGCCGTTCGCGAGCACGTGCGACCTGTCGGCGAGCGCGACCGTCCGCTGGGCGCGCTGCTCGACCAGCAGCACGCCGAGGCCCGAGTCACGGATCTGCGTCAGGGCCTCGAAGACGACGTCCACGATCTTCGGCGCGAGGCCGAGCGAAGGCTCGTCGAGCAGGAGGACGTCCGGGTCGGCGACGAGCGCCCGGCCGATCGCCAGCTGCTGCTGCTGTCCACCCGAGAGGACGCCGGCCTGGCGGGAGCGGAACTCCCGCAGGATCGGAAACAGGTCGAAGGCTCGTGTCAGACCGCCGCCGTTCCTCCCCCGCCTGCGGCCTGCAAGGCCGAGGCGCAGGTTCTCGTCCACGGTCAGCTCGCCGAAGATGCGTCGCCCCTCGGGCACGAGCGCGATGCCGCGGCGGGCCACGTCCTCGGGGCGCCGGCCCACGAGCGACGTTCCGTCGAGCCGGACGTCGCCGCCGGTGACGGGCGCCGCGCCCATGATCGCGTGCAGCGTCGACGACTTGCCCGCGCCGTTCGGCCCGATCAGGCCGACGATCTCGCCGGGCTTCACCTCGAGGGAGAGCCCGCGCACGGCTTCGACCGCGCCGTAGCGGATCGAGAGCTTCTCGACCGTCAGCGCCGTCATTCGAGATCCTCGGCAGCGCTCTCGCCGAGGTAGGCCGCGGCGACGCCGAGGTGGGCGCGGATCTCCTGCGGCGTCCCCTCGGCGAGCGTCTTCCCCTGGTCGAGCACGTGGATCCGCTCGCAGACCTCCAGCACGAGGGCGACATTGTGGTCGACGAGGAGGACGCCCGCCCCGCGGTCGCGGATCACGCCGACCGCGGTCGCGAAGCGCGGCACCTCCGCCTCGGGCAGGCCCGCCGCCGGCTCGTCCATCAGCACGAAGCGCGGTTCCGTCGCGAGCGCCCGCGCGACGCCGAGCCGGCGCTCGTCGCCGTGCGCGAGCGAGCCCGCGGGACGGTCTCCGTACTCGTCGAGCGCGAGCAGCGCGAGCAGCTCCCGTGCCCGGCGCGCCGCCTCGCGTTGCGACGCGCCGACCCCAAGCGCGGAGACCTCGACGTTCTCCCGCACCGAGAGGCCGCGAAAGGCGTGACTGTGCTGGAACGTCCGCGCAAGCCCGTGTCGCCCGCGCCGGAACGCAGGCCACCGGGTCACGTCCCGGTCCTCGAGCAGCACGCGTCCGCTCGTCGGCCGGTCGAAGCCGCTGAGGACGTTGACGAGCGTCGACTTGCCCGCGCCGTTCGGCCCGATCAGGCCGACCACCTTGCCCTGCGGTAGCTCGAGCGAGACGTCGCGGAGTGCCTGGACCCCCGCGAACGAACGCGAGACGGCGGAGGCCCGGAGCGATCCTCCGGACCTCGCGTGCGTCTCGCTCTCCGAGACCGCCGTCAAGCCCTAGGCGTCCGGGCTGTTCGGCACGACCTTCGCAGTGATGGTGCCCTTCGCAATCGGCTTGTTGTTGTTGATCTCGACCACGCGGTACTCGCGGCCGAAGACCGAGTGGAGCTTCTTCGAGAAGCTCACATTGCCCGAGAGCGTCGGCACCTTGTGGAACTTCTCCATCACCGCTGCGAGCTTCGAGCCGAGGAGCGACCCGTTCGCACGCTTGATCGCGGTGACGAGCCCGTCGATCGCGGCCGGCCCGGTGACGAAGCCGCCGGTCGCGGCGTTGAACGGATTGGCGGCCCTGAGCGTCTTGGCCAGCTTGTTCACCGCTGCACTCGGGTCGTGGCCGAATGCGTTCGCGTACGTCACGTACCAGTAGTTCGTGACCTTCGGGCCGCTCGTGGGCAGCCAGTACGTCCCGTCACCCGCCCACGAGTTCAGGATCGGCGTGTTGACCCCGGCCGTGCGCAGGTCGGTGATGAACGGAAGCTGCGCGCCGTACGAGCCCGACGTCACGGTCACGATCACCTTCGCGGGATGCTGCTCGATGCCGCTCGCGGCGTTGTGGAAGTTCGTGGACCCCTGCTGGAGCGCCGGATCCTGGTACGACGTCTCGTAGTTGATCTTGCCGCCGAGCTGCTTGAAGCGAGCCTTGAACGCCGTCACGACGGCCTTGAAGTAGACGATCACGGTGTCCGTCGCGAGGTCGGCGGTCTTCCAGCCCTTGTTCCAGGCGAGCTGCGCCATCGCGGAGCCCTCGTCCTGCGCGACGTTCCCGAAGCTGTACGCGAGCTTGCCCGCCTTGCCGAACCGCTTCGGCCCCATCTGGTCGGTGCCGATGCACGGTGCGATCGTCAGCAGATGGTGCTTGAGCGACTCCTGCACGACAGGCGAAGCGAGATCGACGTCGCAGGTCGTGAAGATGACGTTCGCGCCCTGGCTGATGAGCTTGTCGGCACACGTCTTCGACGTCGTCGGGTCGTCGCCCTGGGTCTTGCAGGTCTTGATCACGATCTTGCGCCCGTCCACACCCTTCTTGTTGACCTTGGCGACCTCGAGCTGCGCCGCCGCGAGTGCAGGTGTGTCGAAGGGCTGCATCGGGCCCTTGTTGTCGAACGCCCAGCCGATGACGATCGGCTTCTTGGCCGACGACGAGCTCGTACGAGCCGCCGCGGCCGCCGCGAGGACGAGTGCCGCAGCGGCAACGATCACGAGCGCCCAGCGCGCCCGCTTGCTTACCCTCATGTCTCTCCTCTCCGGCCAACGGCGTCCGCCGTGACCCTCCGTTCCGACCAACAGCGGTAGAAAGCCTCGCGACCGCGGCGCACGAGCTCGGCGGGGTCGAGATCCCAGAGCGAGCCGGAATACGACGTGCCGAACGCGCCGTTGTCGGAGAAGATCTCGAGGTCGTAGAACCCGTCCCACCCCACGTCGTCTAAGACGCCGAGCAGCGCGGGCAAGTCTGCCGAGCCCTCGCCCGGGAGGACGCGGTCGGCCCAGCCGCGCGTCGGCTCGCGCCAGTCGTCCACATGGACTCCCGCGATGAGGTGCGCGTGGCGCGGGATCTCCTCGAGCACGTCCGGCGTGTTCCAGTGATGCCAGACGTCGAACTGGATGCCGACGGCTCCGTTGCCGACCTCCTCGATCAGCTGCGCAGCCTCGCTCAGGGTGTCGATGATCGACCAGTCCTCGATCCCCTCGCGCTGGAACGGCTCGACGGCGAGCCGGACTCCCGCGCTCTCGGCCTCTCGCGCGACAGCGCGCAGGCCGTCGACGACGGTTCCCCTCGCCTCGTCCGGGTCGCGCTCCCCCGGGGGTCCGGTGAGGCAGATGATCGCCGCCGGCTCGAACGCCGCGAGCCGGTGAACCGAGGCGCAGAGCGACTCGATCCGCTCCTCGGGCGCCTCCGGACCGGGCAGGAGCGGCAGCGGCAGGATCGAGGGAACGATCGGCACCGCAGACGAGGAGCCGAGCCCGCTCGCTGCGAGCTGCTCGAGCTCCTCGTCGTCTGGTCCATCGCCGAGCTTCAGCTCCCAGACTCCGATCCCGTCGACGCCCGCGGCCGCATATGCGCGCACGTCGTCGGCGAAGCTCGCGGCAAGCGTGCTCACCTGGGAGATCGAGAACGGTGGCTGCTGTGTGGCCCTCGGCACCGGAGAGGTGATCGTCGCATGCGTTTGACATCTGATCAAGAGTGGTTCACCCTCGATCTTCGTGGAGCCGACCGTGGAGTCGACACTGTCGCAGGGCGGCGACGGGTTGCGCCACCGCACGATGGCGGAGGCGGCGCTCGAGCGGCTGCGCGAGGCCATCATCCTCGGCGAGCTGACGCCGGGCACTCCGCTGCGGCTCGAGGATCTCGCCCGCTCGCTCGGGATGAGCATCTCGCCGATCCGCGAGGCGGTGCGCCGGCTCGAGGCGCTCGGCCTGGCGGAGCACGTCCCGCATCACGGCGCGAAGGTCGTGGCGCTGGAGATCGAGGAGCTGCGCGAGCTGTTCTCGATCCGGCTCGCGCTGGAGTCGATGGCCGTCCGCCGCGCGGCCGAGCTCTTCGACGCGCAGGACGAGCAGTCGGCCCGCTCGCATCTCGCCGAGCTCGACGGCGCCCGCCGCGGCGGCGATGCGCGCGCGGCCGTGCGGGCCCACACCGGGTTCCACTTCACGCTCTACGAGGCGGCGCGCTCCGGCTGGCTCCTGCGCCTGATCCGTCCCGCCTGGGACAGCTGCGAGCGGTACCGGCCCGTGCTGCTGGGCCCCGGCGGCTCGCTGCAGGACCGGCACGCGGAGCTCGACCACGAGCTGCTCGCTGCCTGCGCGGCCCGCGATGCCGACCGCGCCGCCGTCGCATTGCACGCCCACCTGGAGCTGGCGACCGACATCTACGAGGTCGAGCTCGCCGGCCGGAGCATCTTCGCGTTCTAGAAAGGAGCGACATGGCAACCACGTCGGACCGGTCCGCAGGGGAGTCGACCCGGGAGCTTGTCCCGTTCCGCGTCCGTATGGCGGACGGCCGGGACGTCGAGCTCGAGTACTCGTCTCCGCGGCCCGCGGAGGGCCACGACGAGGCCGCCGTGCTCGAGGCGCTGCCGTGGTTCGAGCCGGGCAAGCCGCTCCGGAACTACATGCTCCACGAGAGCGACTTCTACGACGAGGTCGAGCAGGTCTGGGGCCGGCGGTGGGGCGCCGAGGGAATCGGGACGCTGCGCGAGGTGGTCGTCTCCCGGCCGTCCGAGAACGAGGTGCGGCCGGAGTACGCCGAGGAGTGGCAGTACTACTACTCGTCGGCCGGGGGCAACGCCGACCTCGGCCGGCTGCAGGCGCAGTTCGACGAGTACTATGCGGTGCTCGCCGACAACGGCGTCCGCGTCAACTACATCGAGCCGCCGGTGCCCGCGATCGGCGCCTACGGCTGGATCAAGAACCTCGTCACGCTCGCCGGCGGCGGCCTCGTCGTCCACGGCGGGGCGATCGTCCACCGCTACGGGCTCGGCTCCTGGCAGAAGGGCCGCGAGGTGATCTGGCAGCAGGTGCTGGCGGCGCTGCAGGTGCCCGTCTACCTGACGATCCACGGCACCGGCGTCGGCGAGCCGGGTGCCGGGCGCTGGCTCGACGAGAAGACGTTCGTCTTCAACGAGTCGGTGGTCGCGAACGAGGAGGGGCTACGCCAGCTCGAGTTCGTTCTCTCGAACCTCGGCGTCGAGCTGATCGTGTGCCACAGCCCGGGGTGGTACGACACGACCGGCCACGGCAACATCGGCACGTCCCACATGGACATGGTCATGCTGACCGTGGACGAGGGGAAGGTGCTGCTTGCGCCGCACCTCGTCAACTACGGCTTTGTGCGGGAGCTGATCCGGCGCGGTTACGAGATCATCGAGGTGCCCGTCGAGGAGTACTGGGATCTCGCGCTGAACGGCGTGACCCTCTCGCCGGGCCGCGTGGTGATGAACGCGGGCTCGCCGACGGTGCTTCGCGCGCTCGAGAAGCACGGCGTCGAGGTGATCCAGGTCGATTTCTCCGAGAGCCACAAGTTCGCGATCGCGGGCTTGCACTGCGCGACGCTGGAGCTCGTCCGCGACCAGCCGGACTAGCCCGTCGCCCGATGGCGTTGCAGTTTCCGACTCGTGCCGAGCGGCCCGGCCGCCTCCCACACACAGCAAGCCTCGAGGAGCGGAGCCTGTGGCCCGAGTCCCTGTATCACGACCCCGTCATGGAACGTTTCCTCGGGCGCGTGATCGCCGAGGACGCCGAGTTCCAGTTCTACGCGTGGGATGACGAACGGGAGCAAGTCGTAGGTGCGGGGATGGCGGTTCCGGCGTCGTGGGACGGAGGCGCTGCGAGCCTCCCCGATGCAGGGCTCGACGCCGTCGTCGAAGCACGCTTCGCGGGGGGAGCTCCTGAGCCGACCGTGCTCTGCGCTCTGCAGATCCTGATTGCGCCCGAGTACCGGGGTCAGAGTCTGAGCGCTCGCATGATCCGGCGAATGGCCGAGATCGGTCGCGACCATGGCCTCGGCACGCTGATCGCACCGGTCCGGCCGACCCTGAAGGACCGCTATCCGCTCACTCCGATGGAGCGATACAGCTGGCGCCGCCCCGACGGGACGCATTTCGACCCCTGGCTGAGGACGCACGAGCGCCTCGGAGCCGAGATTGCGAAGGTCGCACCGCAATCGACGACCATCCCAGCCGCGGTCGCCGAATGGGAGGAATGGACGCAGATGGCGTTTCCCGAGACCGGGGCCTACGTCATACCCGGCGCGCTTGTGCCCGTCGAGATAGACCGCGAACGCGACGAGGGACTCTACGTGGAGCCGAACGTATGGATGGTCCATCCGGCGGGCTGAACCCGGCCGCGCGCTACCTCGACGCGAGCCCCCGGACTCGCGTGATTGCCCGCTGAGTGAGCGGCGGCTCGAGGAGCTTGCGCGCCACGAGCGTTCCCGAGCCGCCGCCGAGGCCGGGGCCGGGCCACGTGCTCGCGCCGATCTGCCACAGGCGCTCGATCGGCGTCGTGTGGCCGGGGCTCCGTCCGAACGGCCGCCACAGGAAGTTCTGATCGAGGCCGAGCGCGCCGCCGTAGGGATCTCCGTGGCGGAGGTTGACGTTCGCACGCTGCAGATCGTGCGGGCCGAGCGCGACTCGCTTGAGGATCGACGACTCGAGGTTCGGCATGTGCCGGGCGAGACGCGCCTGGACCCGGTCGGCGTAGCGCTCACGTAGGTCGTCCGTCCACTGCCCATCGCCGGGGTCGATCTCGCCCGCGGCGTCGCCCTTGATCCGCCAGGGCAGCTCCTGGAGCTGGATCCAGAGGAGACCGCGGCCGTCCGGCGCACGCGAGGGATCGAGCGTGAGGGGCTGGCCGGCGACGATCGTGGCCTCCGCCGGGAGTAGCCCACGCTCCGCCTCGTTCACCGCGCGCGAGACGCCGTCGAGCCCGGGCGTGACGTGGACGATCGCCGTCCCGCCGAGGCGTTCGTCGCCCACCCAGCGCACCGGCTCGGAGAGCGCGTAGTGGACCTGCATCTCCGCGCGTCCGTAGCGAAAGCGGCGCGCGCCCTCCCGGACGGGCTCCGGCACGTCCGCGTCGGCGAGCAGCCGCTCGTGGAGCTGGGTCGGCGTCACGTTCGCGATCACCGCGCGCTCCGCTTCGATCGTCTCGCCGTCGGTCAGGCGCACGCCGACCGCGCGACCGGAGCGGACGATCACGCGCTCGACGTCGCGATCGGTCTCGCAGACGCCGCCGTGATCCCGGATCAGTCGGGCGAGCGCCTCCGCGAGCTTTGCGCCGCCGCCCCGCGGGACGGGCATCCCGCCCTCCTGGACGGCGACCGCGATCACCTGGGTCATGAAGCCCGACGTCGCCTGGTCGGGGCCGAGGCCGGTGTGGAGCACCCACGGCGCGAGCACGCCGTGCGCGCGCTCCCCGGCGAACGTCGTCTCGAGCCAGTCGCGGCTCGACTGCAGCACCTCCCCGAGGAAGACCGCCGCGCCCCCGCGGCCGAGACGGCGCACGGCCTTCGCCCCGAGTGCGAGGCCCGCCGACGACCAGAGCTCGGTGCCGAGCACGCCGAAGGCGAGCTCCGCGTTCGGGAAGAAGCGGTCGAGCACGCCCGGCCACTCGGGCCCGAGCTCCTCCGCGTTTCCCTCCGCCGTCCGCAGGAGGAACGCGGCGCCTCCGTCCGGGAACGCGGTCGCGGTCGGCAGCTCGGTGTTGAGGTACTCGAGTCCGCGCGCCGCGAGCTCCGTGCCGAGCTCGGCGTGCGCTGCGCCGCCGACCCAGAGCGGATGCCAGGCGCTGAAGGCGTCGTGGAGGAAGCCCGGCTCCGTCAGTTCTTCGGTCTTGATCGCACCGCCGAGCCAGTCGTTGCGCTCGAGCACGCAAACGCGCCAGCCGCCGCGCGCGAGCAGAGCGCCGCAGGCGAGCGAGTTGACGCCGCTCCCGACGATCACCGCGTCGTACTCAGCCACCGACGGCATCATCGCAGGACACGGCCGTCGCGGACACGGCCGGAACCTGGTACCGGACGTGTCCGTAGCAGGCAAGCCCAGCGCCCGACATCCCGGCTCCAAGCCCGGGATCCGGCGGTCGTGTCAGATCCAGACGTGGCCGTCACGGACACGGCCGGTACCTGGTACCGGACGTGTCCAAAGCGGACAGGCGACCGCCGCGGCAATCACGACGCGAGCTTGCGGAACTCGTCGTCGGTGACGAGTCCGCGCTTCTGCGTCCCGAGCTCCTTCACCTTCGCTAGCAGCTCGGCGCGGCGCTCCTCCGGCACGTCGAGTCCGAGCTCCTCCGCCTTGATCCGGATCGAGTCGAGCCCGCTCTTCTTTCCGAGCACGATCGCCCGCTCGGCGCCGACGAGCTCGGAGGAGTACGGCTCGATCGAGGGCGGATCGTGGAACTGCGACGCGACGGCGCCCGACTCGCGGCGGAACAGCGTCTCGCCGGTGAGCGGCTTCCACGGCGCGAGCCCGTAGCCGGAAAGTTCCTGCACGCGCGCCGCCGTCTCACGGATCCGGTCGAAACGAAGGCCGGTCTCGACGCCGTAGAGCGCACGAAGCGCGATGGCGATCTCGCCGAGGTCGGCGTTCCCCGCGCGCTCGCCCATCCCGTTGATCGTGCCGTGGATCCAGGTCGCACCCGCCCGCACCGCGGCGACCGCGGCGGCCGTCCCGAGACCGAAGTCGTCGTGGCCGTGGAAGTGCACCGGCAACCCGTCGACGTACTGCAGCGTCGCGCCGACGAGGTCCGTCACGGCCTCCGGTGAGGCGATCCCGAGCGTGTCGACGACGGCGACCTCCTTCGCGCCGGCCTCGACCGCGGTCTCGTACACCTGCCGGTAGAAGTCCGGCTCGGCGCGGGTCGAGTCGACGCCGAAGAAGGCGGCCCGAATCCCGTGCTCGTCGGCGAAGCGCATGGCGTTCGCGATGCGCTCGAGCATCTTCTCCCGCGAAACGCCGATCGCATCGAGCTTCAGGTCGGAGATCGGCGACTCGATCACGGAAGCCTCGACGCCGAGCTCGACGAGGAGCTCGAGGTCGGCGGGCACAGCACGCGAGAAGCCCCAGATCTCAGCGCCGAGGCCCGCGCCGGCGATGAGCTCGACGGCGCGCCGGTCGTCCTCCGAGACGCGCGGGAAGCCGGCCTCGATCCGCTCGATCCCCAGCCCGTCGAGCAGCCGCGCGATCTCGAGCTTCTCCTCGGGAGAGAGGACGACGCCGACCGTCTGCTCGCCGTCGCGCAGCGTCGTGTCGTAGAGCCCGACCCGCCCGCGGATCGCGTAGCGGTCGTTGAGCGACCCGGTCCAGATCAGGTCGGACACGCGACCACCCCGTCTGGGAACGAGGAGAGCCTCTCGACGCCGTCGGCCGTGACGTGGAAGTTGTCCTCGACTCGCAGCCCGCCGCCGCCCGGCCAGTAGGCGCCCGGCTCGACGGCGAGCACCATCCCCTCCTCGAATTCGCCGCCGCCGGCCTGATGGGGATACGGCGGCTCGTGCGCCCGCGCGCCGACGCCGTGGCAGACCGGGTGTGTCGGCTGGCCCGGATAGCCCATCGCGGCGATCCCCTCCCGCACGGTGCGGTCGAGGTCGGCCATCGATGCGCCGGGCCGGATGCGCCGCAGCGCGGTCTCGTAGACCTCCATGAGCGCAGCTTCGAGCTCCGCGTAGTCCTGCCGCAACTCGCCGACGACGAGGTTCTTCGTGTGATCGGCCCAGTAGCCGTCGGCGCAGACCCAGATCTCGAACAAAACGGGCTCTCCCTCGACGACGGGCAGGTCGCCGGTCGCGGTGAACGTCTTGATCCCGCGGCCCGCCCAGACGAGGGAGAACGGGAGCGCAAGCTCGACCTTGCCGCGCCAACCCGTGCCCTCGGCGTGGACGAACCCCTGCCACAGCGCAGCCGCCTCCGCCTCCTTCACCCCGGGACGGAGCAGCCCGCGGACGTGCTCCATCGCCGTCGCCGCGATCTCGTTCGCGAGCCGCAGGCGCTCGAGCTCCTGCGCCGTCTTGCGCGCGCGGGCGCGGACGAGCAGAGGCGTGGCGTCCGCCGCCTCGGGAAAGGCGTCGAACCACGCCGAGGTGAACGTCGTGGGCTCGCCGACCATGCGATCGGAGGCCTGCGTGCCGAGCGAGAGCTCGAGCCCGACGCGCTCGTAGTCGCGCGCGGCGGCGACGG
Organism: Thermoleophilia bacterium; assembly: GCA_025936995.1. Classification (GTDB taxonomy): domain Bacteria; phylum Actinomycetota; class Thermoleophilia; order Gaiellales; family Gaiellaceae; genus Palsa-739. The sequence goes on along the minus strand of JAICSH010000005.1, from coordinate 384 downwards.
CCGCGTCGAGCGTCCGCGCCAGCGGAGGGCGCGGATCCTCGGGGTCGTAGCCGCGGATCAGCCGCACGTCCCCCGTCCACGCCATCCGTGCCGCGTCCTCCTCCGACGCTTCGATCGTGATCAGCACCGGGTCTCCCTCGCGCGGGAAGACGCAGGCGTCGTAGCCCTTCATCCCCCAGAAGTTCGTGAGGTAGAGAACGTTGTCGGGTGCCCGCACGACGAGCGCGTCGAGCTCCTCGTCCGCCATCAGCGCGCGAACGCGCTCGAGCTTCGCGTCGTCCTTCGGCCAGGTCACGCGTCGTCGCCCCAGGGACGGATGCGCGGCGGCGCCGGCTCGCCGTGGCCCTCCTCCCACGAGACGACCGGGTTGCGCAGCACGCCGAT